>DATKXL010000099.1:0-6162 GCA_035529055.1 Bacteroidales bacterium
CGATCCGGTATATTGGGGCAGGGTAAGTGTATGTGTTGCTGTCTTACCTGCACCCAGAGTAAATGGCCCCAGAAACCTGACCACAGGTACGAATCTCTGCGCCTTGTTGGCGGACCTGTCAATAACAGCCTCATCACCTCCGATGGCAAAGATCCTCTCGAGGGTACCCCCGAATGCTCCGAGAACAAAATCATACAGATCCCATGTCTGGACACCAAGAGCTTCACGCGCATAGAACCAGTTCCACGGATTGGGAGTCTTGAACCCTGTAATGTCAAGCAATCCCTCATCGACGATGGCAAGGGTGTATGTCATCGGTTTCCTGGCAGCTTCACTAATTATTATCTCAAAAGGTTTCCGGGAACCTGTTTCATCAGGCATCTTTATCTGTGGCGAAAGGCGCGTTCCGGGATCTTCGACCATAACCGGTATCACTCCATAGAGTCGTATGGGCATATCGTTCATCGTCTGAGAATGGGGTTGAATAACAGTTACCCATGCATAGATATTCGGAGCCATTTCGGGTCTTGCCTTAAAGGTTACGACTGTATTCTGTCCGGTTGAAACAGCATGGATCTCCTCAAGTATTCCAGTCGAATTTTCGAGAGTGACAATAGCTCTTGCATTTTCAGGTGCCGGAAATGAGAGTTTTATCATGTCACCTGGTTCATATTTCTCTTTATCGGTATTTATTGTGATAAGGGTGGCCCCGTCGCTCTTTCCTTTCATGCCATACTCCCATGGCCAGTCAATAAGAACTATACGGCCCGTTGAATGGCCATCCGGGGAGGATGCTCTTATCAGGTATCTGCCCCACTCTTTTTTATCTATTTTAAATGAGAAGGAACCCTCACCTCCCATGGTGGCGATGCTCCCGCTGATAACAGGTTTATATATGTTATTCGAAATATAATATGCAAGGTTCTCCTGATCCGATTCCCACCACCACCTGTATGATATTTTATAAACAGATATCTCAACCTTTGAATTTACAGGATTGCCCTTTTCGTCAACAGTGACCAGCTTAACTTCATTAATTGCATCAGTGATAAGCATTCTCTCCTTGCCCTTAAGGGAGGGCAGATTCATTCCAACGAAAACCGGAAAAGGAGCATAATTATAAGTTGCCTGGATCATGCTTTCATCGCCACCTTTTTCTGCAACCTTTGTTGTAAAGACAGCATTTAACATTCCCGGAGCAAGGATATCTTTCCCGGGATCAAAGCTTATGGTGGCATTTCCATTTTCATCGGTGTAACCATCAAAGATATTTACTGTTTCGGAATAGAATTCAATTGCAGGATCATCAAAAACATACTGGCTGTATTTTGCAAATTCCGTTTTTTTTTGTTTCAGGATATATTCCACCGAAGCTTTCATATTGCCGGCTGTTGCGCCATTAAGCCACCTGGCATTAAGAGTTCCTTTCGAACCTCTGCGGCTGCCCCCCGGTATCTCATCAGCAAAGCTGAGGTTTATCTTCAGGCGGTTAGGTTTTATTGTCTCTACCCGTACTCTCTTACTGAAAGCTGCTCCTCCGATCCTGATAACAGCTTCATAATTACCTGTGATGGCATCACCGTCTGTCCTTGTCCTGAACACAAGAAGGTTACTTTCTTTAAGGTTCTGAACCTGATTGTCAACTCTTTGTCCGAGTGGATTTATAAGTTCGAAATGAACAGGATGGCCGGGAGGCAGGTCATTATTCATGTTTTTGAAAAAGACTGAAAGAAAGATTGAGTCGCCGGGTCTCCAAACATCTCTTTCTCCATAGATGAATGTTTTAATACCCTGTTCAGGTTTTGTCCCGGAAACATCAAAGGAACTAAGAGAAAGGGAAGCACCCTCGTTTATTTTAAGAAAATTCCTGTCTTTATCTTTTTTTGCAATTACCAGGAAGGGTTTTCTTTCACACAAAAGGCTTACCGATCCTTCCTGACCAGTCTTTCCCGAGATTATCACCTGCATCTGAAAATCATAAACATCAACTGCGACCTCACTTAAAGGCAAAGCAGTAAGGATGTCATTTACAATTACCCTCAGGTTATTATCAGATCCTTTTTTGGCTATTATTCCGAAGTTTGAAGCCAGTATGTTCCTGCTGACCTTTTTATCAGGGCTGAAATAGGCATCTTTGCAGGGATCATCCCTGTCTCTCCAGTCGAATCCGAGAGAATAATATAAAAAATCATCACTGTCGTTATAGTAGTTTTCAGGATCATCCCAGAATTCGCGGTTATTTTCCTCCGACTGCCTAAGTAGTTCTTCATATTTACCCGATTCACCTGAGCCGGGGCAGGAGTAGAGGGAATAAGATGGTCTCATCCCCAGTTCCACTCTGTACAGGATGCCGGGTTCAACCTGGACATAATCGGAGAGATCTATTGAATAAAGATTCCATGATTCACGGTTTGTCCCTGTTGCTCCCACAAGATCAACCCTCCCTGAATAAACGGGCCGTCCAAACCGTTTAACAGAATACCCTGTATTCAAATCATTTTCCTGAAGAAAATGAGGCAGGTTATTCTCGAATATCTTGATAATCTTTAAGTCAACCGCTTTAAGGTTTGCAGCTTTAAAAGGGAATATCAGGTTTTGCGAAGATGGCAGGATGACCCCGTTACCTGAAAGAGCAATTAAAGGAGGAACAGGATTGAAATCAATTTTTTGAACAAAGAATGATGAAAGGGTCAGCCCTTTGGTGTTTTTAATGGATGATTCGACGTTCAGTTCTGCTATGCCCCGGGGTGTTGTTGTGGGAAAGAGACTGATTATATTTGAGTTAATGTTCAGGGTTAATTCGGTATGAGGAGAAAACCAGATAAGTCCTCTGGTTTCCTGTTTTGCGTCAACAGGATCGGAAAAGACAATATCAATTCTCTGACTCTCCCCCTTGATTAACAGAAGATCTATAACGCTGAATTCACCTGAAGACGGAATGGTGACTACCGATGAACCTTTTTGTCTTACCCCTGCTGTTGAGCCATCCCAGATGACGTTAAGCTTCTGGGTTTTATCGGTGCGGTGGATATTTGTTACAATGAATTTATGGATCAGCATATCGGAATGATCCCAGACTATCCCCATCTTTTTTCTGCCAAGTTTTACTTCAAGGTAAGTTTCAACCTCTGATGAAACAATATAATCTGAAGCGACAATCTCGCCATGAAGGGCATATTTGTTTCCTTCGGTTGAAGTACATTCAAGAGCTCCTGTCTTTACGATGAAATCTTTATTTACAGTCTGAACTCTTATGGGGAAAACCTTAAGTTGTTCTTTCACATCTGCCAGCTTATGCAGGTTAAGCTGACCCGAAAAGAATGTACCCGGTTCAAGTAATCTGGCAGGTCTGAAAACGAGTGTTGTCTCATCGGCCCATTCTGCCTTGCCTTTTATTACCGGCTCAAAAGTAAAAAGAGCTGCAGGGATTTGCTTACCGGCTTTTACTGCAAATTCGGGAGTGAATCTTATCTGAATTATGGAATTTGAAGGAATAATTCCCGAGGTATATCCTGTAATATATTCGTTGAAACCTTTATCAATCGGTTCATAATATTCCGGTGATACGGCAGGCTTTTTAAGAGGTAGTTTCAATTTTCCGGAATCCTTTGTTCCACAGGAAGATATGAAAAGGGAAACTATAAGGAACACTATTAATTTTGCAGCTTTCATATAATAAATATTTATGAGAAATCACAGCAGTATTCGGTTCCCAAGCTTCTTTGATATCATCATTAAAGCAGCCTTCATGTTCTGGTCCCTTTTCTGCAGGGCGAGAACTCTTTCCGTGTCACCCGCCTTGTCTGCCTCTTTAATCTGGATCATTATTTCATCAAGCCTCATTTTGATCTTATCACTTTTGAATTTGAGCACAACATCAGGAACAATATCTCTCAGCTTCATATCTTCAGTCTCGACAAAAGTCTGTTTATCCTTCCAGATCCTGCTAAGCTCATGAGATTCGGCAAGAAGGTCGGCTGACATACTTGATATTTCAGGATCCTCATGTTTTACAAAATGCTTGTCCCCCGGGAAGAGGCCATGCTCAACATGAAACTTGTAGTCGGTAAAGATCTTTTCACAGATACTGTCATTAAAAGAGAGATCATCGGATGTTATCTCCCTTACAATATAATCTGAGACTGTCATCAATTCTTCCTTTCCGTCTTCACTACGGATATGTCTTTCCAGCTCTTCACTCCCGAATTTTAAAAGCAGTCTTATTATCTCTTTTTCGGAATAATAAGAAAGAGTTTTGTGCTGAACCGGTTTTATTACTGCCGGAGGCTGAAGGGGAAGATCTTCCGGACCCGGGTATTTGTTCCTGTCCTGAAATGATTTTTGTTGTCTCAGTTTATTCACCTCGTGGTAAAGTACCGGCTCAGCAACTTCCAGTACTATGCTGCACTCTTTTATATAGACAGTCCTGTTGATTGCCTCAGGAATAACGGCGATTGATTTTACGATATCACGGATAAGATTAGCCTTTCGTACAGGATCGTTCCCGGCTTCTGATAAAAGAAGCTGTGTTTTAAAACGTATAAAATCGGTTTCATTATCCCTGAGGTACCTGAAAAATTCTTCATTGCTGACCTTCCTGGAATAAGAATCAGGATCCTCATTAACAGGCAGGAGGACGATTTTCACATTCATCCCCTCTTCGAGTACAAGGTCTATACCGCGTATTGATGCTTTTATGCCGGCAGGATCGCCATCGTAAAGGATTGTTATATTCTGTGTAAAACGTTTTATAAGTCTTACCTGCTCCTGAGTAAGTGATGTACCTGACGAAGCCACCACATTTTCGATGTTGGCCTCATGAAGGGACATCACATCGGTGTAACCTTCAACAAGGTAACACCTGTCTTCGTGCGTTATAGATTTTCTCGCCTGGAAAATACCGTAAAGCACTCTGCTTTTGTGATATATCTCTGACTCGGGAGAGTTGACATACTTTGCACTCTTCGGATCCGCTTTCAATATCCTGCCCCCGAAACCAAGCACCTGTCCTGAAAGCGAGTGGATAGGGAACATCACTCTTCCGCTGAACCTGTCAAAGATGCGTTCTTCATGCTGTATTGATAGTCCTGTCTTAACCAGGAAATCCTGTCTGTACCCGTCCTCCAGGGCTTTTTTTGAGAAAGCATCTCGTTTTTCAAAGCTGTAACCGACTTCAAATTTCTTCAGTGTATCCTGCCTGAATCCTCTCTCCTTGAAATAAGTGAGGCCGACAGAGATCCCTTCATCGCTTTGAAAAAGATTTTCAAGGAATTGCCTTACAGCATAAGCTGTTAAGACGAGGAGGCTCTCCCTCTCATTCTGCTTCTCAATCTCGTCAGGGGTGCGTTCTTTTTCAACAACTTCAATATGATATTTCCGGGCAAGGTATTTAAGGGCTTCGGGGTAGGTGAGGTGCTCATGCTCCATTATAAAATTGACAGAGTTACCGACCTTGCCGCAGCCGAAGCATTTAAAGATCTCTTTCGAAGGAGATACTGTGAACGAGGGAGTCTTCTCATTATGAAAAGGGCACAATCCCAAATAGTTGACCCCTCTCTTTTTCAGAGGAACAAACTCCTGGATCACATCAACTATCTGAGCAGCATCGAGGATCCTCTCTATTGTGGAACGGTCGATCATGGAGTAAAGATATCAGGAAAACAGTTAAACGGCAGTACTATTTCGAATTATATATTAACATGAAATGAGTTGCCTCGTCGCGCTTCGCGTGACTCGCAATGACGGTACAGGTAAGATAGGCTGGTAATTGGGTTTATGGGTTGCTTCGTCCCGCTGTGCGGGACTCGCAATGACGGAATCCATTAGTAAGCATTGTAAACGGCCAGTGAAGAAATCTTTTACAGTGGCATGGTCATTGCGAGGAACGAAGTGACGAAGCAATCCGTTTCACCCATAAAGAATGCCTGATAGATCACGCCATTCCGGATTTGTACTATTTATCAGGTCCAGTTTCTTCTTTCGGCTCCCCCCTTTTATTATTTTCTCTTTTTTTATTGCTTCACCAATAGAATCAAAAGTTTCGTAATAAACAAGTTTAAAAAGATTATACCTCGCAGAGAAGCTGTCAGAATGTTTCCTAAGCTTATGTTGTTTGATTCTCTCTTTGATATCACTTGTTACTCCGGTATAAAGCACCGAATT
>DATKXL010000100.1:0-13583 GCA_035529055.1 Bacteroidales bacterium
ATTAGCCTGAATCTCCCTTAAAAGGTTGTTTGCCTGTGAAAGATATCCAATTATTTCAGCATTCTCGTATGTTTCCCAGAATTCAAGATTCGCTGTACCCTGGAGAAGCTCCCTTACCCTCTGGGGATTATCCTGCCCGGGGAGCTCAATAAGGATACGACCCTTTGTTGCAAGCTGGGTAATATTGGGCTGAACAACTCCGAAACGGTCGATCCTGGTCCTCAGGATATTAAATGCATTACTGATAGCGTCAGTAACCTCCTCATCAAGCACCTTTAATACATCTTCATTGCTTGAATTGAAATTCACCTTGTCTCTTAACTCGACAGTCCCAAAGATCGCGGCGAGTTTTGCACCCGGATCAGTCTCTTCGAATGCTCTTCCAAAAAGAGTAAGGAAATCCGACTGGCTCTCCTTCTGGTACTTCCTGGTAAGGGCAAGTGCATCAGTAAAAGTTTTATCAGTATTATAATTTGAAAGTGCTTTAAGAATATCTTCAACCGAAACCTCCAGTATTACATTCATCCCTCCTTTTAGGTCGAGGCCAAGGTTTATCTCTTTTTTCTGAACCTCCTTGAAGGTGTTTCCCAGGTAACTCCATTTGTCTTTCGGCAGCGCGGAAATTGAATCCAGATAAGCACGCTGCTTTACCAGATCACCTTTTGCATATTCTCTGGCCTCTTTTTTTACTTTGGATGTAGCGGCGGTAAATGATAACTGGTAAACGGATACCAGGGCTAATGCAACTGCCAGAACGATAATAGCTGCTTTGTTTTGCATTTGACTTTACTTTGGATTTAAACGAAAACTTTTCTTATTCTTCTTTAATGAGGCGCAAAGATATTAAATTTTTATAAAAAACAGTAGAGACGTTGCATGCGACGTCTCTACAATATGAAAATTATCTGTTAAGTATTAGTCAAGCAATTTATCATATACAGTTTCGAGAGGTTTCCGGTTTATAAAATCGTATAAGGCAAGGTTGCGTATATTATAAAAATAGTTCCAGTAATTCTGTAAAGCCTGAACATAGGCCCTTCTGTTCTGGTCTTTCTTTGTATCAGCGTCCTGAAGGTCAAGAACAGCTATTTTACCAATAAGGAAGCGCTGTTTTGTAACCTCGTATCTCTTCATGGCAACTGTGTCGGATTTAGCTGCAATTGCCACCTGGTTTGCCTGCAGATTGAATTGTTCAACATCAAGCATCAGGTTCTGCTCAAAGTCAACGAGTGCCTGCTGCGACTGTACATTCGCCAGTTCAAGGCTCGACTGGGCCATTCTGTATTTTCCGCGGCCAAGACCCCAGTCAAGAATAGGCATGGTAATTCCTATCCTGACATTCTGCTGCTGATTGGATTGGGCGTAGGCCAATGCAAAATCCGGATCCTGATCGCGTAAACCGAATGAGACTATAAGGTTAGCATTCAGTCCTTTTTCAGCTTTTGCCTGAGCAACAGTGCTTTGTGCTGTGAGCAGAGTAAGCTGCTGGTTTAATACCTGGGGATTATTTGCCAGAGCAAGATCAAGAACCTCCTGAACACTGATCTGTAAATCGGGTATCTCAGCAGGCATAATCAATTCGATTCTTACACTTTCATTAAATCCCAGGAAGGAGCGTAAACGGATCTCCCTGTCTCTGAGATTCATTTCAGCCTCTCGTCTGGCGGTTTCGGCATTAAGCCACGATAACTGCATCTGAAGAAGTTCATCTTCGGCAATGGTCCCCAGCTCATAGCGGCCCCTGGCAATCCTGTAGAGAGTATCAGCATTGGCATAGTTCATCTCAACAATCTGCTTGTTGATCTGGGCAAGCGCAAGCGAAAAGAAATTCATTACAGCTTGCTGGTGAACACTTTCGATGTTCGACAGATATGTCTTTTTTGCAGTTTCATATTTCAGGGGTTCAGTTTTCTTCTGCCATCTGAGGGAATTATATCTGAACAACGGCTGAACTAAACCGATGCTTACCGGGACAGTGATATATTTCCTGGTGTCATTCTCAAAATCATTCTCAAGGGTGAGATCCGAATTTAATGAAAGTGTTCCTCCGGTAAGGCCTATATTCTGTGAAAGTGCAAGGGATCCGAGGTTCCGAAGGACATTTGTTGATTTATAATCCCAGCGTTCAAGTACTGAGTTCCATACTCTCTCATAAGCAGTGGTGTAATAAGGTGTGGTACCTGTGAGAGTAAGAGATGGCCTGTACTCTGCCACAAAAGTACGGTACTGCCAGTAGCTGGCCCTGAACCTGTGCTTGGCCATCAGGGCATTGGGTGACTGTTCTTCAGAAAGTTTGATTACCTCATTAAAAGTTAATTTTCTAAACTCCTGCGCCTCTGTTTTCTGAAAGGAAAACATAAAGGCGCCAATTATTGACAATAAAAATAATTTCTTCATTTCTAATACTTTATTCATATCTTAACGATTCTATTGGATCTTTTTCAGATGCTCTTTTTGCAGGAGAATAGCCAAAGATGACTCCGACAGCAGCCGATACCCCGAAAGCAATAAATACCGAGAAAAATGAGACAATGGTCATGATGCCTGCAATCTCCTGAATAAGTTTTGCCATGATAACTCCGAAGAATACTCCGATAAAACCTCCTGTTACACTTATCAGGACTGCCTCAGAAAGAAATTGAACAACAATATCCATTTTCTTCGCACCGATGGCCATTCTTGTTCCAATCTCCTTGATCCTTTCCATCACTGAAGCAAACATGATATTCATAATTCCAATCCCGCCAACAATAAGCGAAATACTTGCAATTGCCCCAAGGACTATATTGAATATGTCTTTTGTCCGCTGCTGCTGTTTAAGCAAAAGTTCAGGAACGGTAATCTCAAAGTCTTTGACGTTTGTATGGCGCCGCGTAAGCATACGGCTTAATATTTCAGTGGTTGGATTAAGCTGTTCTGTTTCCTGTACCTGTACAACGATCCTGTCGAGCTGATTATAATTTGTTTCTGCACTGGAAGAGGCGTCAGAGCTGCTGACAACTACTCTTGCCATGCCGCCCGGACCACCCGGACCACCTCCAAAAATCATAACATTTGAAGAGGCTTCTGATACCAGCTTGGTATTTACAAGAGCCCTGTTCTGATATCTTAAGAGCATTGTCTGAATCGGGATATAGATGTTGTCGTTGTAAACATTTACACCTTTCTCCTCAAAACCTGTAAGGTTAACATTGGTTTTCTGTAGCACCCCGATAACCTTAAGCCATATACCGTTGAATTTGATATACTGTCCGATGGGATCAATTTTACTGAAGAATTTAGCCCTGATATTAGCCCCGATGATACAAACCTTAATACCATTCTCTTCCTGATAGTCATTAAAAATAGTACCGGAAACAAGCGGTAAGTTATATAAATAGAAATAGTCATTTGAAACCCCTACAAGTTTAGCGGTGTACTTAACACCGTTCAGCATGGCCGTAGAGATAAATGATATCTCAGGACTTATCCTTTTTACTGAAGGAAGTGTTTCGCTGATTGCTTCAACATCAAGCATATTCAACCCCCTGGAGAATTTCTTCTGTTGTTTTTCTGCTCCTTCGTCAGAAGAAGAAGATTTATCAGGGATAATCGGATTAATAAGAATATTGTTCACTCCGACCATTTTCATCTGCTCCATGATCTCCTGCTTGGCTCCTTTTCCTATAGCCAGCATTGCGATGACCGCTGCCACGCCGAATATTATACCCAGAGCCGTAAGCATCGATTTCAGCTTGTTGGAAACTATGGATTCGACGGCAATCTCCATATCGTGAAGATATCTGAAGAAAAACTTAAACATAATGTCTGTTATTAGTTATTATTTCTAAATGAAGACTTAGCAGGTACCGGTTAATTCTGACCTGGTGTTTGTTGTCCGGCCTGATTAGTAGTTCTGCGGCGTGCCGAGGTATCCCTTGTTGTTCCCGGGGTTCCTCCTGGTGTTGTTCCCCCTGGATTCTGGAACTGTTCCCTCATTCTTAGCATAGCGGCTGTATCTCTTGATCTTCCCTGGCCTTGCTGTGTATTGCCCCTCATATTCTGAAATTGCTGCATCATTTCAGGGGTCATTCCTTCCATCATCGGCCTCATTTGTCCTCTTTGCCCGGCTCTTGCTGATTCTTCCCTGATCCTCATTTCTTCATCCTTTTTTGCCTTTGCTCTTTCTCTGTTGACTGCTATCAGATCCTGCCCAACCAGTTTAAAACTCTCCGGTTTTTCAGGTGTGCTGAGATATATTGCAGCAGCTTCCTCCAATCCCTGTTCAACTATCACATTGTTTTCGTTTGACTCTCCAATTACAACAACCTGTTTGTTGCCATTTTTCAGATAAACGAAAGGAATACTGTCAGCTCCGGCCTGAACACTTTCAAGCGGAATATAAACAACATCGCTGATGGTTTTAGTAATGATTTTATTGCCGGTAGTCATCGAAGGTCTCAGTATAGGATCAGATCCGTCAACCTTAATCGACACCTCAAATACTTTTGCATCGGTATTTGGGAGCTGTTCACCAATATTTGCCACAGAAGTCACAAGACCTGTATAGGATCTTTCAGGAAATGCATCAACAAGAATTTCAACCTTCTGTCCCGACTTGACCTTACTTACATCAATCTCATTTACATAGGTTTTTGAGATCATAGTTGACATGTCAGGAAGTGTGGCAACAACATTATCCCATGGAGAGATTGAAGAGCCGACTTTTCGTTTTGTCCCTGTCCTGTCTCTTTTGTAAATAACCATTCCGTCGGAAGGCGCTGTAATTAAAAAATTTGAAAGTATAATCTGCAGATCAGCCACCCTCTGTCGCTGTTCTGAGAGATTGAATTTTATCGTCCTCATTTCTGACCTTGCCTGTTCAACCTTCAGTGAATACCCTTTTATTGTCTGATCAAGCGACCGCTGGGCCCTGTCCAGATTCATCTCTGCCTGACGTATAGTTGTAGGAGGCTCATATTTTGACTGCTGGAGTGTAATAGCTGCCTCTTCAACAGTGAACCTGAGATTCTTGATATTATCTCTAAGGTTGCTGAGCGATACTGCTGTATCAAGCATCTTGACTTCCAGATTTGTTTCAGAGGTGGTAAGCCTTTCAAGCTCATCCTTAAGGTTGTTGTCAAAAGTAGTCCTGTCGAGTGTGGCAACATAATCACCTGCCTTTACTTCCGTACCTTCAGGGACAAGGTCGGTTATCTTAATATCCATGGCACGGATGTTCCTGCGCTGGGTAAACTCAGGACCGGTAATATCTTTCGAATTTTCCGCCTGTAATTCCCCGGTAGTGGTAACTAAAATATCAAACTGACCTCTTTTTGCCTCTGTGTAAAGATTAGTAATATCTTTCTTTTTTGTCATTTTTCCTATAAAAATCAAAATTATTATAGCCACAGCTGCAATAATTCCTGCAATAATGATTGTCCTTTTCATTGAGATTATACTTGTTAATACTTAATAAATGCAAAAGAATTAAGCCACAAAAGTATCAAAAATGATTATTAACAATATTTACTTAACAAATTTTAACATCAGTGGCTTTGGTCTTTATGATTTAAAGACACTTATTACGGTATTTTTATTCCGGAGGATTAATAAAATAAAATAATATTAGAGTTTTTTAACAATTTCTATTACTCTATCTGCCAGATTTTCAGCCTCATCAGAAGTTCTCCCTTCTGCATAAATTCGGATTATGGGCTCTGTATTGGATTTACGTATCTGCACCCATCCGTGTTCGTGTTCTATTCTCATACCGTCTCTTTCATCTATCACATGATCATGAAATTGTTTTCTGACCTCATCAATAATCGCTTTAAAATTGACTGAAGGGGAAAGGTTCAGTCTCTTCTTGGCAATTACATATTCGGGGTAAAGCTTCCTCAGGGAAGTACATTTCATACGGCTTCTGGCAAGATGTGTCAGGAAAAGAGCTATGCCAGCCAGGGCATCACGGCCGTAATGAAGCTCAGGATAGATTACTCCACCGTTGCCTTCACCTCCGATAACCGCATTTCTTTTTTTCATCTCTTCCACCACGTTGACTTCTCCTACGGCGGCTGAAAAGTAGTGGTTCCCGTGTTTTTCCGTAATATCTTTCAATGCACGTGTTGAAGAGAGGTTTGATACTGTATTCCCGGGTGTGTGACTGAGGACATAATCAGAGACAGCAACAAGGGTATATTCTTCCCCGAACATCGTTCCATCCTCACAAACTATTGCCAGACGGTCAACATCAGGATCAACAACGAAACCAACATCAGTTTTTTCCTTAGCAACAAGGGCAGATATTTCAGTAAGGTTCTGGGGAAGGGGCTCAGGATTGTGAGCAAAGTTCCCATCCGGAGTTGTATTAAGTCCGATAATTTTACTTACACCCAGCGACCTGAGCAATTCCGGCAGGATCACTCCTCCTACGGAGTTAACGCAATCAATCGCCACGGAAAATCCTGCAGATCTTATTTCGCTCACATCCACCAGGCTCAACTCAAGTATTTGATCTATATGCTTTTGCCCCCAGGAATTATCGGTTGTAACTGAACCAGTCTGATCAACGGTGGCAAAAACAAAATCTTCACCTGCAGCTATATCAAGCACCTCCATCCCATCGGAAGATGATAAGAACTCTCCTTTCTCATTCAGTAGTTTGAGTGCATTCCACTCTCCCGGATTATGACTTGCAGTTACTATTATGCCTCCGTGTGAACCTGTTCCTGTAACAGCCATTTCGACAGTCGGGGTGGAGGCAAGATTTAAATCTGTAACATCAATACCAAGGCTTTGTAACGTATTAATAACCAGACTATTTACTACAGGACCAGATTTCCTGGCGTCGCGGCCGGTAACAACCCTTACTCTTTTGCCTTTGTTTCTTCTCTGTAACCATGTACCATAAGCTGCCGAAAACATAACTATATTAACGGGAGTCAGATTTTCATCCGGTTTTCCTCCTATCGTACCCCTGATACCTGAAATCGATTTTATTAATGTCATAACAGCAACTTTTATACCCGCAAAGTTGCAAAAAATTCAGCAAATCATATTATTGTCAAATAATTGTACCTTTGCAACCTGTTAAATATTTAATATGAAGCTCAATAAATCAGCGGGCAAAAACTCTGAAAGAAATAGAGGAGCTGAGTCAAATTCATCAAGGGGGGAGCCTCAACTGTTGCGGCTTAACAGATTCATCGCCAACAGCGGTATCTGTTCGAGGCGTGAGGCTGATGTGCTTATCAGGGAGGGGTTTATTACGGTTAACGGGAAAAAGGTAGCAGATCTGGGAACCAGGGTTACTTATAACGATGACATAAGATATAAGAATAAGCGGCTTCAGGCAGAAAAGAAGATTTATATACTTATGAATAAGCCGAAAGACTATGTCACAACCGTTGAAGATCCCCATGCTGATCACACTGTTCTTGAGCTTCTCGGAGATCGCTGTCCTGAGAGGGTCTATCCTGTCGGGCGGCTTGACAAGGCAACAACCGGTGTACTTCTTCTTACAAATGATGGTGACCTGACAGGAAAATTAACTCACCCGAAATTTAAAAGGAAAAAGATCTATCATGTTTTTCTTGATAAACCTGTTACCAGGAGTGACCTCATGCGAATTGCCGGAGGCATTGAACTTGAAGGAGATCTTATAGTTGCTGATGCTGTATCATATGCTGACAATGAAGATAAAAGCCAGATAGGCATAGAGCTTCATTCAGGTCAGAACCGTGTTATCAGGAGAATGTTCGAATCATTAGGTTACAAGGTTAAAAAACTTGACAGGGTATATTTTGCCGGACTGACTAAAAAGAATTTGTCTCGGGGACGATGGAGATTTCTTACTGAAAAGGAGATAAGTATGCTTAAGAGAGGAATATTCTGATGACTGAAATAAATCACAGATCCGGCTTTGTAAACATAATAGGAAATCCTAATGTTGGAAAATCCACAATTATGAATGCCCTTGTCGGCGAGAAGCTGTCAATCATCACTTCAAAAGCTCAGACTACGCGTCATCGTATCATGGGAATTGTGAACGGTGATGATTTTCAGATAGTTTATTCTGATACTCCGGGCATACTAAAACCCAGGTACAAGCTTCAGGAGTCGATGATGAATTACGTCAATATTGCACTTACCGACGCTGATGTAATCCTATATGTGACTGATGTCACAGAACCTTTAATAACCGATAGCGAATATACTGAAAGGATAAAGAGATCAGGAATACCTGTAATCATTGCTGTAAATAAGATCGATCTAAGTAATCAGTCGGATCTGGAAAAAATCACAGCAGCATGGGAATCCTATTTCAATGATTCCCCGGTGATCCCTGTATCAGCTCTGAAAAAGTTCAATCTCGATACTCTTCTGAATGCCATCCTCAGCAGAATGCCTCACGGAGAACCTTATTTCCCGAAGGATCAGCTCACTGACAAGTATGAAAGGTTTTTTGCATCGGAAATAATCCGTGAAAAAATATTGTTGAATTATCAGAAAGAGATACCATATTCCGTTGAAATTGAAATTGAAAGCTTTAAGGTTGAGGAAAAAATCACAAGAATAAGGGCTTTGATCCATGTCGAGCGTGAAAGTCAGAAAGGTATAATAATAGGACATAAAGGTGCTAAGCTTAAAAAAACAGGGACTGAGGCCCGCAAGGATATGGAGGATTTTTTCGGACGCAAAGTATTTCTTGAGCTATATGTAAAGGTAACAAAAGAATGGCGGGATAAGTCACTGGTTCTGAAGAGATTTGGTTATCGTTAAGAAGAATTTTTATTTATGGGCAGTATAGTAGCAATAGTAGGCAGACCAAATGTGGGTAAATCGACGCTTTTCAACAGGCTCACTGATTCGCGTGAGGCAATAGTTGATGAGACGAGCGGGGTTACACGCGACCGGAATTATGGTCGGGCCAACTGGAATGGAGTTGATTTTTCTGTTATTGACACAGGCGGGTATGTTGAGAATTCTGATGATATCTTTGAAGAAGAGATAAACAAACAGGTATTGCTTGCCATTGAAGAAGCTGACCTCATTCTTTTCATGGTTGATGTTACCTGTGGCATTCATGATCTTGATCAATCTGTGGCATCAATGTTAAGGAGAGTCAACAAGAAAGTATTGCTTCTCGTTAACAAAGTTGACAATCCGGCCAGATTGATGGATGCGACCGAGTTTTATAGCCTCGGACTCGGAGACTATTTTTCTTTAAGTTCAATAAACGGAAGCGGTACGGGTGATCTGATGGATGCTGTTGTTAAAAACCTGCCTGATCAGGTGGCCGCGATTCAATCTGATTTGCCACGAATAGCAATTGTAGGAAGGCCCAATGTCGGCAAATCTTCCCTGGCAAACTCCCTTCTTGGCGAAGAGAGAAATATTGTAACCCCTCTTGCAGGAACAACCCGTGACTCAATCTACAGCCGTTATAATAAATATAACCACGATTTCCTTCTGGTAGATACTGCCGGATTAAGAAAAAAGGCGAAAGTGAGCGAGGATGTTGAGTTTTACTCCGTTTTAAGAGCTATAAGGACTATTGAAAACTCCGATATCTCTCTTCTTCTTATAGATGCAACCAGGGGGATGGAAGCTCAGGATATGAATATCTTTTCGGTTATTCAGAAGAACAGCAAAGGGCTTATAATCATTGTGAATAAATGGGATCTGATTGAAAAAGATAACGATACGGTAAAAGCATTTGAAAAAGAGATCAGAAATAAAACAGCACCCTTCACCGATTATGATATCCTTTTTATTTCTGCAACAACCAAACAAAGAATTTATAAAGTTCTTGAACTAATTGAAAAAGTTAACAGAAACAGAAACAGGAAAATCTCAACAGCGGAATTGAATAATATAATGCTCGAAATTGTTAAAACAAATCCGCCGCCGTCATTAAAAGGCAAGTATATCAAGATAAAATATGTTACACAGTTACCCGTTCATGCACCCTCTTTTGCCTTTTTCTGCAACCTTCCGCAATATGTGAAGGAGCCTTATAAAAGGTATGTTGAGAACAGAATGAGAGAACATTTTGAATTTACAGGTGTACCGATAAGGATATTTTTCAGAAAAAAATAGTTTAATTTGGTGTGGTTTTTGTAATAGGAAAATCATTAAGAACAACCCATGAGAAGTTTTAAGTATCTGGTAATCTCATTTTTTCTCTTTTTGGCCGCAGTATCGTGTATCAAAATACAGACATTGCCTCCTGAGCCATATATTGAATTTGTTAGTTTTGCGGTTTTTGATACTGTAGATATTCTTGGAAACACATCAAAGGGTGGAAGGCTTAAGTTTTACTTTGAGGATGGTGATGGCGATCTGGGTTTGCCTCCGCCTTCCAGCCAGCAGACTTATGATACAGTAAATCTTTTCTTTACTCTATACAGGAAAACAGATGGAGTTATGGCTCCGGCGCCCGATAATGATCCTCTTAAACCCTCGGGATACAGGATCCCGTATATGGAGAGACTGGGGCAGAATAAAATATTAAAAGGTTATATATCAGTTACATTCCTGTACCTCTTCTATTCTGAAGATGATATTATAAAATATAATTTTTATATCAAAGACAGAGCTGATAACGTGAGCAATACAGCCTCTACCAGTGAGATATCTCTGTTTGTTAATGACATTTATGAAAATTAATCAGGTCAGACTCTGATCCCCACAAAAATAACATCATCAACCTGGTCATAGCTCCCTTGCCAATCGCGGAAAAACTTCAATATTGT
Organism: Bacteroidales bacterium; assembly: GCA_035529055.1. Taxonomy (GTDB): domain Bacteria; phylum Bacteroidota; class Bacteroidia; order Bacteroidales; family VadinHA17; genus LD21. The sequence continues at coordinate 10,740 of DATKXL010000100.1, forward strand.
CTCATGCTGCTGGTCGAGTGTTAATTCTGACACATTGCTGATCAGCTTCTTCAATCTCGCTACTTTCATTTTCTTGCCATTGTTGCCACCGAACTGGTCAGGGAATCCGTCAGAGAAGAGATAGATCATATCTCCTTCATTAAGATAGTACTCCTGATCATCGTAATACTTTTCTATCATTGATTCCCCTCCGACCGACGATCTGTTCCCCTTAATGTAATATATTTCACCGCCAAGCATAATTATTACAGGACGCATTGCCGAGGCAAAACGGATATGACGGTTTTTTTGTGTGAACTCACAGACAACTATATCCATTCCGTCGTTGGAGACTCCGATATCAAGATGCTGGTTTAATGTCGAAAAGATCTGCTTATCCAGTATTGTCAGGATTTCAGAAGGTCGTGAAATCCTTTGCCGGGTCACAATATCCTGAAGAAGCGTGGAGCCTATCAGCGACATAAATGCACCGGGAACCCCGTGTCCTGTTGAGTCAGCGCAAACAAGGACAAACCTGTCCTCATCAAGTTTATCAAACCAGTAGAAATCACCGCTGACAATATCGCGCGGCTGGAAAAGAATAAAGGCACCACTGAAATGTTCCTTAATCCTTTTCACGTCAGGTAATATGCTCGCCTGAATTCTCCTGGCATAATTGATACTGTCGGTAATCTCATGGTTCTGAAGTTCAATCTCTGCTTTCTGCTTCATAACGACCCTGGTTCTTGCCTCCAGTTCCTTTTCAAGGTATTCCTGAATCTTTTTCTGAGCTTTTTCCCTTTCCCGAACAATCAATACTACTATCCCGGAAATCAAACCAATAAGAGACAAGATGAACCACCATGATCTCCAGACAGGCCTTTGTATAAGTATCTCAAATGAAACCGGGGCTTCCTGTGACAATCCATCAGCATTTGCAGAAATCAGATTGAAACGGTAATTACCATCCCTCATACTGTAAGATACTTCCCGCGATAATGACATATCGGTCCAGTCAATATCATAATTCTCAAGGAAAGTGCTGTAATAGACTTTATCAGGGTCGCTGAGATTGATTCCGACATAGTGTATCCGAATAGCATAATTCTTCCTGTAAGGCAATGAAATAGAGGGCTGATAAGGGTATTCCTTGTTATTAATAATGATGGAGTTAATATTATTTAAAGGGGCTGTCCGGGTTTTTCTGTCCTTTGCTCTGTCATAGACTATCAGCCCTTCGGTGGTACCAATAAACAACTTCCCGTCGGTCGATTCATAAACAGCTTCGCCGTTGCATGCTCCTCCTTCAGCAAAATCAGTACTGTAAATGCTGATTAATCCTGAACCCGGATCGTATTTTGAGAAGCCTCTTTCGTGACCAGTCCAGATATTGTCTTCAGAATCTGCAAAAATGCTGTAAGAGTAATTTGAGAACAGACCATTAGAGGTGGTTATAGTTGTAACTGAATCTTCATGGCATTTAAAGATACCATTACCGAATGTGGCTGCCCACACAATCCCGTCACTGCCCTGAGTAACAGCCATAATCTTATTCAGTGTTGTACCATACATTATGGCGTCAGAAGAGAATATCCCTGAGTCAGCATTTATCCAGAACAACTTGTCACTTTCAGTTGCAACATATACATTGTTGTCGCCTGAAAAGTAAATCTGATTAATGCTGTTATGAGGAAGACCATTATTTATATTGAATCTCTTCCTTAAAACCGCATTTGTCCTGTCAATAATATTTACACCATTAAGTGTTGCTGTCCAGATATTTTGGTCATCCATCTTAATGCTGTTTATATAATCTGCACCGGTATCCCCCGATCTGTAGAACTGTTTCACTGATCCTCCCCTGTCAATATAAAAGAGGCCTCTTCCTTTCGTCCCAAACCAGATTATATTCTCTTTATCAATAAAATATGAGCTGACATCATTTCTTCCTGATTGCTGTGAAAGGTCACTGAATGATTTTGCTTTTCCGGTTGCCAGGTCAAAAAGATAGAAGCCGGATGGTGTGCCAAGAAAATAATCGCCGCCCAGCTGTTTAATATAAATGATATTGTTGGGATTTGTGTTTTCCCCGGGGGAGTAGTAACTAAAGGCGTCGGAACTTAGCATGGAGAGACCGTTACCGTTGAAACCAATCCAGAAGTTACCCTCAATATCCTGAAAAACCTGAGAGACATTACTTCCGGGTAAGCCTGAGCTTTTATCCAGGAACTGAACCCTCTCTATGCTTTCGTAATTGCCGGTAAAAAGCAACCGGATCACTCCAGACTCAGTTGTGGAGATCCATAAGTTATGGTCTGAATCTTCAAGGATTGAACGTACTGATAGAATTTCAAGTTCCGGATGGCCATCAAAACGCGAAAGCATATTATCGCCCTGGGCTATATTCAGTCTGAAAAGGCCATTACCATCAGTGCCAATTATAAAAGTGTCATCATTTCCGATCTTTTTAACTGACATTATTCTGGCATAGTCAAAACCTTCAATGACATCTGTCGCAGTTATTAATTTATCGGTCAATTCGCAAACCAGCAGGTTTTCCTGTGTGCCGATCATCAATTTCCCCGAACGGTTAAATGATGCAGCAAATAACACCGGATCATTTTCAAACGAAAATGTTTGGATCTCCTCAGGGTTTGATGGATTAATTCTGAAAACCGATTTTCTCTGGGGAACAGCATATATCAAACCATCCGGTCCTTCAAGAAGCTGGCTTATGCTGAATGTATTTGAAAGATTGACCTGTTTAAGCCTGTTCCTGTCAGAATAGAAGATCGAACCATCGCTGCATCCGAACCATAATGTCCCGTTTTTATCCTTAAGTGAAGCTGTAGGATATCGTCCGGC
>DATKXL010000101.1:0-3091 GCA_035529055.1 Bacteroidales bacterium
TCGATTTTTCACCCTATTCCAGGAGTTCTGGCGTACATTTTGAGTACCTGTAAAAAATTAAACCGCCTGAAATCCTTGATTTTAAGCGGTTGTGAAAATTTTGAGTTTGTATCCGGCTCCCCAGGTAGGGCTCGAACCTACGACCTACGGATTAACAGTCCGCCGCTCTAACCAACTGAGCTACTGAGGAATTTATTTCTTGAGAGCTTGCATCGTTTTGGCGTGCCAAAAGTAAGGGCTTTTAGTGAATTAAGCAATATCTTTGCTGAAAATTTTCAAAATGAAAAGAGTGCTTGGTATTGGTAATGCCCTGGTCGATATAATGACTCTGATAGATGATGATAAAATTCTTAATAAATTTGATCTCCCTAAAGGTAGTATGCAACTGGTTGACAGGGTAAAATCCGAAAATATCAAAGCCGGTACAAAACATTTTTCTATGACATTCACCTCAGGAGGATCAGCGGCTAATACTATCCATGGTCTTGCAATGTTGGGTCTGGAGACAGGATTCATCGGATCTGTCGGAAACGACGAAACCGGAGATTTTTTTGAGAAAGATATGAAGAGCGCCGGTGTTAATACATTTTTGTTCAGGCAAAATACAATTACCGGAAGTGCCTTAGCTCTTATCACCCCTGATTCAGAAAGAACATTTGCAACACATCTTGGTGCAGCAGTGGAACTGAATGCTGCCGATCTGAAAGCCGAATTATTTAAGGGATATGATATTCTTTACCTTGAAGGCTACCTTATCAACAATCTGCCCCTTATGGAAGCTGCGTGCAAACTGGCAAAAAAGAATAAAATCCTTGTTGCTCTTGACCTGTCAAGTTATAACGTGGTTGAATCAAATCTTTCAGTATTTGAAAAGATCGTAAAAGAATATGTGGATATCCTTTTCGCAAATGAACAGGAAGCAAAAGCATTCACGGGTTTAGTGCCTGATAAAGCGCTGAATCAAATGTCAGATTCAAGTGAAATTGTCATTTTAAAGGTGGGTTCAGAGGGTTCATTGCTTAAAAGGAGAGAAGAAGTTATAAAGATCAGTCCGCTTCCGGTTAAATGCAATGACACAACAGGAGCTGGCGACCTTTATGCAGCCGGTTTCCTGTATGGATTTGCACATGGTTTAAATCTGGAAAAATGCGGACTTATCGGGACTCTTCTGGCCGGCAATGTTATTGAAACCATTGGTGCCAGAATGAACAAGTTAAAATTCACAAAAATCAAAAAGAGTATCGCGAAGATTATCAAAGAGAAATAAGTATTTGAAGATAGGTTTTGATTTGCTGCCTTGGCATGGTAATTATTCTTAAAAACGACCTATGGCTTTATTCATGTTCAACATAATTATACCCGTTTATTTGAAAAACAAATTTTTTCTATTCTCTGCAGTTATCCTGCAATCTTTCCTTTTTAGTTCCTGCAAAAAAGAACAGGCAACAACAACCACTCCGGAAATTGTAATCAGCAATTCAGTATTCCAGGTTATTGAAGATGCCCGGGAAGCTTCCATAGACCTCCCGGTGATCCTCTCGGGAACCTATAAAAAAGTAGTAAGCCTGGAATATACAACAACTGACAGCACTGCTATTGCAGGTAATGATTATGCTGTGACTTCAGGAAAACTGACATTTCAACCAGGTGAAACATCAAAGGTGATAAAAGTTAACATTCTTTCAAATACAGATCAGCAGCAAGATGTTTTTTTTAAGGTTGTATTCAGCAATCCGGTAAACGGCGCCCTTACCGGATCGGGTATGATCATAGAAATAATCAATGTTGACTATGCAAAACTTGTCTGGAGTGATGAATTTAATGATGCTCCTCTCAATACTGCAACCTGGAATTATGAACAAGGTGCAGGCGGATGGGGCAATAATGAACTTCAGAGTTATACCAGCTCAGTAAATAATGTACATATCGATACAGGATATCTGCATATTACCGCACTTAATCCATCAGGAACTTATTATACATCCGGAAGGATAACCACTCAGGGGAAAAAGGAATTCACTTGTTTCAGAGTTGAAATACGTGCAAAGCTGCCTGAAGGTAAAGGAATATGGCCTGCCCTGTGGACGCTTGGTGGAAATTTTTCATCTGTCGGATGGCCTAAATGTGGAGAGATTGACATAATGGAACTTCTCGGGCACGCACCTTCGACTGTTCATGGAGCAGTGCATTGGGAGTCAAATGGTCACACCAGCAGGACAAACAGCTTCACCTTGTATAGCGGTAAGTTCAGTTCAGAATTTCATACTTTCAGTCTTATCTGGACACCAAATCGTTTAAAATGGCTTGTTGATAATCAACAATACTATTCTTTGAACCGTGCCGAGATCAATTCTTTCCCATTTGCCCTTCCACAATTCTTCATCTTTAACATAGCCGTTGGTGGTAACTGGCCGGGGTCTCCTGACCAAACAACCATCTTTCCTCAGCACATGATAGTGGACTATATAAGGGTCTATCAATAAAACATTTAACTTAACTCAACCGGGTTATGTAAATAAAGTAATGCTGAGTGAATCATTCAACAATGAAGGCTTTTGGGATAAAGAAATAATCTATTGCTCTGCTGGTTTATAGCCGGTAATAAGTGCATAAACTGTTATGAAAATATGTCCGATTTTCTAACCTTGTAGCCTTTCAGCCCGTAATACACGATAAAAGCAAAACAGACCAGCGGGACGATAAAACCTAAAGCCATATTGGATACATCGGCGATCCTGCCCATAAGCAATGGTATTAATGCACCTCCCACGATGGACATCACCAGTAAAGATGATGCCTTCTTTGTTAAAGGACCCAATCCTTTTATTCCAAGGGCAAATATTGTCGGGAACATCACTGACATAAAGAAATAGGTAGAAAAGAGAGCTACTACCGACACCCATCCGAGACCAGCAACAACTAGACTCATCATAACCACATTCATAAGGGCATAGAATGCAAGAAGCCTGTTGGGGCGGATAATCCTCATGAAGATTGTACTGCCCGAAAACCTCCCAAGCCAGAACAAACCCATTCCTCCGAATCCGAGGATCTGGGCTGCCTGCTGATTGGTAACAGATGGTAACTCTTC
>DATKXL010000102.1:0-10886 GCA_035529055.1 Bacteroidales bacterium
TTTTTATATTTCGTGTCTTTCATCAGATGGCAGGCTTCTATTTCTTTCAAGAGACGATAATTATAACAGTGATATTTATTTCAGTGAGTTTAATGGCACCAGCTGGTCAAAGTGTGTTAAGCTGAATAAGAACATAAATACCAGATACTGGGAGTCTCACGGGTTCATTTCAGAAGATGGGGACCAGCTGGTATTTGCATCTGACAGACCCGGCGGATTTGGAGGTCTCGACCTTTATATCTCTCACAAAACCGGCGGTACATGGGGCTCCCCTGTCAATCTGGGACCAGAGATCAATACACCACTTAACGAAGACAGGCCATTCCTGATCAATCAGAGTAAGACATTGTTTTTCAGCTCACAGGGACATCATAATGTAGGAGGTTATGATATCTTCAGATCAGATTTTCAGTCAAACAGCTTATGGAGCAAACCTGTTAACATCGGTTATCCTCTGAACAATACAGATGACAATTTCTTCTTTATGCCTGCGGAAAAAGGGAATTCCGGCTATTATTCAATATATAAAGAGTTTACGGGAACAGGAAAAGAAGACATTTACAGGATTACATTCAGAGAAAAATAGCTGTTACACAGCTAAAGAATATAATAATTATTATATTTGTTATGATGATAAATCTCAGGGTGAAAATACTTCTGTTTAAGTTGCAGCTATTAGTTCTGATGGTTTTATCTGTTGCTGCTTCCGCTCAATCAAAAGCCGGGAATAAGAAAATATTTGCCAAAGCTGAATCATATTTTCTGTATGAGGAATATGAACTGGCAAACCAGCTTTATATACTCCTTGACTCCCCTGACAATCTAAATGTCAGGTTTAAGATAGGTACTTGTTACCTTAATATTCCCGGGGAGAAGCAAAAAGCAATTCCTTATCTGGAAGATGCTGTCAGGGATGCCACTTATGCTGCAAAAATAGCTTCATTCAAAGAAAAAAGGGCGCCTCTGGATGCCTATTTCTTTCTGGCAAAGTCTTATATGATAAATAATGAACTGGAGAAAGCGCTCAATATCCTTATGAAATTCAGGAAACTGGCTTTGGAAACTGAAGAAAAGGGTGGCATGAAGAATACGGGATACATTGATCAACAGATTCAAGCCTGCCAGATGGCAATTGAATATGATAAAGCACCGGTAGCCTTCAGCAGGCAGAACCTCGGACCGGAATTCAACCAGGGTGCAATTAACGAAAATCCAGCTGTAAGTTTTGATGGGAGCACTATTGCCTTTACGGAACGCAGAGGATTAATGAATGCCATTTTCTATTCGAAGAAAGAGGAGGATGGATGGCGCCCTCCTGTGGAGTTTTCCCCGTGGATCAGTGCCGGAACAGATTGTTCTTCCTCGGCTCTTAATAAAGACGGGACTGTCTTGTTTATTTATAAAGTTGATAATTACGACGGGAATATTTACTCTTCAGAATATGTAAACGGGGAGTGGACTCCGATCAAGAAACTGAATAGCAATATCAATACAAAATATTATGAATCTCACGCTTCGATCTCTGCCGACGAGAAAAAGCTATATTTTACAAGCAACAGACCGGGAGGAAATGGAGGTCTGGATATTTACGTATCGGAAATAGATGCAACAGGCGATTGGGGCCCGGCTATTAACCTGGGGACAGGAATAAATACAACCTTTAATGATGATACCCCTTTTGTCACTTTAAATGATTCTGTTCTTTATTTCAGTTCCGAAGGACACAACTCAATGGGTGGATATGATTTTTTCAAAAGCGAAAGATCTGGTTCTACGTGGGAAAAACCAGCCAACCTCGGTTCTCCAATAAATACAACTGATGATGATATCTTCTTTCAACCCTTTAATAATGGGATGAACGGATATTATTCAATGACTACAGGCTATAAAAAGAAAGAGATCTTTTATCTCGATTTTGGAAGCAGTGAGCAAAGTCAGAAATATGAAAAAGTTGATCTCTCAAATATACCACCGGTCGCCGGGGTTGATTCAAGTATACTTTTAGAAAACCTTGTTGCAAGCGATCTTACCGACAACAGCATTAATGATTCTGATATTCTTTATTATACCGTCCAGGTTATGGCCCTTTATAATCCTGCCGATATCAGCTATTTTAAATTTGTTTCAGATATTAAGGTTATATACAATGAGACTGATCTGTTTTACAGGTACACTTCCGGGATCTTTGACTCAAAAGAGGAAGCATATTCTCACTGGCTGGAGTTAATTAACAAGGGTTATGAAGAAGATCTTTTTGTAAAGAAGGTTTCAAGAATTACGGGAGACAAACCGGTAGCAAGCAGGAAATATTTTACAATTCAGATGAAAGGCACAAAAACTCCTTTAAACATTAATATAGAATTCCCTAAATATAAAGGAGTCAGAGAAGTCAAAGAAATTGACGGTTTATACCATTATCTGTATGGCAGGTATGAAAGATATTCAGAAGCTAAAACCGCATTGAACAGGATCATTGAAGAAGAGGAATTCAAAGATGCGTTTATAAGAGAAATTAATGTTCTGGTTAATAAATAATTGATTTTTGCTTCAACTATCTTTTAAGAAATAAACCTTTTGATTTCAGAATCTCAGAGTTTTGGCAACATAAAATATCATCATAATGAAACACTTCTACCCTTTTAAGAGAATTGTTATTCTTTCAATTCTGATATTCGGTTTCGTTTCTCTGAATTCGCAGGAAACTCTTAAAAAAGAATTTAGCAGAGCCGTCCGGGAAGCAGATATGTCTTATTATTATGATAAAGATTATGAAAAGGCAGCATCCCTTTATGAGCCTCTTTTTAAAGCTTATCCTGAGAATAGCAACCTTGCTGCCAAGCTCGGGATATGCTACCTTAATATTGAAGGCAGGAAAACCGAAGCTCTGCAACTGCTGAAAAAGGCATCTAAAAACATTGTCAGTAATGAAAAGGAGTATAAAGATGCAGGAGAGAAAGCGCCTCTGGATACCTATTTATATCTTGCAGTTGCTTACCATGTTAATGACAGCCTTGAAAAAGCGATCACTCTTTACAATAACGTAAAGAAACAACTGGCCGGTACAGAATCTTTTCAGGAGGAGTATATTGACCTTCAGATAAGAAACAGCAGATATGCCATGGAAATGAAAAAAAGACCATTAAGAATAATTTCCGACCTGTTTGCTCCATGGCTCAGCGACTATTCTGGCGCAGGCAATCCCGTCCTTGCCAAAAATGATTCTGTCTTTATATTCACTGTTAAAAATGAAGGCAAGACGCAAATATACTGCTCCTATAAAAACAAAAGCTGGGGCGAACCATCAAATATCACTAAACAGCTCGGAGGGTATAACAGGTTATATTCAAATTCAATCACCGGGGACGGGAAACTTTTAATACTTTTCATGGATGACGGTGGGGATGGAAACCTTTACTTCAGCCAGAGAAGGGATACTACCTGGTCAAGAATAAAAAGTGTCGGGAAATTTGTAAATTCAATATACTGGGAGGCACATGGATTTATTACTCCCGACGGGAAGACCATGTATTTTGCCAGCAACCGGCCAGGTGGTGAAGGAGAACTCGATATCTGGACCTCCGGGAGAGCAACTGACGGAACATGGGAACGTCCCGTCAATTGCGGCAATGTGATAAATACACCATATGATGAAAACACTCCATACTATGATCCGGAAAACGATGCATTGCTGTTCAGCTCAATCGGTCATATAAGTATGGGTGGTTATGATGTATTCAGATCAACATTCAGAAATGGCGGTTGGACACAACCGGTCGGAATGCCGTTTGCCTTTAATAATGTAGCAGAGAATACAAATTTCATCCTGAATAATAATGCACCCGGATTTGTAGCAAGTCGTTATGACAATAAAAACAATACAACTAATATTTATGGGATTGTTGCCGTTGACCCTGCTGATGAATTATCAACTGCGTCAGGTACACTAGCACTTGAGGATGGTATGGCAGCGGATCCTAAACTAGCTAAAATAAAAGTAACGAATATTAAGACAGGCGATGTAATGGAGAACATACCTGTTTCCGATGACGGATCTTTCAGGTTCGACATTAAGCCCGGAGATTATCAGGTTCTTGCAAGTCATCAGGGATATGAAACAGATACGATTAACCTGAGTCTCCCCTTATACTACATGGGGAATTACCTTTCGGTTGAGCCATCTCTTGTACCTGAGAAGGTTGCTTCCGGAGCTTTCCTTGCTATTCAAAATGTTCTGTTTGATTTCGATAGCTATGCTATCAATGATGAGACTAAACCGAACCTTGAATTGCTCAAAAATATTCTGATCGATCACCCTGAACTCAAAATTGAAGTAGCTGGCTACACAGATGCTTTAGGTAGTACTGAATACAACCGAGGGCTTGCAGACAGAAGGGCACAGGCTGTGATTGACTACTTTGCTTCTTCAGGGGCATCATCCTCAAGATTTGTCAAAAAAGCATTTGGTGAGTCTAACTTTGCAGCTGTGAACACTAATCTCGACGGTACGGATAATCCTGAAGGAAGAAAATACAACAGAAGAGTGACATTCGGAATTGTTGATCCTAAAACAGGTGTGGTGATCAGACATGAAACTTATACACCTGAGCATCTCAGACAGCCCTCCTCAATGAGATACAGCGTTGTACTTCTGAAGACCAGGGAAAGATTGTCTCCAGGTCATTTCAATTATCTGATAAGTGATGAGACACTATTCCTGCGGACAACTACATACGATACTACAATTGTATATTCAATCGGTGTTTTCTACAACAGAGCCGATGCTGTCAAATATCTGGGCATTGTGAGAGAAAAAGGTATGATTGATGCTTATATCATTAACCAGTATGATCTTGATAATGAATCAAGTTTACAGCTTGTGCTGCCTTCAGAAGATAAACCTGCTGCTACAAAGAGAGTTTACACTATTCAATTAAAAGCCACAAAAAGCTCTCTGAATATCAGTGAGATTTTCCCCGGATATACGGGAGTCAGGGAAATTAAGGCAGATGACGGATTTTATAAATATGTGTTTGGTGAATTTACATCCTATTCAAGGGCAAAAGCTGCTCTTGCTCCTGTGCTGGAGGACTTCAGCGATGCTTTCATAAGAGAAATTAACGTAATAATTAAAAAATAGCTGCCCCATACATCATCAATGAAATATAAGGAAATAAGACTCAGAGCTCTGGAACCGGAGGATCTGGAGCTGCTTTACGAATGGGAGAATAACGATTCATACTGGATAATCAGCAACACTGTATCACCCTTTTCTAAATACACCCTGAAAAGGTACCTTAAAAATTCACACAAGAATATCTATGAGACTGGTCAGCTGCGGCTTATGATAGATCATATTGCCGAAAATGTTACAATAGGAACAATCGATATTTTTGATTTTGATCCTTTTCATAAAAGGGCAGGACTGGGGATACTGATAGCCAATGAAGAATTCAGAAGAAAAGGATATGCAGCAATGTCCCTTACCTGTCTGATAAATTATTGTTTTAAGACACTGCAACTGCATCAGCTCTATTGTAATATCCTTGCCAATAACTGTGAAAGCATGGATCTGTTCAGGAAACAGGGATTTGTTCAGTCGGGGATAAAAAAGGATTGGATAAAGATATCCGACGGTTACCTCGATGAATATTTGTTTCAATTGATAAACATGTAGAGACGGATTGCAATCCGTCTCTACAATATTTGTTCCAATCCTGACGCCAACAGACCGCACGCAGCCGATATATCGTCTCCTCTTGATTTACGGACAGAGGCCGGTATTCCGGAAATGACCAGATTATGTTTAAAAAAATGCATCCTCTCATCAGGTGATGAGATATTATTGCTTTCTCCGCCAGGGTGATATGGCAGGAGGTTAACCCTTATTTTGGAATCCCTGAGCAAATCTTTAAGACCCTCTAAGTGTTCATCAGTATCATTTACGCTATGGATCATAACGTACGCGATGCTTATCCGTCTTTTCTTTTTAACGGGAAAATTCTTCAACAGCTCAATTATCTCACTTGCCGGATATTTATATTCAGCCGGGATCATTTTCAATCTTTCTTCCCTGAAAGGTGAAAACAGACTTAGTGCTATATTGCAGTCACTGGTCTTTAAAAATTTTTCTATCCCGGGAGTTATCCCCACTGTTGACACAGTTACATTCCTGGAACTGATTGCCAGTCCCCATTCGGCAGTTATAATATGGCAAGCTTCTAATGTGGAGTCAAGATTATCCATAGGTTCTCCCATCCCCATGAAAACCACGTGGTCAACCCTGGCTGCCTCTGGTATTGAAATTATCTGGTTAATGATTTCACCTGCCGGTAAGTTGCCATGAAAACCATATCTGCCGGTTACACAGAAAGGGCATCCCATTCTGCAGCCCGACTGAGTCGAAACACATACTGTATTGCGCTTTTTATCAGGAAGGTACACTGTTTCATACCTTAAACCTCCATCATTCCTGAAAAGGTATTTTATTGAGCCGTCAATGGATCTCTCTGAAGTCTCGGGTTTATAAATCCCCGGATAAGATATTTCAGATAGTTTCTCTTTCAGTTTTTCAGGAATATTTGGAATATGAAATATGTCAGAAACTCTTTTCTTATAGATGCCGTTGGCAATTGCAACAGCATGAGAATATTTGTATCCGGAAGATTCTATCTCCTTAAAGATCTCATCAGCAGTTAAACCACAAAGGCTTTTTATTCTGGTCATAATGGCAGATATATATAGTTGTTCCACAAAGTATGGCACAAAGTAACACAAAGAAAAAATATACAAAATAAAACTTTTTAAACAGCCCCTTTCAGGTATTTCTCTAACTTTGAATTTTACTCCTTAGTCCGGCTTTCAGAAGGAGAAAAATAAAATCCATTCTATGAAAACACCTGTAATAGTAATTATTTGTACCCTGTTCCTGATCTCTTGTGCCGGATCAGATAAAAAAGAAAAAAACATACAAAAAGATAGTAAAATGGCAGCAGACTTAACAAACCAGTATGGATACAACCGGAATCTCCTTAAAAGATACGTAAAAATTCTGGAATTAACAAATAAAAACGCATCAATCGTAATAGTCCCTGACTGGCAGGGCAGAGTGATGACAAGCAGTGCTGAAGGAGATTCCGGCCACAGCTTCGGCTGGATCAACCATCAGCTTATTGCTTCAGGAGAGATACAGCCCCATATTAATCCATTCGGGGGTGAGGAAAGGTTATGGCTGGGGCCGGAAGGCGGCCAGTATTCTATTTTCTTCAGTAAAGGGGATGAGTTCACATACGATAACTGGCAGACGCCCGCTTTCCTCGATACAACTCCTTTTGAGCTTGCTGCTTCAACAGATTCTTCAGCATTGTTCCATTGCGAAGCGGAGATTGAGAATTACAGCGGGACGCTTTTCAAGCTTAAAATTGAAAGAGAGGTTACCCTGCTTTCGGCTGAACAGATTGTAAACCAGACCGGAATTGACGTCGAAGGATTAAGTTGTGTTGCCTACCGGTCGGGTAATACAATAATTAATATAGGTGAAAATGCATGGAGGAAAGAAACAGGACTTCTCTCTGTCTGGATGCTGGGAATGTTCAATCCTTCTCCCTCTGTTGTAGTTGTTATCCCCATCAGACATGGAGATGAAAAAGATCTGGGAGTACCGGTGAATGATAATTATTTTGGAAAGATACCTGCCGACAGGCTTAAAGTGACGGATGACCATATCTTTTTCAAGGCTGACGGAAAGAGCAGGGGTAAAATCGGAATTCCTCCTTTAAGAGCGACTGGCATTATGGGAAGCTATGATGCTGAGAACAACTTTCTGACATTGTTAATGTGCAAATTACCTGAAGGAAAGACAGAATATGTCAACTCAGCCTGGCAGATACAGGATAAGCCCTACTCAGGTGATGCTCTTAATTCGTATAATGATGGCCCTCTCGAGGACGGTTCACAAATGGGCCCATTTTATGAACTTGAATCTTCATCTCCTGCTGCAGAGCTAAAGCCGGGGGAGAGCCTCGATCATATCCAGATCACTCTGCATCTCACAGGTGATATCAATAAACTGAACTTATTATCGCAAAAAGTGCTGGGCGTCGGTCTTGAAAAAATTAAAAATGCATTTTAGTTTTTAATACCGGCTTCTGTCATCAAACCTGTATTACGCAGGAGAGGTTCGATAACGGGTTCTCTTCCGCGGAAATTAACGAACATCTGCATGGCATCCACCAGACCGTTTTTCTCAAGGATGTTTTTACGGTAAGATGCTGCCACTGACTGATCAAACAGTCCTTTTTCCCTGAATGCCTCAAAAGCATCATTATCAAGAACTGCAGCCCATTTATAACTATAATAACCTGCATCATATTCACCTGCAATATGCAGGAAATATGTGCTGCGATACCGTGAAACGATCTCCGGTATCAATCCTATTTTGTTAAAATAGTCCTTCTCAAAGGTCTGGATATCAATTATTGCAGGTGCTTCAAGGGTATGGTAAGCCATATCCAGAAGAGTTGCAGCCAGGTATTCAACATTTGTGAAGCCCTGGTTAAAGTATCCGCTGTTTTTGAGCTTTTGGACAAGTGTTGCGGGTATTATTTCTCCTGTCTTATAATGCTTTGCATAAATGCTGAGAACTTCAGGTTCTGTAGCCCAATGCTCCATAAGTTGCGAGGGCAGCTCTACAAAATCCCAGGCCTGATATACCTGGTTATATGTACTTTTGTTCATCAGGAAATCGAGAGCATGACCGAATTCATGATAAAGAGTCTGCACCTCATCAATGGTTAACAGGGAAGGCTGATCACCGCCCGGGCGGGTAAAGTTGCAGACTACCGTATTTACGGGAGTTATTCTTTCACCGTCGAGGATGTGATGGTTGCGGTAGTTGACACTCCATGCCCCCTGTCGTTTGCTCTCCCTGGGGTAGAAGTCCATGTAAAGAACACCCAGATGAGTTCCGTCACTCTCCTTTACTTCAAATGCCCGGGCATCAGGATGAGGAAGCGGACAATCATTTATGGGTGAAAATGTGATCCCAAAGAGCCTTTTTGCTACAGTGAACACACCTTCCTGAACATTATCAAGCTGGAAATAAGGTCTCAGCTCATTGTCGTCAAGGTTATATTTTTCTTTCCTGAGCTTCTCGGAATAGTACCACCAGTCGGAGGGTTCGAGCTTAAACCTGCCTCCCTCTTTATCTATGATTTTCTGCATCTCCCTGACTTCATTCTGAGCCACGGGAATTGCTTTTTCCCAAAGGCTGGTCATGAGTTCAAAAACATTCTCAGGCACTTTGGCCATACGTGGTTCAAGTACCAGGTGAGCATGCGATTTGTATCCCAGTAATTTTGCTCTTTCAGCACGAAGTTTGATCATCTCGGCAAGGATCTTGTTGTTATCAAACTCATTCCCATTATTACCGCGATTGCAATAGGCATCAAATATTTCTCGTCTCAGATCCCTGTTTTCACAGTACTGTATAAAAGGGAAAATGCTTGGCCTTTGCGTTGTAAAAGCCCATTTGTCTTCCTGCCCCGACTCTTTTGCTGTCTGTGCAGCTGCCTCAGCAAGTGATTCGGGCAGGCCCTTCAGGTCTTCCTTGTTGACCCAGAGCCTGTAATTATTTGTTTCCGCAAGTACATTCTGATTAAATGTAACAGCAAGAACAGACAACCTCTGATTTATCCTCTTCAGAGTATCCTGATCTTTCTTACCAAGATTAGCTCCGTTACGAACAAATTCTTTATAAAGGTTTTCAAGGTGAAATTGTTGTTCCGGATTCAGGTTAAATTTGTTCTGGTTGTCATATACATATTTAATCTTTTTAAAAAGTCCCGGATTAAGTCTTTTTTCATCATCATATCCGGCAAGTTTCGGGGAGATTTCCATCTCAATATCCTGTAGTGAATCGTTTGTATTGGCCGAGGTCTGGGCAGCGAACACCAACCTCACCCGTGCCAGCAGATCTCCTGACCGGTCAAGTGCTTCAATAGTGTTCTGGAATGTGGGTTCCTGTCTGCTTCGTTGTATAGCTTCAATCTCCTTTCTACCCTCTGCCATCCCCTTTTCAAAAGCCGGCATATAGTGTTTTGCCATAATCTTTTCAAAGGGAGGAACATCGAACGGAGTATTATAATCCGAGATAAAGGGATTGTTACCGTCATTTGCAGTTTTATTCTTACAGGCCGACAGAGCCATGCTAAACAATCCGGCGATCATTAACATTTTGTAAAGGTTTTTCACAGTGTTATAGTTAAAGGTTATACATTTCATTTCCTTTATACAAAATAAGTCTTTTAAGAACTTTAATCAAAAGAAAGAGGGATTTTTTATTGCGGATTGCGGATTTTCGCAATCCGCAATACTTTAAATAGCACCGGCAGCATAACAAAGCCAATTATTTAGTATTTTTGACATCTTTATTAAGGGTACACTGGAGAGATGGCAGAGTGGTCGAATGCGGCGGTCTCGAAAACCGTTGTCCTGCAATCGCGGGACCGGGGGTTCGAACCCCCCTCTCTCCGCAACTCACCCCCCGGCCCTTGATATAATTACATTACACTTTTTATAACATGCCTCTGTAAAATTATGAGGCAAATTATAATTGCTTTTTAGACAACTATGGTTTAACGTTGATAATGAAATGAATAGAACACTTAAGATTGTTTTAGAAAATTCCCTGATCTCACTTTTAATCCTCTCAGGAATATCCTGTTCAACCGGATCCCGGGAAGAAAACCGCGGTACCGGTTTCGGAGTTATGGGAATACTGGTTGGGACAGAGAGAGGTTTTATAACCCGGGATGAAGGCCTTGAACACCTCCGGAAGATTGTCGGCTTTCTCCAGAAGGCTGACCGCTTTCATGGGGCCTGGTCGCACT
>DATKXL010000103.1:0-6709 GCA_035529055.1 Bacteroidales bacterium
CCATACAAAGAATGGTGCAGTGGTATATTCCTTTGAAGGTTCCTTAAACTCTGCTGTAAGGGAGGTAAAGTCGTTAATTTTCACTTCGTTGATGACGGTTTTCTTACATGAGATTATTGTCAAAGCTAAAACTGCAAAAACAAAGAAAAAAGACGTAAGGCTAATTCTTAAAGATTTCATAGGTTTAATGTGATTAGAAATTGATATATCAAATATAGTTATAAAAAAGTATAAGGACTAAAGTCCGTATATAATTGATTTACAATAACCCCAGCCTTAAGGCTGGGGTTAAAGGACACCTTAATAAGGGGCTTTAGCCCTTAAACTCTTCAACATACCTGTACCACTTCCATATCCAGCAATTCGCCCAGCTTCCTGATTTTAGATGCAACATGTCCCACACCGGCGGTACAGTGGTGAGCCGGGCCATAACTGTTCCATGTGTTTATGAACTTTTTAACACCCAATGCAAACCTGTAACGGCTGTTTGTGTTGCCTATTTCAAGAATTGGCCCTGGTACAGACTCGCCCTCGGCAATCAGAAGCATAAGCTTTCCGTCAGTTTTCTGAACAACTGACAATATAGTAACATCACCATGTTTCACTGACATCTCAACGGATAATCCTCTGCCGACTTTTCCGTGATAGACCTCCAGAGGTTTTACTTTAATTTTCCCTTCAGCAATACCCGGATGGCCCGGACCATCATGGCCCATAAGAACCACATCATCTTTAAAATCAAGCGCATAGAATTCCGTGAATGATCCCCCGGCGCCAAAACTGTCCATTATCTTCATTGCCTGAACATTCTTGATCTCATATTCTCCGGCTACAGGGATACCTCTTGCCGTAAGCATCGAATTGGCAAGGATAATTGAGCTTATTGCTTCCTCGTTTTCAGGAATGCCTGTACCACTGTAAAAATAGGCTAATGAATCCAGATCATGTTTTGCAGCAAGATTGTCCATGGCAACAGAGGTACGGGCAGCCTGCTCCAGATCAGTTCCGGAACAATCGGGATGAACATCAAAATCTTTATGGAACACTTTTATCTTCTCTTCAATTTCTTCCCGTGAAACCTGTCTTCTCAGAGTTGCAAGGTCATCAACCTCAATCATCTCTATATGACCGCCAAAAGAGGCATAGTGTTGTGTAAGATCTGAATAGATATCAAGCATACCGCTGTAATAATGGCCCATACACCCCATCCTATTATGAGACATGATCTTAGCAACATGCGCAGCCTCAATCCATTCCGAAATCTCCTGCTGGCACTCATTATCTCCATGAAGCACTCCGGTTACCTGATGAAATTTAATGCCGGTCCTCAGAAAGACATTTGCTATTTCCGGAACCGGACAGGCCGATACGTTTGCCAGCCACTCCCCGGTCATTTCGGTACGGTTGTTTAACTTATTAAAACTATCATAATCAATAGACTTTTCCGGAGCAAGATTTAAAATTATGACAGGTACTTTTACTCTCTGAACAACCGGTAAAACGGTCGAGGAGAGGGCATAGGTAGTGACATATAAGAAAAGAATATCAACATCTGCCTGACGGAATTTATGACCTGCATCAAATGCTTTCTCAGGATTATCAATTAATCCGAGGTTTACTATATCAGCATCATGTATGGAAAGCATTCTTTCCACCTCTGAAAGATACCCTTCAAGTCGTTCTTTAAGTCCCTTAAACTGTGGCCAGTATGCATCAAGTCCAATGCCGAAAAGGCCGATTCTTAACCTGTATTTTTCTTTCATATTTTAAAGCACTTATTCAGAACTTACCTGAAAATCTTACACTTAAATTCCTCTGAGGCTGGATATCACCTGGCCGTCCCATATATTCGGTGTTTGTTATGTTTTTAACAGCCAGTGAAGGAGTGAATTTATCATTTATCTTATATCCAATGTTTCCATCCAGCAGACCATGACCGGTGTTATGTTCCGACCAATAATCATCAAACCCCGGCAGGATAGGAGTCGTAAGAAATACATCATCTATATTCAGAATTTTCGATTTGATATATAGGTTCATTCCCAGGTCAAACTTTTTCCATTTAGTGTCAAGAGAAATTATTCCTGAATGTTTCCTTCTGTATTTCAGGTAAGTATCTGTATTTTCATGGGTAAATTCGTTAAATTCAACAGGGTACATAAATGTATAACCTCCGGTCATAGTGGTTTGAAATGCACCAAATGAGCGTGTTAATAAAAGTTCGATTTCCAGGCCATAAACTCTTGACTGTTCTACATTTGTTGCCCTGAAGCCTAATCCCTCCGGATATAGGCCGAACATGTATTCTATCAGATTGGAGTTCTGAAGAAGGAAGATTGAAAAATCTGCCTGTCCGGTCATTTTACCGAAAAGTACTCCCTGCTTAATCCCTAATTCTGTACTCCATCCTGATTCTGAAATGATATCCGGATTAGGTATTATTCTTATCGAGCCGAGTGATGTGGAGGCAAATTTTTCGGCAATGGATGGGTAGCGATAACCTTGTCCGAATGAGGCTCTCAGGAAAGTGAAATCTGCGGCCTGATAGTTCAGTCCTGCCCTGAGAATAGGAACAACCCTGTCATTTATACCATCAAGTGAGAAACTCTCAATACGCAGACCTGCCACTGCTTTCAGCCGGCTAAGAGGCCGTATTTCAAATTGTGTAAAACCGGCAATATTAAAGCCAGAATGGTCACCGAAGAAATTGGAATTCACCCGGCTGTAATTCTCTGAGATTCCGGCAGTAAGATTAAGAATTTCAAGTAGCCTGTACCAGAGCTGATACTCAGCATAAAGTGAAATGGCATCACTGTTATTCTGTTCACTTTCGGGTAATCTGTTTAGAGAAGATTGTACCCGCATCCTCAGATCATGCTGGAAACGGCTGGATTTTTTAAATGAGATATAAGGATCAATGGCTAAAAATGTACCATGGAATTCAACTGCTGTCGAAGGTGACTGCTTCAGGGCTCCGGTTTCGGCATCTTCCCATAGAACAAAATCTTTCTTTATGTTATAGCCCGAATTCAGATTCAGTCCATAATTCAGTCCTTCGATTTTTTTGCTGTAGTGTTTTATTTTCAGACTTATCCGACCGAGCTTTTCGCCATTAAGCCTCCTGTATCCCTCATCAATTAGTATGTTACCGCTGATCCCAAAATCCGTTTTTCCGAGTTTTCGTAAATGAGAAAATGTTGCACTGGAAAATACTCTGGGGCTATTCCACCAGATCCAATTTTTATTTCCGGGTTTACCATATATCCCGGCTTCAGTATAGAATTGAGTTACAGGAATATTTGTTGCATCTGCAGTACGAAAGTTTATTATTCCGTTCAAGGCTGACGATCCGTATAACACTGAAGAGGCTCCCTTGATTATTTCAATCTGTGAGATATTCTCCAGTGGTAAGAACTGCCACTTTATATTTCCTGCATCTGCCGAAAGAACAGGTAATCCGTCAATCAGCGCCAGTACACGGCTTCCCGCCCCATAGCTGAATCCGCTTCCGCCCCTGATACTGGCCTGACCATCCATGACCTCGATACCGGGAATTTTATTAATCATCTCCTGTGCATCAGTAATATGGTTGGATGAAAGGAATGAAGATTTGACTATATCCATCGAGACGGTAAGCTCCGCAACCTTTGTCTCTGTTTTGTCCGCACTTATGACTATCTGGTCAATCTCACTTATTTTCATCACCAGTACCACATTCAATACTACTGTATCACCAGGGATCAGGATGATTGTCCTGTTCAGGGTTTCATAACCGACAAAACGGAAAATTAAGTTCAATCGTGCTGTATCAGCTTTGATTAAATAGTTCCCGGAAAGATCAGTCGTTGTACCAAGATTTCTCCCATAAATGATATAAACCCCCGGGAGGGGTTCTCCTGTATTGCTGTCACTTACCCTGCCTCTGACATAGCCGGCAACATCTTCCCCGCTTATTGCAGTGCAGAGTGATAATGCTACAGCGGCAAGAAAGAAACGGATCATTTCGGCTTAAATGTCATTCTGATATTAATGGGATTCAGCAGATCAAGGGGATTTGGGAATTTTGTTTTAAGCTTGAGAGATGCTGATGTCAATTCGATGATATCTGCAATAACAGTTATTGGAAGGGAATCGGACTCGATTATAAGCTGGGTCTCTCCGATATTGAACATCCAGGTACCTTCATAATCTCCGAAATTACCTGTTCCGTCTTTTGCGAATTTCACATCGCCAACGAAATCTTCAAGAATTCCGCCTGCTCCGGATGCATCCACACCGTTTGCAACCAGACTGTCTGTTCTCCATACAGGATCAGTCAGTAATCTGAACCTTTCAGATTCTTTATCTTTGCAGGAAAAGACTACAAAACAGCCTGTAATAGCCAGCAATAAAAAAAGGTTTTTCATGATATTCGATTTAATTGATAAATTAACTGAACAATCAATGTCTATCCCAATTTTACATCAAAGTTAACAAAAATTCTTTTAATGCCTCATCCCTTCGCCCTGCGTCCTGTGTCCTGCACCTACCTCACATCCCTGATTTTTATATTCTTAAACAATACAACATTCCCATGATCCTGCAAAAGGATACTACCTTCCTCTGCTTCACCGAACCCGGTGAAATTTTTGAATTTACTTGTTGCAACAAGTTCTCTCCATGCAGGCGTACTCCTTTCAAATTCAACAGTCAGAAATCCGTTAAGCCAGTGTTGTACCTTGCTGCCTTTAACAATTATTGTTGCACGGTTCCATTGTCCGGCCCCGTTATCCCGTATATTTTTTGGTGCGATCAGATCATACAAACCCGCAAGTTTCCTGTTGCCCGCCATACCTGCCTGTGCATCAGGATTTTCCCTGTCGTCAAGTATCTGGTATTCACAGCCTATCGATGCCCGGGATCCATTTTCAGCATCGATGTCAACGAAATATTTGATCCCGCTGTTGCCTCCGGTCGAATATCTGAAATCGACCATAAGTTCAAAATTCCTGAATTTTTCGGCAGTGACAATATCGCCGCCGCCATCCGGCCCTTTTGTTTCCGGATTTAAAGTCATTGCCCCCTCTTTTATTTCCCAGCCAGTTGCGGGAAAGCTTTTTGTCCTGGCATTCATCCATCCTGCAGGAGTTGATCCGTCAAAAAGTAGTCTCCAGCCGTCAGCTTTCTCTCTTTCGGTGAGGAGGTTGTCGAGGTAGCTGGTTTGAGGTATCACCGGTTCATAAGGAGTGGCAAATTGCTGAACATCTTCTGTAATTATCCTGATATTCTTCCACTTAACCTGAAGCCCCACTCTTGATGAGTCCTTTCCGATACCATGTACCTGAAGCGCAATAAATCCAGAAAGGGTCATTTCGTCAACAAGATCAGCACAGGGAATTCCGTTAATCCATGTTCTGATAGAGTTGCCGATTGCTTCGACCCTGTAATGGTTCCATTCACCAACCTTCAGAGCTTTTTGTCCTTCAGGATTTTTATCGAGGGTGTAAAGCCACCCTCTCCTTGCTTCATCATAAATACCGCCTGACCAAGCCCGTGCTGACGGATCCATTTCAACCTGGTAACCGTGAACCCGGCCATTCTGATAATCAGCCCTGCTTTCACTTCTGATCTGAACCCCGGAATTCATCTGAGGGTCAAACCATGTGTCAAATTCAAGGATAAAATCACTGTAGGTTTCTTTTGTACAGAGAAAGGAGTTTGGCGAATTCAGTACGGTTGTACCAATGATTTCATCATTGCTGAGTTCAAACGGGGCATTCCCGTTAAGCTGCTCCCAGCTGCCAAGATCATCTTTAACAAGATTTTCCCACTGTTTTTCGTTTTTGCATCCAAAGAGAAGGACTAAAATAGTACAAAAAATACAGATTGTTTTTTTCATCATAAATTTTAGAATAATGATTGTTTCAAAGGGATAAAGATAAACAAAGAAATTCTTGAGAGCCATATCAAAGATTTCTTTAGTTAATTATTGTACGCTTTTTCATAATTTAGAACAGAACATCATTAATGTTTTCTATTTTTGATAGAACAAACCTGAATTATTATGAAGAATCAAAGAACTTACAAACTACACCTGGCAGTAATATTCCTGGGAATATTCAGTTTAGTGACACAGAACCTCATTGCCCAGCCTGTTGTCGGTCTCGATAACTGGTTCAACCGCGAGACAAATGCCAAAACAGGACAGCCTTTTCATTATCTCTGGACTGATACTGAGTGGAGCGGTTATTCACGATGGGGTGAGATCTTCAAATCAAAAGGAGCAAAGATCACAACAATAGAGAAACCGGTTGCTTCTGTTTTAAAAACTATTGATATGTATATAATTGTTGATCCTGACACTACAACCGAATCGAAATCGCCTAATTATATACTTCCTGATGATGTTAAGGCAATTACGAAATGGATTAAGAAGGGAGGTGTGCTGGCTATCCTTGCCAACGATGCTCCGAACTGTGAGTTCACTCATCTGAACCAGCTCGCTTCGCAATTCGGAATGAAGTTTAACCATGTGACATTACATCCTGTGACTGGTACAGAATGGGAGATGGGTGCATGTACAAACCTGCCTGATCACCCGGTTTTTAAAGGTGTTTCGAAGATTTATATAAAAGAAGTATCAGATATTCATTTATCCGGAAATGCCAGGGCTGTTCTTACTGAGAATGGGAAAGTGCTTATAGCCGAAAATAAATTAGGAAAAGGGTAT
>DATKXL010000104.1:0-10312 GCA_035529055.1 Bacteroidales bacterium
CAGAAAACGTAAAATGTAAGCAAGCCCCAAAAAAAATTTATGCGGTAAGAGGACCTTTGACAAAAGCAAGATTGCTGGCTCAGGGGATTGAATGCCCTGAAGTTTATGGTGATCCTGCATTACTTTTACCCAAAATTTATATTCCTGAATTATGTGATAAAAAATTTAAGCTGGGAATAATCCCTCATTATAAAGACAGTTCTGACTGTTGGTTAAATAAAATAAAAACACAGCATCCTGGAATAAAAATTATTGATGTACAAAACAAAAACCCGCTTAAGGTGGTCGATGAAATCATTACTTGTGAAAAAATAATATCCAGTTCATTGCACGGAATAATTGTCGCAGATGCATACGAAATACCCTCCATATGGATAAAGTTATCCGATAAAGTGGTTGGAGATGGATTTAAATTCAGAGATTATTTCGCATCTGTGGGCAGAAAGGATACCTCACCTTTAAACATCACTGAAAACACTACAATTGAGATGATTTTACATAGTTTTTATTCTTATAGAATTGAAATAGATTTAGAGAAACTCATCCAAAATTGTCCATTTCATTAAACCTTTTTTATTTATGAAAAATATGGATTCAAAAAAGCTGATTACGGGTACGGAGATTGTGATAAGTACCGCTCTTTTCATTTTCATCGCGTATAGTTTGTATCTCAGATATTTTGTTGGTACTGAATCATATCTGGAATTTGTCAGGGAAGATGGTCCTGTAGAATACCTAACAGTCTTCCTCTTATTATTTAGCAGTCTGGTATGTTTTTACCGGGTATTTCAATACCGCAAAATGAAAAAGCCCCTTTGGCTGCTTACCTGGATTGTACTGGCTTTTTTATTCTTTTTTGCTGCAGGTGATGAAATCAGCTGGGGACAACGGATCTTTGGCATCGAAAGCGGGGAATTCTTTCAGCAACACAATAAACAGGCAGAAACAAACATTCACAATCTAGTTGTTAAAGGACACAGCCTGAATACTGTGATATTTTCCAGGCTCATGTTCGTGGTATTGATCATCTATTTTCTTTTTTCTCGTTTAATGGTTTGGAAAATTCCACTAATTCGTAATCTGGTTAATAAATTTCAAATACCTCTTCCAAAAAAGCAGCATATCATCATGATGGTGGTCGCCACCTTGATGATCTTATTAATTCAACTGATCAGGGATAGTGAACTTCATGAACTATCATTTGCAATGATTTTTTTCCTTATTTTCCTTAATCCGGCCAGAATTGATAAAGATTGATTAAAGGGAATACAAAGGAGTTGGGGTGAGGTATTTTACTAATATGGATCCACATCAACCGCAATCTTAAGCGATGTGGCTCCTTTTTCCTTCTCAAGTCTTTCAATTGCTTCGCGGATAAGCTGCTTAGCTCTGGCAGGTGGTTTATCACGTTCAATCTTTAAAATAATGGTTTTAATATACCATCCCTGCACCTGTGAAATCAGAGGATACTCCGGTCCCAACACCCTTTTTCCGAAAATGGCTTTTAAATCGTTTCCAAGAATGGCGGCATATGCGTTAAGCTGTGCTCTGTCTTTATGGCGGATAATTATTTTAATCATCCTGCAGAACGGAGGATAATTGAAGGTCATCCTTTCTTCAGCCTGTATCCTGAACATGGTTTTATAATCGTGCCGGAGCAGAAGACGGATGATTTTGTTTGACGGATCAGAGGTCTGGATGATAACCTTCCCCTGTTTCTTCCTTCTTCCAGCCCTTCCGCTAACCTGTTCCATTAACTGGAAGCTTCTTTCATGCGCCCTGAAATCAGGATAGTTGAGCAGATTATCGGCATTCAAGATTCCTACAACCGTAAGATTCTCGAAATCAAGTCCCTTGGAGATCATCTGTGTTCCGATGAGAATATCAGTCTGCCTCTCCTCAAAAGCCTCTATGATCCTGTTGAATGAGTTTTTCCTGCGGGTGGTGTCCTGATCCATCCTGGCCACTCTGGCAGCCGGGAAGACTATTTTTATTTCATCCTCTATTTTTTCCGTACCGAATCCTCTTGTCTGCAGAGCTGAGGAATGACAATTTGCGCAGTGTGAAGGCGGACTTGTTGAATATCCGCAATAATGGCATACAAGACTGTTCACACTTTTGTGATATGTAAGATTAACGGCACATTGCACACATGTGGGGATCCAGCCACATTCCGAACAATCAATATAAGGAGCAAATCCCCTCCTGTTCTGGAAGAGAACTATTTGTTCATTATTCCCGAGGGCCTCATCAATTGCCTGAAGCAGCTCAGGGGTGAAATGGGAGACCATCAGTTTTCTCTTGTAAGCCTCGCGGGTATTTGCTAGAACTATGACAGGCAGCTTAATTAAACCGTATCTCTCCTTTAATTCGGTAAATCCGTATTTGCCACTGATTGCATTATTGTAACTCTCGACTGAAGGAGATGCTGATCCCAGGATACTCTTTGCCTTAAACAGACTTGCAAGCATGATCGCTGAATCGCGTGCATGGTATCTTGGGGCAGGATCATGCTGTTTATATGATCCGTCATGCTCTTCATCCACAATTACCAGTCCCAGGTTGCTGAACGGCAAAAAGATTGACGATCTTACGCCGATAATAAGCCTGAATCCCTTCTCAGGTTCATGCTCTGCAACACGTCTCCATATCTCGGCTTTTTCGTGATCGTTGAAGCGGGAGTGGTAAATACCTGTCATCTGACCAAAATGTTTCTGAAGTCTAATTATAATCTGGGCGGTCAGAGCTATTTCGGGCAGTAAATAAAGCACCTGTCTGCCCAGTTTAAGCTGTTCTTCGATCAGATGAATATATATCTCTGTCTTTCCACTGGAGGTTATACCATGCAGCAGCACAATATCTTTCTCTATCAACTGACTGCAAACAGAATCGAAAGCGGTTTTCTGGGCCGGTGTTAGTTCTCTTAAAGGTTTTCTTTCATTGCTTCCCTCTTTCAGCCTTGATGTTTCAAGAGTAACATATGACAGAAGACCTTTCTTTACAAGCGTTTCAATAACTGAGGGTGTAACATTTGATTCCTTCAGCAATGTTGTTTTCCTGATCTGTTGTATTTCGGACCCGGATGAGTATTCAGATAACCTAAGATAGGCTGAAAAAGCTTCTGACTGCTTTGGTGCCCTGTTAAGCTTATCCAGAAACTGATTCAGTTCCTGATCTGAAAATTTTATAGCAAGCTCAATGAAAGTTTCTGTTTTGGGAACGTATTTATCGATCACCGGCAAGGATTTTTCCCCTTCAAGAAAAAACAGCGACGGCATGGCAGCGTTCATGACCTCGCCCTCACTGCTCATGTAATACTCTGATATCCAGCTCCAGAACTTAATATTTGTTTCATTTACTATTGGTCCCGGATCAATCACTTTAATTATATCTCTGGTATTTAAACCCTGGGGAGATGCATTATGCAGCCGGCCAACGATGCCTGAATAGAGTTTCCTGTTTCCAAACTGGACCAAAACCCTTATACCGGGTCTGACCGCTTCAGATAATTCCTCCGGGATCATGTAGGTGAATCTTCCTTTTACAGCAAGAGGTAGAATAATATCAGCAAATCTGAAATCCATGGAAAAAAGTAAAATGCAAAATAAGAAGAATAAAGAAGAAAGGAATATTGTAAATATTGATATTTAAGGCTCCTGTAAGAGGAATAAGGATCAGTTCGATTTAATGAAGGATGACATAACAGTCAGCAGGTGGTCTTTTCTTATGGGTTTAATAAGACATGCATCGCATCCTGCTTCGAGGATAATATCTTTATCGTCTTCAAAAATAAAGGCTGTCTGGGCAATGATGGGAAGGTCTTTCCGGATCTTCCTGATCTCTTTTGTTGCCTCAATACCGTTCATTTCGGGCATCTGCATATCGAGAAGTACAACATCAATATCTGCTGTGTTTCTAATTATTTCAAGCGCTTCAATCCCCGACCTGGCTGTAAGAATAATTATTCTGGTTTCAAGTAATACCCTGTTAAGGTAAGTAAGGATATCCTTATTGTCATCAACAAGAAGGCATTTCCTGGAACTCCAGTTAATCGGAGCAGCAAGCTGGTCGGGACTTATGATATTTCCACTTCTTCTTGAGCTGCCGCCGGCAGGCCTGTATGGTATGGAAAAGCTGAATTCCGATCCCACACCTTTTTCTGACTGAACATATATTTTCCCGCCCATTCTTTCAACAACCTCTTTTGCCAGGGTAAGGCCTATCCCCAGTCCCTCAAATGGCCTGTGATGACCATCTATCTCCTGCCTGAACTCCTCAAAGATATGACCAAGATTCTCTTCATTTATACCAATCCCTGTATCCCGTATCCGGAATATCAGATTATCATTTTCGCGTGAATAAGAAAATTCAATTGATCCCTCCAGTGTAAATTTCACTGCATTATCCATCAGATGGTTCAAAACACGTTTAAGCCATATCCTGTCGGTAAAAATAAGATCTCCATTCTCCTCGAGCCGATTATTGACGACAAGCATTATTGACTTTTCATTCCGTTTTATGCCCCGTTTTGCTTCTTCAACGATCTCATTTACGATACCGTTTACCGATGCCTCTTCATAAGTGATCTCAATCTGTGAACTTTCGAGCCTCGACAAGTCAATGATATCGCCGATTATCTGAAGCAGCTTTTCGCTGTTATGGTTAATATGTTCGATATATTCTTCTTTTACATCGTTTGTGATGTCATTTGATAACAGGAGGTTAGAAAAACCGACTACCGCATTTAATGGTGTCCGGATCTCATGTGAGATATTTGCGAGAAAAGTGGATTTAAGTCTGTTACTGGCTTCGGCTTCAACATTGGCTTTAACCAGCTCCTCATGTACCTGTTTTAAAGCTGTGATATCCCGTGAGACTGTAAGTGCACCTATTATTTCCCCGCTGTCATTATTAACGACTACCGATCTGGTAGAAAGATTGATATAATGACCATTCTTATGTTTCAGCCTCAATTCACTTTCAAAAAATCCTTTCTCATTAAGTGCGGTAATCCATTTTCTTTCATAATCAAGATCTTCAGGATGGATCAGGTCGGATGGATTAACAGAGTTATAAGAAACCTGATCAAAACCGATCATCGAATAGAAGGCTGTATTTGTAAATTTCAGATTCCAGTCCCTGTCATAAAATGAGATACCATCGTCAGCCGATTGTATCAGCATTTTGTAGAACTTTTCCGAATAAGAATATTCACGGGCTATTGTTTCTTTCTGATTTGCCAGCTCCGTTTTCGTTCTCTGAAGTTCAGCGTAAATATCTTTTATCTGCTTATTTTGTGCATCAAGCTCCAGGTTTGCTTTTCTGAGTTTTGCTGAAAAAAGAATGACAAGTACACCGGTTAAAGCCAGCGCTGCCACCAGGATTAATACAAAAGGTAAAGATGAGGCTGCCATTATCGCAGATTATGTCGCAAATATAAAAATTCGCCGGATTACTTCCCCTTAAGCAGTGTACAATTTATTACACAAAAAATATTAAATTGCAAACAAATAACAGATAATGATGGAAAGTGAAAATAAACAGTTTTCGGGAGGAAGAAGATATAAAAACGATGAGATTATAGTATATTGGAAACCATCAGCTTGTGTTCATGCATCTTATTGCTACTTAGAACTTATTGAAGTATTTGATCCCGGAAGGAGACCATGGGTTGATATGTCGGGAGCACCAACAGCCAGAATCATTGAGGTAGTTAATATGTGTCCTACAGAAGCCCTTACATGGAAATGGAATGATGACAATAAAAACAAATCGGTTGGAGAAGATCAGACAAATCATGTTAAGTTCAGAAGGCCTGAACTCCTGGAATCTACAGAACCGGCAGATGCGGGGAAACCTGTTTCAGTCAAGATTATGGCAGATGGCCCGGTAGTGGTCAAGGGAAATTTTACCTTTTTATACAGGGGCAATATTAAGGAAATGAAAGAGAGCATGATTTCATTATGCCGTTGCGGAGCAAGTCATCAGATGCCTTTTTGCGACGGACAACACCGTAAAATAGGGTTTGAAGATAAATAGAAAAGCTATGAATAAGGAAACCACGGAAACACCCTCCGCTGTTATTGAAGTGATTGAGGGTGGTCCATTAAAAATTACGGGAAATATTTTGTTTAGGGATATTCGAAAACATATCACCGATTATCCAGGAGAGGTTTACCTGTGCAGATGCGGCCGCTCGTGCGGAAAACCCTTCTGTGACGGATCTCACAAAAAATAGTCTCTTGATCAGTTGAGATAAACAATCGCAAAAAAATCACTTTTCCGTGAGAGCGATTGTTATTTTTTTTGCAGCCTCACTGAATGAAACAGCTGAAACAACTGCAAGACCTGAATTATCAATGATCTCCTTTGCTTCTTCTGCATTCGTACCCTGTAATCTGACAATTACAGGCACTTTTATCTCTCCGATCGATTTATAAGCTTCAACAACACCCGTTGCCACCCTGTCGCATCGTACGATGCCTCCGAATATGTTTATGAGAATGGCCTTTACGGCAGGATCTTTCAGGATTATCCTGAATCCCGCTTCAACGGTTTTTGCATTGGCACTGCCGCCAACGTCCAGAAAATTCGCAGGAGAGCCTCCCGACAGTTTGATAATATCCATTGTCGCCATCGCCAGCCCAGCTCCGTTTACCATGCACCCGACATTCCCATCCAGTTTTACATAGTTGAGATTATAACTCCCGGCTTCTGTTTCAACTGGATCCTCTTCGTTAAGGTCCCTCATGCCGGCAATATCCGGATGACGATACAGAGCATTATCATCAATGATCAGCTTACAGTCAACAGCCAGGATCATTTCATCACTGGTCTTGAGAACTGGATTAATTTCAAGGAGCTGTGCATCGCAACCGGTGAATGTATCATATATTCCTGCAAGAAATCTTTGCATGTTCTTATAGGCTGCACCTGTCAGCCCCAGGTTAAAGGCAATGTTACGGGTCTGAAAAGGCTGAAGCCCTGTCAGCGGATGAATCTCTTCAGTAAAAATAAGGTGAGGCGTCACTTCCGCAACCTGCTCGATATCCATTCCGCCCTGCGGTGAATACATAATAATATATCTTCCGCTGCTCCTGTTCAATAAAACACTAATATAAAACTCCTTAGTCTCACTCCCGCCTTTATAATAGACATCCCGGGCAACCAGTACTTTATTAACCTTCTTTCCCTCAGGACCTGTTTGAGGTGTAATTAATTGCATGCCAAGTATCTGTCCGGCAATTTTCTCTGCTTCTTCGACCGATCTGGCCAGCTTTACACCCCCTCCTTTTCCTCTTCCTCCCGCATGAATCTGTGCTTTTATGACAAAAAAGCGCGATCCGAACTTTTCCTGCAACTGCTCTGCCACCACACAAGCCTGCTCAGGTGTCTCTGCAACAAATCCCTCCTGGATATCAACATTATAGGCTTTCAGCAACGATTTACCCTGGAATTCATGAACATTCATTTCT
This sequence comes from Bacteroidales bacterium, assembly GCA_035529055.1. GTDB lineage: Bacteria > Bacteroidota > Bacteroidia > Bacteroidales > VadinHA17 > LD21. The sequence goes on from DATKXL010000104.1 coordinate 7,476, forward strand.
TGTAACTAATTAAATTAACCTTCTCTTAATCATTGAATTCAATGATGACAATATAAAAAAATTTGCCGGATTTTTTAGCTATTTTTGCATCAAAAAGAATGCGGAAGCTTCTGAACAGAGAACTTGGAAGAAAGAGTATTGACCAGTTCATAAACTCGGAGAAATCACCTTTTGTTATTGTGCTTGATAATGTCAGAAGTCACAATAATGTTGGTTCTGTTTTCAGGACAGCAGATGCTTTTCTCACGGAAAGGATCTGCCTTTGCGGTATAACTGCCAGACCGCCTCACCGTGACATACAAAAAACTGCTCTCGGGGCCACTGAATCGGTCACATGGAGTTACTACCAGTGTACGATGGATGCTATTACAGAACTCCGCAGCAAGGGATACAGGATAATTGTGATAGAACAGGCTGAGGGATCGGTGGCGCTTCAGGATGTAAAGATCGAAAAGAGTCAAAAATATGCTCTTGTCTTTGGACATGAAGTCAACGGGGTGGATCAGAAAGTGCTCGACCAGTGTGACCTTTGCGTTGAGATACCCCAATTCGGAACAAAACATTCGTTCAATATTGCGGTAAGCGCAGGAATTGTGTTATGGGAGTTAAACAGAAAAAAATAGGGGCGTTGCATACAGCGCCCCTACAGCAGTTAATATCCTTTATTACTGTAATGCTGATATGAAAGCAGCATCAGTAAAGAACCTGGCAAATTCAAGATCACTCTTGGCATAAGCTTTCCAGTCGGCGTTGAAATCAATAGCTTCCTTAAGTCCGTTGAGCATATAGGTTTTGTCATCGAGACGAGCTCCAATCACCGCTTTCAGATATGAAGGCTTGCCGCACTTACAAAGCTCTTTCATGCTGTCAAGAGTGGCTTTTGCCCTGTCGACGTCACCTTTCAGGTACTGGGCGAGAGCAAGGTTGAAGCAAGGTTCGGTGCCAAATAAGTTTACGGCTTTGTCATATTCCCCCTTTGTTATTGCAACAACACCGAGTCCCCATTTTGATTCCGTGGTAGCTGCAGTCATGGAGTTGAATAGTTCTTCAGCTTTTGCAATGTCCCCTTTAACAAGATAAGCAAAACCAATATTGTTTTTTACCACGTCATTATTCTGTATAGCCTTGGCCCTTTCGAACGCTTCAAGAGCTTCATCCGCTTTGCCTAATCCCAGAAGAGTATGGCCAACATTATTGTGGGCACGAATACATTTGGGATTATTTTCAGCAACGGCCTCATAGAATTTCAGTTTTTCATTTGCATCTGTAGTCAGTGTTCCTGCATAAAGCATCTCCTCAAGGTTCAGCACTTTAGGATCCGATCTCATCTGAGCAAGGATCTGTTCATCGGTCCTTCCGATCTTATCAACATTCACCATCATCTTTGATCTTCTGAGCTTTGGAAGAATGTCAGTCTTCAGGGTTTCATAAGCAGATGACATGTTTTTAATCTCCTTTTCACGAACTTCAGGATCAGGATACATTGAAAGTACACGAAGAATAAGTTCTTTATCCTGGATAGTTGAATTCTCAACTTCGGTTTTGAAACCATCCCAGTCTTCGGGCGTGGTAAGTGAACTGAAGAATCCATCAGCTTTTGCAGCTTCAATTTTTGCAAATTCCTTCTTGAACAATTTATCTGCGGACGTTCCTCTGTTGCCCGACAGTTTTTCATTAAATTCGAATTTGCCGTCAGGTGATGCGTATGAACTGATAACCGCTCCTTTTAACTGGCGATCGGGATTAGTACTTACCTGGCTGATATATTGCTTCATCAATGTGATGTCTTCAGCTTTAAGCTCGGTACTGCGAATATCCGACCTGTTAATAACATAATGTATATCTGCTGTCTGAGTTTCAGGAATAATTCTCATGAAATTATCTTTCATCAGTATTGGTCTGCCATGCTTCTCAACCAGTGTTGAAGTTGCTATCACACCATCAGCAAGTTTAAAGGGCTCAAAATCAAGACTTTTAGTTCCCTGAGATGCTGTTGTCCTAAGTATCAGCTGCGACATTTTCATAGCCTCCTTATAAGGAATAACGCTGGTATAAGTGAAATCGCCTCCGCTATAGGTTATAACCTTGTTGTTAGCAGTTACTTTTTCGCCCTGAAGCACCTGTACTTTGTCAAAAGCTGTTTCCCCACCTGCATATGTCAGAACAGGCGTGACTGCCAGAGTAGCTTTTTTACTGAAATATTTCTCGGGAAATGTGCCTTTGATAGTTACATTTACCATGCCGTTATGAGCTTCAAGTATTTTCGGTGTAACCTCATATTTGATGTCACCGGCCTCTTTCTTCATCTTATTCAGACCGCTGCAACCGGATAAAACCGCTGCTGCCAGGATAAGGATAAAATAGCTTTTGATTTTTTTCATAGTTTAAAAATTGTTTGTTTATGTTCTGGTTTATTTCACATATGTTAACGAAATATGACTCTTGGAATTATCTGCAAATTTAAGAAAAATAGTAACAATAACAGGTAAATTTACTTAATTATTTATAAATTCACCATATTAAGACCGTTTGGATAATCCATTTCAAAAATTATATCAACGATTCTTTCATATTGTTTTACATCCGCTACAAAGTCAATATTGTTTAGATCGATGATAAGAAACCTGTTTTCACAATTCTGTTTAAAGAAAGAGAAGTAGCTGTCCTGTATTTTCTGAAGATAATCTCTTGTTATTGTTTTCTCATAATCACGGCCCCGCTTTTCTATATTTTTCAGTAACCTGCCGGGATCAAGGTGAAGATAAACATAGATATCAGGCCTCGGCAATGAACCGTATATAATATAAAAGATCTGCCGGTAAAGGTTATACTCATCT
>DATKXL010000105.1:0-6114 GCA_035529055.1 Bacteroidales bacterium
GCTTTTTTAATTTTAGCATATCTCTGGCCGCTGGCAAAAATCGGTAATGACAATTGAAGGCCGGTCATTGAATTCTGAAACCATCTTTGCTCAGAGATTTTATCTCCCATTCCGTTCGTTCCCTGGGTATAAAACCCTGCAAGTGTTGGAAGAACAGAAGCTTTCTGCGTTTTAAGTGCAAGGGATGACATCAGCTCCTGTCCTTCAATAAGTCTGTAGTCAACGTTTTTTGAAATATCAAAATCCTGTGAAAGAAGAGCTTCCACATTTATTTCAGCGGTCAGGGTTTCAAGTGTCTCTGTCAGTTCAATCCTTGTACCGGCGGGAACTCCAAGCTGGAACCTCAGAAGATTGTAATTCAATTCTATTGTTCTCTGGAGTGAGCTTCTTGAGTTTTCAACCATTGTAACATTTAAAACCATCTGGTCAACATCGGTCGATTCAGCCATGCCTGCCGAATACATTGCCCTTGTTGATCTCAGAGTCTCATTCAGATTGGCAATATCTCCTTCAAGGATACTGAGAGTCTGTTCTGTTACAAGAATCAGAAAATATGCAAGGCCCACTGATTCTCTTGTATCGAGTTCAGTTTTCACAAGGTTTTCTTCACTAAGCTTCTTCGCCAGTTTTGTAGTCTCAATACCTATATATAAAGGTGCATTGAAAAGAAGCATTGAAGCCTGGATGCTTGCTCCCGAGTTGAACTGGGAACCGAATGTAACCGGTATTTTTTCACCCGGTTGTCCGAAAAACTCACCGGGCAACAGAGTGGTCATAAGCTTGAGATTGTCTGTGAATGAACCTGATGCTTCCACCATGGGCAACGCTGAAGATATTGTTTCCCATATGGCTATCCTGGATGCTTCAACATCCATCTTCGCCGAAATAACACTCTTATTATGTTCTATTGCATATTTCTGCGCCTCCCGGAGGGAAAGCTTCAGCTCAGCGCTCTCCCGGGCTGATAAATTAACCACGGGAAAGAGCAATGATAAAGCTGTTACAATTAAAAATTTACTTTTCATGTTATTTGTTTTATTCTGTATCATTTAAGATATTCTTACTTTTAATTATCAGCGATTTTCATAATAGTTTATAAGTTCAAGACCTTTGGGCGTAGAGATACCCCTCAGGTAATTGATATAAAAGTTTCTTATTACATCTTCAGACAGGAAATCATCCGGAGGGAAAACATCTTTATCATTCGACATTCGCGCCACCTCCAGCATGCATTTGTTCGTAATTTCAAGATCAATATCAGCCCTGAAAACACCTTCTTTTATTCCCCTCAGCAATATCTCGGAGTTATTTGTGTAATATGGAAGTTCATTTTGCTCACCAGGGCTATTAAGAATATCATGGTGAAATCTCTTCATGTCCATCTTGAACGCCGGGCTCATCTTCTGAAAATGATCGTTCATTAAATCCAGCATTTTAAAGATGGCATCAATTACATTCTCCGATTCACTGAATATTCTTGTCATTACCTCTTTTTGCCTTTCAGCCATCTGTATCAGAACTCCTTTCAGAAGCTCGTTTTTATCATGGAATACTTCATAGATGGTCCTTTTTGAAATACCCATCCGGCTGGCAAGCATATCCATGGTAACTGATCGTATACCGTATGTCCGGAACATCACAGCAGCCTCCTCTAATATTCTTTGCCTGTAATCCATGTATTGAATTTTAAAGCCACAAAAATATGAAAACTATTTCAGTTTACAAAGTTTTCTCTTGTAAAATTCCAAAAAAATCCGTAACTTGTATATTATTACCGGTGAATGGAGAATCACCCTGTGCTGGTTGCTGGCGCCGGTTTGAAATCGGGGCCATGGACTAACAGAGGGAGCGAAGCGACAGACATCGAAGCGTTGAGACTTAAAGACTCTTCTACCTGTACAGATAAACAAACCCCCTGTGCTCCTTACTGTCATAACTGATATTATCCCAGCCGAGAGCTTTTATGACATAGAAATAGACCCCCGGACTTGCTTTCCGGGATGAATTATTGACATTGCCATCCCATCCATCCCATTCTTTAAGCATTTCTCCCTGACCATAGAAACTGTACACTCTTATACCGTTCCTGCTGAAAATATCTATACTGATATATTTTAGTGAGCTCTTTTCGACCATGAAATTGTCATTAAATCCGTCACCGTCGGGAGTGAAGACATTCGGGATATTAAGGGATGAAGGATCCACAACTATATAATTATATCTCATCGAATCAATACAATGCAGGTCGCTTTCGATCGTCAGTTTAACAGAGTATTTCCCTGGAATATAATATTTGTGAGGTAAGGGATTGCTGAGTCTTGAGATGGTATCATCACCGAATTCCCATTTGTAGGTTGCCGCCCTGATCGATTTATCGGTTAAGGTAACCTCCAGAGGGGCTTCCCCGTCTGCCGGATCAACCGAGAAATCGGCCTTGACATGGATTGATTCATAGAAAAAGGAAGATTCACTGCTGCAGCCCAGGCTGTCGGTAACCCGGAGCTTATAGGTGACATCTTCCAGTGGCGGATTGAAGGTCTGAGGATTCAGCAGGAAATCAGGATAGGGTATTGATGATGAAGGATCGGATGACCACAAAAACTTTACACCGTTTGGCAGTCGGATATTGGCGCCATTAGTCACATCACGGTAGAAGAAAGTATCAACTGCGGCCCTGCCTCTTAATGCAACATAATCGCAGGTGCGGTTCTGCAAACTTGCCAGGGAATAAGGCTTATCAAGAAAGATCCATGCTGTCAGATTTGTATTATAACCTGCTCCATTACTGATATTTACCCTGTATCCACCTTCATCCAGATCATTGAGGACAGAGCTCATCACTCCGGGATCTGTCCTGACAAAGATGCTGAAGCTTTTTGTAGCATCGCTCCATTTGTACCATGAAAAGTTAAAGGGGCCCGTACCTCCGGGACTTACTGCATTAAGGGCACCTTTCCGGGTTCCGGAAGCATTGCAGTAAACAAAAACCGGGTCTCTGACTCCCGGCGCGGAAGGATATGATGTATAGCGCACTGCGTTCATCCCCGGAGCTGTCAATTGAGCCAGGGTGAGCACAGGCATTAAAAGTGCTGCAATGAAAAAAGAAAAACGCACAGGCAATCCGTTCTTTGTAAAATAACGCTTACTTGATCTGTTTGGTATAATTTCCGGCAATTATAATAAAAACCATGGAATTTTTGTAGAGACGTATCATGGTACGTCTCTACTACTGTTAATAAAAAAATGATTTTACCAATCCTTTTCATGTTTCATTGAACATGTAATTGTTAAATTTGCCACACCCGGTACGCTGTAATTCTGATGAATATATGTCCCATAACTATCTAAACGACCTGAACGAAGCTCAGCGGCAGGCAGTCATTCATACTGAAGGTCCGGCTCTTGTGATTGCAGGCGCAGGTGCAGGTAAAACAAGGGTGCTGACATACCGTATTGCCCATCTGCTTCAAAAAGGGATCCCGGCATGGAATATCCTTGCGCTGACATTCACAAATAAGGCCGCCAGGGAGATGAAAGAGAGGATAGCAAGGATTGTTGATCCTGAAACAGCCCGGCACCTGTGGATGGGCACATTTCATTCCATCTTTGCAAAGATCCTCAGGATGGAAGGTGCAAAACTGGGCTACAAATCAAACTATACAATATATGATTCAACCGATTCAAAAAGTCTCATCCGCGCGATAATCAGAGAGCTCAACCTTGATGATAACATCTATAAACCCGGTGTAATCTCATCAAGGATATCCAAATCAAAGAATAACCTTATCACCGCCAGCATGTATGCAGCTGATGCTTCAATGCACGAATATGACAAGGCCAGCCGCATGCCTTTGCTGTCGGATGTTTACAGGATCTATGCCATACGATGCTTCAAAGCCAATGCAATGGATTTTGACGATCTTTTAATGAATACCAATATCCTGTTCAGAGATTTCCCAGACGTTCTGGCTGCCTACCATAGTAAATTCCATTATATACTTGTTGATGAATACCAGGATACAAACTATTCCCAATACCTTATAATTAAGAAACTTGCAGCATCAAATAAGAATATTTGCGTTGTAGGGGATGATGCCCAAAGCATTTATTCATTCCGGGGAGCACGTATTGAAAATATTCTTGAGTTTAAAAACGATTATGTTGATTACCGGTTATTTAAGCTTGAACAAAACTACAGGTCAACACAGACTATCGTAAATGCCGCAAATGCCATAATAGCCAACAATGAAGGCCAGATCCATAAAAAGGTTTTTTCAAAGAATGAGACCGGCGAAAAGATACAGGTCATGCAGGCGATGACAGATACTGAGGAGGGATTTAATATCTCATCAGATATTTTTGATAAAAGGTTTTCGCAGCAGCTCAACTGGTCGGATTTTGCTATTCTCTACAGGACTAATGCCCAAAGCAGGATCTTTGAGGAGACACTCAGAAGGAAAAATATTCCTTATAAGATTTTCGGAGGATTATCATTTTACGAACGGAAGGAGATAAAGGATATTCTTGCTTATTTCAGGATGGTTATCAATCCTGAGGATGAAGAGGCCCTTAAACGGACTATTAATAATCCGAAAAGAGGTATAGGCGATACGACTGTTAATAAAGTGTTTGAAATTGCCGGGCAATTAAATGTCGCTCCATGGATGGTACTGACTGAAGCAGAGAAATATACCGCGCATTTTAATTCAGGTACTATTAATAAATTAAAGTGCTTTGTCGAAATAATCAAAGCCATATCAATTAATTCCGGAACAACAGATGCTTTCACAAAAGCAAGGGAGATTGCACTTGCATCAGGGATTCTCAGGGAGCTCAGGGAAGGGAAGACACCCGAAGAGGTGAGCCGTTATGAAAATCTCGAGGAGCTGCTGAATGCTATAAAGATCTTTACTGAAGCAGCTGAAACCAATGGAGAATTGTCAACATTAGAGGCATATATGGCAAATGTTGCCTTACTTACCGATCAGGATAATGAAAAGGAGGAGGATCGCGATAAGGTGACCCTTATGACAATGCATTCTGCCAAAGGATTGGAATTCAAGAACGTATATATTGCCGGGATGGAAGATACACTCTTTCCTTCACCGATGTCATCCGGTAATCCCCGTGAACTGGAGGAAGAGAGACGTCTTTTTTACGTAGCGGTAACCCGCGCAGAAAAACTTGCCACGCTCAGTTATGCTCTCAACAGGTATAAATGGGGTAATCTTGAAAGATGCAATCCCAGCAGGTTTCTCCGTGAGATTGACCATAAATTTCTTGATTATCCACAGACGGGAGGCAAGCCTTTTCCGGGAAGGAATACTACTATTACAAACAAGCCGCCATCATTCAGGGAGGAACCTTTAAGTTACGGACAGGGTGCAAAGCTGAGAAGAGTGTCCAGACCTGAAACCGTTACAGTGACGCCCTTTAACGGTAGCGATCCTTCTGATTTTTCTGAGGGCGACATGGTGCAGCATGAGCGGTTTGGCAATGGCATGATAATAAGCATAGAAGGTCAGCCACCTAATACTACAGCCACAGTCGAGTTTGAAAATGATGGAAGAAAGAAGCTGCTTCTGAGGTTTGCGAAATTGAGAAAACTGTAATCACCCATAAATCCCGCTCCCTACCCCCTGACGCGACTTTCACCCCCCTGCCCCCTTATTTCTTCCCGGCCTGGCCGAAATTCATTTTAATAAATGAATACCCAACCGTGGAGATGGAATGTTTAAAATTGTCATTTATCTCTTTGGTCTCCATCTTCATCTCAGGATTGTTATTCTTGTCAAATGATTCCATAGCAAGCATCGTTGATCCTTCAAAACCGGGATAATTATAATAAGTCGGCATACCTGCCTTTCCCCAGTTCTTTTTATCAGCCTTGATCTGAACATCCTTTGTCATCCATACATTTGAATAGCCGTCTTTATCCGGTTCAACAACCTTGTATTCATCACATTTATATCCTGCAATCATTCTTGTGTTACCGGTCTTTGTGATTTTTGCCGGTTTGTCTTCTGATACTTTTTGAGATTTTGTCTGTGCGGTAAGTGTCGAATCATCGGGGATTGTGGATATTATACCGGTTTGGCCCTGCATAAGCATCAT
>DATKXL010000106.1:0-6344 GCA_035529055.1 Bacteroidales bacterium
TAATATGAGTAAACTGGAAAATTGGTTTTTAATCATGTCATTCATTATCACTGCCTGTAATAATACTGATGTTACACGGTATGTAGATCCTAATATTGGTGGTGTTTCGACCTTGCTGACAACTAAGAATCCAACAGTCCACAGGCCTCACAGTATGATAAGGGTTTTCCCTGTAACGAAACCTGGCCTTGGGGATCGTTATTTGTCGGATAAGATATATGGTTTTGCAGTCAACATGCCTGCATACCGTAACGGACATGTCACAGAAATTATGCCAACCAGTGGAAATGTATTGGTCGGGCAGGCTCAAAACGCTTCAACTTACGATCATGATATGGAAGAGGTTCATCCATGGTACCACAAGGTTTTGCTTGAGGATCCGGAGATTATTGCAGACTGGACCACCACTGAGAGGGCTGTAATCTACCGATACCTGTTTCAGAATAAAGAATCGGGAAATATCATTTTCAGGTCTCGGGGGAATGCATCCTTTATTGTATCAGGGAACAATACTATTAAGGGTTGGGAAGAGTCAAATGGTACAAAGCAATACTTTTATGCAGAGTTTTCTAAACCGTTCGACAATTATGGAACAATGGCAGATGCAGAGTTATCTGCAGGTAATAAGGGAAATAGCGGTAGAAATATAGAAAGTTATTTAACATTTAACGGTCCTGTCGCATCAGTTGAAGTAAGAATAGGAATATCATATATTGACGAAACCCAGGCAAAAGATAATCTTTCCCGGGAAATGAATGGGAAATCATTTGAACAGGTTTCAGATGCAAGTTATAAGATATGGAAAGAGGCCTTGGGAAAGATACAGGTTACCGGAGGAACTGAACGACAGAAGAGGATCTTCTATACTTCACTTTACAGGGGGATGGAGCGTATGGTAAATATCTCGGAATACGGAAGATATTTTAGTGGTTACGATAAGAAAGTTCATGAAGATAAGGGTCGTCCGTTCTATGTTGACGATTGGTTGTGGGATACCTTCCGCAGCCACCATCCTTTGCTTTATATACTCGATCCTAAACAGCAGGTCGATATGGCGCAATCTTATGTTATGATGTATGATCAGAGCGGATGGATGCCTACATTTCCGCAGTTCTATGGCGACTTCCCGGCAATGATCGGATTCCATTCCGCTGCTCTTTTGTGGGATACATACCAGAAGGGAGGCACCAACTTTGATGTTGAGAAAGGTTATGAGGGGCTTAAAAAGAATGCAATGAGCGGGACTATGTTGCCATGGAGAGCCGGGCCAATGTGTTCACTCGATAGCTTCTATATTGAGAACGGTTGGTACCCTGCACTTCCCGAGGGCGCTGAAGAGACCGAACCAATGGTTCATGGTTTTGAAAAACGGCAGTCGGTTGCTGTAACACTCGAACATAGTTATGACGACTGGTGTCTTGCACAACTGGCAAATGCTCTTGGAAAGACAGAAGATTACCTGTATTTCAGTAAACGGGCACAAAACTATCGTAATGTATATAATTCAAATACAGGTTTCATGTCGCCTAAGATGGCTGACGGAAACTGGGTTGAACCTTTCGATCCGCAACTTTCCGGGGGTATCGGAAGCAGAATGTATTTCGCTGAAAACAATGCCTGCATATGGAACTTCAGTGTAATGCATGATATACCTTCCCTCATTGAACTTATGGGAGGATCGGAGAGCTTTACCAACCGGCTTGATGACCTTTTTAATGAACCAACCCGAATAGCCAAATGGCAGTTTATGGGACAATTCCCCGATGCTACAGGACTAAATGGTATGTTCCCTGCCGGTAACGAACCTTCTTTCCATGTTCCATATCTTTATAATTATGCAGGAAAGCCATGGAAAACACAAAGAAGGATACGTGAGATAATGGATATGTGGTTTGATGATGCTCCGATTGGTCTTCCTGGTGATGAGGATGGAGGTGCATTATGTTCATGGTATGTATTTTCAGCCATGGGGTTTTATCCTGTTACACCAGGTAATGGACTATATGCTATCGGAAGCCCGTTTTTCGAAAAGACACAGATAAAACTGCCTGACGGTAAGACATTTACGATAAAAGCAATAAATTGTTCAAAACAAAATAAATTTATCCAATCGGCCAGATTAAATGGGAAGGAGCTCAACAGGGCATGGATCACTCATTCAGAAATAGCAGCAGGAGGAACACTTGAATTCTCTATGGGAGATCGTCCTGAAAAAGGATGGGCAACAGATCCTTCCGTCTTTATGCAGATGGCAACAAATAAATAGGACTTATAAATGATAGTATTTGAAGGATGTTATGATAATGATAAAAAAGTTAATAAGTTAAAATATAGAATATGAAAACATTATGTAGTTTATTAATGTTTTTTTATATTGTTGGGGCGAATCTTTCAGCACAACAAAATGAAAAAATAAATCCAGATGTAAAGGAGATAATTTTTGTCTTCAAAACTCATTTTGATAACGGATATACTGATATGGCCGAATCGGTCATTAACAAGTATTCTACAACTATGATGGAACAGGCATTGACAACACTTGAAAAGAGTCGCAGCCTGCCACCTGAGAAGCAGTTTGTATGGACTATGCCTGCATGGCCATTAACCAGGATTCTGGAAAGATGTACTCCTGAGATGAAACCAAAGATAGAAGCTGCTATCCGTGAAGGATGGTTCGTTTACCATGGGCTTCCATTTACCCTTGAAACAGAAGCCGCTGATCCTGAGGTGCTTGTCAGATCCCTTACCTTTGCTTCCGACCTGTCAAGAAAATTTAACCTTCCTTTGCCCCGTGATGCAAAACTAACTGATGTTCCGAGCCATTCATGGTTTTTACCAACACTTTTGAACAATGCAGGAATAAAGATCCTTCACTTAGGATGCAACGCTGTATCAAGCTCTCCTGATGTACCTTTGTTATTCTGGTGGCAGGGACCGGACGGTTCAAAACTTATGACAATTTACTGGGGTAAAGATTATGGAACAAGTCTGGTACCAAATGCAGATTGGAAATACAAGACATGGCTGGCTATCATTCATACAGGTGACAACCAGGGACCACCTGCACCTGAAGATGTGGAAAAGGTACTGAAGAGAGCCCAGGAACTTGCTCCCAATGCAAAGCTCAGGATAGGAAGGATCTCTGACTTCTATGATGCAATTATGAAAGAGAACCCTGATCTTCCAGTGGTGAGAGGCGATATGCCAGATACATGGATTCATGGATATATGTCGATGCCTCGTGAAATGAAGAGCGTAAGAACAATACAAAAGGAGATATATTCTCTTGAATTGCTGAATACTCTTTCAAATCTGTGGTCGGATAAGAAAGAAGATGTCACACAATTCACTGCTAAAGGAGCTGAAGGTGCACTGTTGTGGGATGAACATACTTTTGGGATGGCAATGAGTCATGGAGAATCAGGTGACTGGTATTATGGTGATGAATTCCAGGCTCAGCGTGCCGCTGGTACCTACAAGCAACTTGAAGCCTCATGGAGAGAGAAGGGTGATCGTGTTTACCAGGCTGAAAAAATCATCGAACCAGCTTATAACAGGGAGATAAAGAGAATAACCTCCATGGTAAATGTTGAGGGTCAGAGAATTGTTGTTTTTAACCCGCTGCCCTGGATACGTTCAGGGGTTGTCTCTATTCAGGAGAGGAATAAAATTGAGGCGCTGAAAGATCTCAGGACAGGTGAAATTATTCCTGTTGATAATAAAGGAAATATTCTCAGATTTATTGCAAAAGACATTCCCTCAGGCGGATATGCAACATTCGTCCCTGCTAATGGACAAAAACCAGAGAATGTTATTACAACGATTGCTGATGAAAAGGCCAATATAATTGAGAATGAGTTTTTTAAAGTGAAGATCGATCCTGCAAAAGGAGCAGTGTTATCTATTATTGATAAAAAATCAGGACGGGAAATGGTTGACAAAAGTTCTGAGTATGGATTTGGGCAATATATGTACGAACGTTTTAGTAAGAAGAATGCCTCTGAGTATATAGATAATTATCTTAAAGTCAGACTTTCCTGGGGCTTGACAGAATTTGGCCGTCCGAACCTTGATGATACTCCTTACAAAAGAGTTGAAGGAGGTAAGGCAAAAGTCACTTATTCTTCTGATGCTATTTCAGTAAAAGCTGTTATGCAGTTTACCAGGGAGATGGGTAATCCTCATAATTATACTCTTTCATTTGCCTTGTATAAGAATCTGCCGTATCTGGAACTTAACTGGTTTATCGATGGCAAAGATGCCGAACCATGGCCGGAGGCAGGTTGGATAAGTTTCCCTTTCAAGGTTGAAAACCCACAGTTTAAAGTGGGAAGGTTGGGTGCTGTTATTGATCCTGCTAAAGATATAATTAAGGGATCAAATTTTGATTTTTATCTTATCAATAATGGTATTGCCTTACATGATAATCAGCTTAAAGGATTTGGTCTTTCAACACCTGATGCTCCCGGCATAAGCCTAGACAGACCAGGACTCTGGAAGTATTCGGGTAGTTTTCTTCCGAAACAGCCAAATGTTTTTGTCAACCTGTATAATAATCAATGGAGTACCAATTTCACTGAATGGATAGAGGGTTCCTGGTCGGTAAAAATGTTTCTGTGGAGTTTTGAGGGGTATAAGAATGAACAATCCCTGATATCACCCAACGAGGAGTTCAGATCACCAATGAAGGCAACACTTCTTTCCGCAAAACCCGGTAACCTGCCTGTTTCAAAAACAGGTATTGTATTATCCCGTAAGGGAGTTCTAGTCACATCTTTTGGTACGAATCCATTCGGAGAGGGAACAATGCTAAGACTTTGGGAACAATCGGGAGATGCCGGCAAATGCAAGATTTCTCTTCCTGCAGGAGTAACTTTTTCAAAAGCAATCCCTATTAATCTGAGAAGCGAAATGTGCGGTAATGCCATCACGATAAAAGACAACTCCTTTGAAATAGAGCTTGAGGCCTATAAGCCTGCCTCGTTCTTACTTGAAATGCAGCGTTTGAATATTTATATGGAAAACCAGTAAGTGAAGTTTTTTATAAGTAAATATGAGATATCCAAAAAATTTACAATTAATTATTAATTAAGATCAGAAAAACTATGAAAAGGAGTGAAGTAAATTCGATCATTACAGGAGTGAAATTTTTTTTCGTTGAACATCAGTTCATGCTTCCCGAATGGGCCCACTGGGCACCCGAAAAATGGAAAGGCACTTATGATAAGTGTTCCGAAATAATTGAAAATAAACTTGGCTGGGATATTACCGATTTCGGAAGCGGTGATTTCAAAAAACAGGGGCTCTCACTTTTTACAATACGTAACGGTAACTGGGACAAAAAAGATAAAATGTACTGTGAAAAGATCATGGTAGCTGATGAAGAACAGGAGACCCCGATGCATTTTCACTGGAATAAAACCGAAGATATTATTAACAGGGGTGGCGGAAACCTTGTTATGGAGCTTTACATGGCTACAGCTGACGATAAATTGTCTGAAGAACCTGTAACAGTCAGTATCGATGGTGTGCTTACAACAATCAAGGCGGGTGAACCTCTTATCTTAACGCCTGGTCAAAGCATATGTCTGAAATCCAGACTTTATCACAGGTTTTATGGTCAGAAGGGAAAAGGCAGGGTATTGATAGGAGAAGTCAGTCTGGTAAATGATGATGCCAACGACAACCGTTTTTATGATAAGATTGGCAGGTTCCCTGAAATCGTTGAGGATGTAAAACCGGTCCACCTGCTCGTAAATGATTATGCAAAATATATTTAATCAGCATCTTATAAAATAAGTTTTTGTTATGCCAGGAAAAATCATAGTTTCAGGGGTTGGTTGCTGTCTTGTTGACCTGTTGTTTAATGGCATCGATTTCGGCAGTGATACCATTCGCCCATATCTCTCAAAAAAACGTGGCGACGGAGGCTTAACTCCGGGTCACCTTGTTTTTCAGGAAGAATTTGAAAAATACAGCGGGAGTTCTTTCGACATGGTTCTCCACAAGATAACAGGAGGAAGAACACATGACAAGATCAATATTGGCGGGCCATCGATTGTATCGTTGATAAATGTGGCACAACTAATTGATAAAGAACATTGTGAAGTGCGTTTCTACGGACGTGGAGGGAAAGATGAGATAGGTCACTACCTTATTTCATCACTTATGAAAACACCAGTCGTATTGAAGGATTATAAACTTATTGATAACCGTACCCCTTCTACCGTTGTACTATCTGATCCTTCATACGATAACGGTCATGGAGAGAGGATGTTTCTTAACTCAATAGGTGCTGCCCGGGATTACAGGCCTGATGAACTTGATGACGACTTTTTTAATTC
>DATKXL010000107.1:0-23593 GCA_035529055.1 Bacteroidales bacterium
AATTTTGTACCCAATTGTATAAAATTGCGTTGCGGGATAACCAAATTTTTCACCAAAAAAATCGAGTAATAATTGAGGCATCTGGTCTATTTCTGTATCGTCTTTAACCATTTCTTCAATGAATTGATTAATAAAACCAGATATTGGAACACCATTAATATCAGCAGCACCGAAATCTCCAAGTCCAAATTTATTTTTTATTGTAAATATTTTGGTGTTTGAATCTGATGCAGTTACTGTATGTAGATGTTCCCCATTAGTAATTGGAGTTTTCCAGCTAAGAGATAACCTGCTATCTCCAGCAATAACAAGTCCTTCTGGCACATAAAGAGTGATGATGAGTGACATAGATTTACGGTTTTAAGTTTAACTACTATTAATTTAATATATGCTTATCTTTTGTAACAAATGACTACTAAAAAATTTATGTTTAACTGGGATTTTGAGTTATATTTAGGCAACTCGCTCCTGTCTAATTGTCACGGACCCAATTGCTTAAATATAACTCGTTTTTAGAAGTATAAAACTTACTGTTTAGAATCATCCCTCGTCAGATAAAGTTATGTCGGCCATTGTGCCTGACATAATTATATCTACAATCAAATTCAGTTCTAAAGCACTGCCACGTCAGTCACAAAAGCAATATCGATCCACCAGGTTAAAAAGAATAATATATTGCATTTACCTGACTTACAATCATCACAAATCAACACAAGTTAAACAATATCCGGGGAAATGGGATGTTAAAATCATAGAAATATTTTACCGGTATAACTCTCAGTTTTAACTCCAATAACTAATGCCAGTATCTCTAATGACATAGATAGCCTTTTTTATAACACACAACTTATATCATAAATCAATTTCAGTCACACGCAAGCCGTTGCGAAGGGCTGAGCGTTAATAAAATGTCCGGTGGACATTTTTAGCGGAGAGCCGGGCTGCAGGCAAACACTTACCGGGAACAGGTTCAAATATGAGGCTAATTCAATAACAGATCCGAAACAGTTTAATAAATTCTTTTTGTATGGCTTTTTTAACCATATGAATGGTTTCATTTTGTTTCTTTCTACTGTTTGTTACCTAAGTCTTTATCCATTTTGCTGGACTCATTTTCGTTGTCAGTTCGGCAATTAATCTGAGGGGAATTTGGTCTGCTTTCTTAAAACGAATGCAACTCTTGCCCATATCCAATTTAAGCTTACTGTGCTTTGGATATTCATTTTTAAACCATTCCGGCAGGTTTTTATCTGCATAAATGCCCGAGTGGTATAAGGCGATGAAGTTTTTTTGAGAGGCGATACTCATGAATGGTAAGGGTAATTTTGGGTCGCAATGATACCCGTCTGGATAGACAGAATGAGGGACTACATATCCTATCATTCCATAATTCATTGCTTCTTCAAAACCCTTAGGCAGATTGTCAAGAATTATTTTTCTAAGTTTAGTCATTGCCTTCTTTCTGTCATCAGGTAACTGATCAATGTAGTGTTCCGGTGAATTTGCCACTATTTTCATCTTTTCTCTTTATTTAATAACTAACTGTTTTAAATTTCTTCCCGTCTTTTCTGCAAATAATCTGAATTATATCCCGTGAAGTTTTGGTGCAGAAGTTAAAATCCTTAATATATGGCCTCATGTACCATATCATTTTAATTATGTCGAGGGGATTAAATTACTCGTAAGGTTTACCCTGCGGAGATTTAAACCGAGCAAACTTTCTGATGAGACGGCATAAAAGTTCAATTGTTTCGGTATCATCCGGAGAAAACTCTTTCATATGTTTTTCGAGCTTGTCAGCATCGGTATAGACAATAAATGTCTTCCCATCCGGTCCGGTATAGCGGTAGAATTCTGTAGGATCATGGAAAGTACGGTTCTGAACAGCTCCGAGTTCCATCCAGAACTGGTAAAAACTGTCAGCAGGTGAAGACCCGGTAAGCCAGTGAATACATCCATCGATGAGGTAGTTGCCTCTCTTCCATGAAGTACATAGACCTCCCGGCAAATTATGAGATTCATATAATTCAACATCGTAACCATTCATCCGGGCATAACAACCGGCACAGAGACCGGCTATACCGGCTCCGATAACAACAATTTTCTTGTTCATAACAGTCTTAAATTTTCCAGCTCTAAGATAATTAACCAATGGGATAACTGTTACGAACAGTTAAAACCCGGGTTAAACAATTTTTTGATCCTGAATTTAATAAAATAGTGATTTCGTTATAATCCGGATGAACCGGTATTTAACATCAGAAATGATTTATTAAAAAAGAATAAGACTAATTCGGACATGAATGACAGGTTTTTTCTTAATAAGTCGTGCAAAACAGAAAGCCCCCGGAGCTGATTTCCGAAGGCTGATAATCACTACATTACAGTTTGACAATTTGGACACATTTGTAACATAGTTATTCTTTTTTGAGGATTATTATTTCTGATTGTAAATTTTGTCGTATGCATATTTAAAACCAACCACAAAAGCATTCTGACTTTGAATTGATATAAAAGTCTCCTTTGCCATTTCTTCAATTTCCTCCTCATCCGGCAATTCTATCTCCTGACGAAGTTGAGAATGATAAACTTCCGTCAATTCACCTGTCTCGTCAACCATATTGACTATAGCCGGGCTAAAACCGGTATTTCCATAGGAAGTCCTTTCCCTGTTTAAGTTTATCT
The DNA here is from genome assembly GCA_035529055.1 of Bacteroidales bacterium. Taxonomy (GTDB): domain Bacteria; phylum Bacteroidota; class Bacteroidia; order Bacteroidales; family VadinHA17; genus LD21. The sequence continues at coordinate 2,686 of DATKXL010000107.1, forward strand.
CATCATCGTTGTCATCAATGGACAAGGTGCCGTTTAAAAGTAAATTGTTTTCCATCATTTTACTTTTTAAAATTATATGTTAAAAGTAATGGTTAAGAAAATTACTAACAAGCAGATAAAGCCCAATTAGTGCTGAAATAAGAGAGTTTTGAGGACTGTCCATCAATAAAATCAAGAGGATTATTTACAGTTAAAAACAACTTGCAACCAGAATGAGGTTATTCGTCAAAAACGGGTCAATATTTACCAGAAATCAGGGAGAAAAATGGATTTTCAAGTCATGTAATATCCTAAAGTATTAATTATCTGAATAATAGAGATGCATTATATTTAATATTCAGAGAGTCGGTATTTTGACAAACGGAGGGTTTTTAAGGATAAAATTTAATTCCGGAGGAATGATTCTGAGCCTTTTGTAGCAAAAAACTTATTACGGAACGTCGAAAAAGTCTCTTTTAACTATAAGTGTCTGAAAATTATTAGCCCTGTCTTTGACATTTCAAGAGGTAGGGATTGAGAAAGCTGGGAAGCACAATGGTTGTTTCTTAATAAGTTGTATAAAACAGTAAGCCTCGGAGTGCTATCCGGGGACTTAATTCGCTGCACCTGAACCTTACCTGCTCGACGCAATTTTTTATCAAATTTTAACCGGATTATTGTCTAACGAGGCATTTCTAATATTGGGCCTTCTTTCAGACAATCAACTATTTTAAAAAATAAATCATCCCAATATTCATTAGTAATCCCTTTCGGTTGAAATCATTTTTTGCATTATTTTCGTTGAATTTTACACCTAAATATCTGATAGAAGGTTCAATACCTAAAGATTCAGTTAAATGAATAGAGTATCCAATTCCTGCAGAAAAACCAATTATTCTAAAGTAATAATACCCTGATAAATCAATAAATCCAGTTGAACCAGGAATAGTCCTGCCTTTAAAAGATTGTTTTGATAATCCATAATCAAATTCAGAATGTAGAAACAAACCAAATTTGGTGTAAAATCTTATAAATGGCGCAATTGCAAAATAATTTTCTAGCGCTTTTTGATAATAGTAATTATCGTATTTAATGTTATCATGGAGGTATTCAAAACCTATTCCAACAACAAAGTTTTTTGAAAAAAAGTATCCAACTGTCGGATTAAGCTGAATAAGATGCTCCTGTTTCTGAATGAAGTTAGGTGTCTCTATAGTTGAATTATCATCTTCAAGGTTAATGATTCAGGATCTTGTCTGCAATCCCATATTGATAGGATATGAATTGTCTCGTTATCCGGTTTGTAAAAGATAGTATAATCACCTTCGATCAGGTTTCTAATATTTTCATCGTCGGTTTGTATTCCTAAGAATGGATGTTTACTAAGAAGTCTGACAGATTTACGGATTTTTAAGTAAAGTTTCCTGCTGAAGGTCTTCGATCCGTTACGGATATAAAAATATTCAAGTTTTGCATCTTTGCCCGTTTCAATTCGTATGTCAGGCTCCCAGAATATTGCACTCCGAAGATCCGGCTGGAAAGCCTGTCTTTCCGGAATATTGTATTTTGTAGAATAATAAATCCCTGTAACATCAAAATATTTATAATAGTTTTCATGTGTTCTGGTCTCTTTTTTACAGCCTTCTGAACGGTACAAACCGTACGAAGGTCAAGCGGCTTTTTTCGATCTTTCCGTTCTTCTTTTCAAGAAGGATCAATTCCTGAACAGCCGAAGGTGGTCCCACAGGTATTACAAGTCTTCCATTTTCGGCAAGCTGATCAATAAGAGGCTGAGGGATCTGCTCAGGTGCTGCCGTAACAATAATGATGTCAAACGGAGCCTGCTCCGGCCATCCTTTATAACCATCACCATATTTACAAATGATATTATTATAGCCGAGCTTTTTTAATCTTTCTGTTGATTCCCTGGCAAGCTCAGGGACAATCTCTATCGTATAGACTTTATCTACGACCTCCGCAAGAACAGCAGCCTGATAACCAGAACCTGTCCCAATTTCCAGAGCCTTCTTTTTCAGTGTGGGCCTGACAACCTCAGTCATGTAAGCTACAATATAAGGCTGGGAAATTGTCTGTCCGTATCCTATCGGGAGCGGATTGTCATCATAGGCTTCTCTCTCATACTCCTTAGGTATAAAAAGATGACGCTGCACTTTTCTCATCGCTTTTAAGGTGGCAGCATTTGTTACCCCGCGATTAATGATCTGCTGGGTTACCATCCTTTCCCTGGCAGCTTCATATTTATCGCCCTGCTGAAAAATGAAACCTCCCATTGCGAAAAAAAATATGATCAAAGAAAATTTCACAATAAGCCTATTTTCTACAAGATACTAAATTCCTGCCAGAATTCAAAGAAAAATTGGAATTAAGACTTATCAGACATTCAGACATTCAGACATTCTAATGATATCCCACCAATGACAAAAATCCTTCGCCCAGGAATTGAACGGCCGGCCAGATGGGAAGCAGATTAATCTTTGTGAACACTGTTACAATTATGAGTCCGAAAAAAATCCATGAACCATATTTATAGAAGCCTTCATAGAGGAGCGGGAATCGTTTAAACTGATGTAACAGTAGATGCGAACCGTCAAGAGGGGGCAGGGGAATGAGATTGAAAATAAATAATCCCCAGTTAATATAGATTGCATAAATAAATACCTCGTTTACTACCTGCATTCCGCTGCTGTAATATCCTGTGAAAAAATGGCTGAACAACGAAAACAACACCGACAGGACCATTGCTGTAATTGCATTGGAAAAAGGACCTGCAACAGCTATTTTCATTACGTCAGTTTTAGGATTCTTAAGGTTCTGTTCATTGAACTGGACAGGCTTTGCCCAACCGAATCCTGCAATCAGGATCATCATAAAGCCCATCAAATCAATATGTTTTAACGGGTTGAGCGATACCCGTCCCTGATCCCTCGATGTTGAATCACCGCACTTGTGAGCTATCAGTGCATGACTGAATTCATGAACCGTTAACCCGATAATGATACCGGGCAGAAACTTTAAAATGCGTGCCAGGGCAAAATGTTCCATTCTGCAGAAGTGCTTGAGTTATGAGTAAATACTGTTGTTGCGTGCCGGCCTGCTTCAGATCCTGTCCTTTTTAACAGGCAGGAAAAAATCACTTTCAGTGAGGTTGCACTCTTTTATCATCTTCAGCGCATAATCAGCACCCGAAAAATTTTCATCAGCGTTATTGGTTCCGACAGTGAATTTAACACCTGCCTTTTTTGCCCTTTTGATGAAATCAGCAGATGGTATCTTATACCTGTTGTTAATTTCGATGGCTATGTTTCTGGCTTTCGCAGCACTGATAACCTTATCCATTCTCTCTTCTGTCCAGAAATGATCGTAACGGTCAGCCATCTGAGCCGGCAGGAAAGTGGAGTTCACATAGATATCAATCGGTTCCGTATTCAATATCTTCACAAGGGTATTGACAAGATAATCCATGAATTCTTCTTCATCGTCAATCCATGTCTCCGCTTTCATCCATATGCGGTTTCTTCTGCCTTTTTCATCGGTGAAAGTCATTGCATCAGTGAATACATAATCAAATTTTTTAATAGATTCTTTTGAGAAAATATCCACCCACTCTCTTCCTTCGGCCTGCATGGCAACATAAAACTGTGGATAATCCTTAAAAGTCGCCAGAACAGAATCAATCTGGCTCTCCTTGTGAATAGGAAATCCAAGACCACAGTTAACTGCAATACCATAATTTATATTCTCCGCCTTCGATTTATTAACAGCATCATCTGCTGTAAATCTACCTTTGAGATGAACATGCAGATCCGTGATGGGGAATTCAACGGTTCTCTGACAATTTGTTGATATAAAAGCCACTACAATTAATAATAAGAATAACTGCTTTTTCATTGGGATTAAATAGTTAGTATTTTAAATAATAACAGATTAACATAATTAAGCCGATTTAAATTGATTTTCTTCGCACCCTTTAGGGTCAGGGGCAAACGAAGAAAATCAATAAAAGTTTAATACAGTGTGCCAAGTTTTATTTTTACCCGGCATAAAACTAACTAAAATGCATTTAACCGGCAAGTTTCATACTATTTTGTTCCTGTGATCTCCTTCAGCAATCTGAAGAATTGTTTCTTGCGCTCCGAATTAATCCCCCAGTCAACAGGAACACTCTGATAACCATCTGTAAACGACTCGCCCTTCATCCTGTAATCGAAATAACCCCACGAAGCATAACCCTTCAATGCAGAAATAAAATTGTTGCCTGGTTTTTCAAAATCAAAATGGTCATCCTCATTGAACAGGATGGGTTTAGTTGTATATCCTTCGACCTCTCTTGTTTTATTTACCATGTTTAAGATCTTGTCAGGATCTGACACTCCATTCCCGTGGATAAGGATAAAATCTGATACTTTTACAACATTTGGCAGAGGTATAAATCCGCCGCCATAACTTGTGCCTGCGTAGAAACTATATCCGCCACTGGTTATGTTTTTTACCATATCGATCAGTTCATGCACTCTTTCAGGCTTAAGAATTTCGTGATCGTATCTCACATTGCATTCGTTATTGATCTCTATTAAGATATTTCTGTATTTCTTATCGAAAAGCCAGTTTATGACATTGTTAACTGCATTAATAACTGCCGTCTCATCCCGGAGTCTCTCATCCTGCCCGAAATAGAACAGTCCAAGTATGGGTACCATGCCGAGCTCATCTGCCTTATCAAGTATCTTACTGAGCCGCAACATATACTCAGATCGCAATGTGCCATCTTCCTTAAAGCCTGAGTTATGCCAGGGCTGCGACTGGGAATATCCCTGCGGACTGCCTCCCTGAATATTTATGGTAAACGAAAGCAGTCCATGCTTGTACCATGTTTCTATATTTTCGTAATTGCCAAAAACCTCTTAGCTTTACATACTTAAGATTATGAAATGAAAAAGGCAATCTTCTTTCTTCTTGTAACTCTGGTAAGCGGTGTTCAGAATCTTGTTTCACAGGAGATTCCGGCTGCCGAAGTCTATCTTATTACATGCGGACCGGGAACAGCGACCTATTCAATATATGGCCACAGCGCTCTGAGGATCGTAATACCGGAGACAAACAGTGATCTTGTTTATAACTGGGGTGTTTTTGACTTCGACACACCGAATTTTGCATGGAGGTTTGCCAAAGGCCGGCTTGATTATTCTCTTGGGGTATATCCTTATAAAAGATTTCTGGAAGATTATTTTTTTGAACAAAGATGGGTAGTATCCCAACGAATGAACCTCGAACAGGATGAAATCGAACAGTTGTTTGCCCTGATAACGGAAAATCTGAAACCTGAAAATATTAAATACAGGTACGATTTCTTCTACGATGATTGTTCAACAAGAATAAGAGATATTCTAGAGAAATCGATAGGAGATAAGCTTCTTTATCCGCCTGACGAACCAAAAAAGAGCTTGCCTACTTTCAGAGACAAGGTAGGCGAATACCAGAGGGCTTATCCCTGGATGAATTTTGGAGTCGATCTTATTATGGGTTCTCCAGGCGATAAAAAAGCTTCAGTCAGGGATATGATGTTTCTTCCGATTGATTTGAAGAACGGCTTATCAGCTGCCGTTGTCAACAGAAACAGCAGGATGATACCATTACTGCGCGATCCTGAAATTGTTCTTCCTGCTGGCAATCAGGTTAAAAAGGAAAAGTTCTTTACTTCACCATTCTTTATTTTTACACTCCTTATTATAGTTGTACTGATTCTGACAGCAATCTACAGGGGAAAAACTTTTAATAAGACAATTGATATCATACTGTTCACCCTTTTCTCGGTGCTTGCGTTGCTGATGATATTCTTCAACTTTTTTACCGATCATCAGCAGATGAGATGGAACCTGAATATAATCTGGCTTAATCCGGCCATCCTGTTCTGCCTTGCAAGCCTGGTTTTCAATAAGCACTGGCAGAGGTGGTTCAGGATCACCTTTATTCTTGCAGCAGGATTTCTTGCCTTTGTCATAATTCTTCCTCAGGAAATAAATGATGCATTTGTCCCCCTGATCATCACCCTGGCAATCAGAAGTTCTGTAAGGTCAGGTTTTAGCTGGAATCCGCTTTCACAGCCTCATTTAACATAACTTTAACACTTCTTAACTCCATTTTTCAAAATAGACAGCTTCTTTTGTGTGTTTATTAATGGTGTTGTTGCCGGAATGAGTGATAATACTCATTTTATTATATTTGCAACCTAAAAATTTATCAGAATATGGAGCAAACTGCAGATATCAGAATCCTGAATGAGAAAATAGAAAAAGAGAGCGCTTTTGTTGACATCATCAGGATGGAAATGAATAAAGTGATTGTCGGACAGAAACATCTGACTGACAGTTTAATGATTGGATTGCTTGCCAATGGCCACATACTCCTTGAAGGAGTACCCGGACTGGCAAAAACACTTGCCATAAAATCGCTGGCATCAATAATCGACGCCAGGTTCAGCAGGATCCAGTTCACACCCGATCTTCTTCCTGCCGACCTTGTCGGAACAATGATCTACAGTCAGAAGAAGGAAGAGTTTATAGTGAAGAAAGGACCTGTTTTTGCAAACTTTATACTTGCCGACGAGATAAACCGCTCCCCTGCTAAAGTGCAGAGTGCACTGCTTGAAGCCATGCAGGAAAGACAGATCACTATCGGCGAGCATACTTATCCCCTCGAAGAGCCTTTCCTTGTACTGGCAACTCAGAATCCCATAGAGCAGGAGGGAACCTATCCTCTTCCCGAAGCACAGGTTGACAGATTCATGATGAAGGTGCTGATCAACTATCCAACGATGGATGAAGAGAGACTTATTATAAGGGAAAACCTGGCCAGGGAATTCCCGAAGGCAAATACTGTATTAAAAATTGCTGATATCATGAGGGCCCGAAACATAGTAAGAGAAGTATATATGGATGAAAAGATCGAGAATTATATACTGAACATCGTGTTTGCAAGCCGTAATCCCGAGAAATATGGACTCCCTTCATTTACCAGCATGATCGCGTATGGCGCCTCCCCAAGAGCTTCAATATACCTTTCCCAGGCTGCAAAAGCTTTTGCTTTCATCAGAAGAAGAGGGTATGTGATACCTGAAGATGTGAGAACTATATGTGCTGATGTAATGAGGCACAGGATAGGGCTGACCTATGAAGCTGAAGCAGAAAATGTAAATCAGGATAAAATCATTTCGGAAATACTTAATGTCGTTGAAGTTCCCTGATAAATTGGTTGCTCGGTACTGGTTACTGGTTGCTTGATATTTTCAAACCAGGAAGTCACACCAGCAACTAGAGCAACTAGCAACTAGCAACAAGTAACAATAAAAATGGAAGCAGTTGAATTACTGAAGAAGGTAAGAAGGATCGAGATCAAGACCCGTGGTCTGACAAGGCATATATTTGCCGGGGAATACCATAGTGCTTTTAAAGGACGCGGAATAGCCTTCAGTGAAGTAAGGGAATATCAGTACGGGGATGATATCAGAAGCATTGACTGGAATGTTACCGCGCGCTTTAATCATCCTTATATAAAAATATTTGAAGAGGAGAGGGAACTGACCGTCATGCTGCTAATAGATGTCAGCGGATCAGGAAGTTTTGGTACCACAACAGGTTTCAAAAAGGATATAATGACAGAAGTGGCAGCAGTGCTCTCATTTTCAGCAATATATAATAACGACAAGATCGGTGTGCTCTTTTTCTCCGACAGGGTTGAGAAGTTTATTCCTCCGCAGAAAGGAAGGAAACATATCCTTAGAATAATAAGAGAGCTTCTGGATTTCAAACCCGAAAGCCACAAGACAAATCTGGATGAACCCCTCAGGTTTATAACAAATGGAATCAAGAAAAGGTGTACGGCATTCGTTATTTCTGATTTTTTTGCTCCTGACTTTGAAGAGGCATTGAAAATTGCATCGAATAAGCATGATGTTGTGGCTCTGAAGGTGTATGATCCACGCGAAAAGGTTATTCCTGATGTCGGATTGATAAAAATCCTGGATGCGGAAACCGGTGATGAAAAATGGATTGATACATCCTCAGCGTCAGTTAGGAAAAAATATAAAGAATGGTGGGATGGCCATGTAGAGAAGATCAGGAATATTTTTAAGAGATGCGGGGTGGACTATACCGAACTGAGTACCGGAGAAGATTATGTAAAACCACTCATCAAGTTGTTTGAAAAAAGATGAAAAGGCTACCTGCATATTTATTGCTCTTATTCACAATTTACCTCCCGGTAAAAGGCCAGGACGTATCGGTCACGGCAGCTTTTGACACTTCACGAATATATATAGGAGACCAGACAGGATTTAGTATAATTATCAACCAGCCTTCAGGGATCAGATTGGATCTTCCTTATTTCACGGATACACTGGTTAAGAACATTGAGATTTTAAATGGTCCGGTTGTTGACAGCTCAGCATTGCCTGACGGAAAAATCAGGATCATTGAAAAATATCTTGTCACATCTTTCGATTCAGGGCTCTATCAGGTGTACCCTGTATTTGCCGAAATGAGGGATGAAAAAGGTCTTAAACGCTTCTACTCTGATTATTCAGTTCTCGAGGTAGTGAGGGTAAAAATTACCCCACCCGATACAACTGCCAGGATTTTTGACATAATTAAGCCTTACAGGGCCCCGCTTACCATAGGAGAAATATTGCCGTGGGTATTAGCCGCTCTTTTAGCCGCTGTTCTGATCTGGTTCATAATAAAGTTCTTAAAGAGGTTCAGGAAGGATAAATCAGAAATCCATGTTCCTGTTAATCCTGATCCTGCTCATATAATAGCGTTTCGTGAACTTGAAAAACTCAAAGAGGAGCAGCTCTGGCAAAAAGGTGAGACCAAAAAATACTACACAAGACTTACGGAGATCTTACGCCGGTACCTTGAGAACCGGTTCGGTGTCTGTTCACTGGAAATGACTACCTCAGAGACACTTGAAGCTCTAGTAAGAACCGGATTCAGAAAAAATGAATCCTATAGTAAGCTCAAATCAGTCATGAATGGGGCCGACCTTGTAAAATTTGCCAAATATAAACCGGAACCCTCTGAGAATGAGCTGAATTTTGATGATTCATGGGATTTTGTCCTATCCACAAAAAAAGAGGAGCAGGCTGATATAAATGGTGACAATAAAGAAAAGGTTAAGGAGGAGGGCTTATGAACGGAATAACATTTGCCGAACCGCTTTTACTCTATCTCATGCTGGTTATACCTGCAATGATCGCCTATTATGTTCTGAAACAACATAAAGCATCTGCTTCACTACTAATGCCGGGTCTTGAACCATTTGCCAAATCAGGGACCTCATTCAGGAATTACCTCAGACATATTCTTTTTGCATTCAGGTTGCTTGCTTTATCGCTTCTTATCATAATCCTGGCACGCCCCCAGTCAACTGATAATTTCCAGGACGTTTCGACCGAAGGAATAGATATTGTCCTGACCCTGGATATTTCGGGAAGCATGCTTGCCCGTGATTTTAAACCTGACAGACTCGAAGCATCCAAGAATGTTGCTACGGAGTTCATATCAGGAAGGCCTTTTGACCGGATGGGACTGGTTGTTTTCAGCGGTGAAAGTTTCACACAATGTCCTCTTACAACCGATCATGCTGTTCTCATTAATCTGATGCGCGAAATTCAGAGCGGGATGATCGAGGATGGAACAGCTATCGGAATGGGACTTGCCACTGCTGTTACCAGGATAAAGGATTCAGAAGCCAAAAGCAAGGTCATAATCCTGCTAACCGACGGAGTTAACAACAGGGGAGAGATAGCCCCTGCCACCGCTGCTGATATTGCGAAAACTTTTGGAATCAGGGTATATACCATAGGTGTGGGAACACAGGGCATGGCTCCTTATCCCGTGCAGACACCCTTTGGCGTCCAATACCAGAGTATGCCCGTTGAAATTGATGAAGTTATCCTGAAAGAGATTGCGCAGAAAACCGGAGGCAGATACTTCAGGGCAACTGACAATGATAAGCTTGTCCAGGTCTATGGGGAAATTGACAAGCTTGAAAAGTCAAAGATTGACGTAAGGCAGTATTCGAGGAAGGAAGAAAAATATCTTATTCCTGCCATCATTGCATTCTGCCTCTTAGCTCTGGAAATGATTATAAGAAACACAATTTTTAAGAACCTGGCTTAATAAGGCACAGCTATGCAATTATTCAGATTTGCAAATCCCGACTTCCTTTACCTCCTGGTGCTTCTGCCGTTGATGGTTATTATCTATATGATCAATTTCCTGAGAAGACAGAGAGCATTAAAAAGGTTTGGAAATATAGACTTTGTCGGGAAGCTTATCCCTGAAATGTCTGTTGTCAGGCCTCCTGTCAAATTCTTTCTGCAATTACTGGCTCTGGTGTCTGCTGTAATAATGGTTGCACGGCCTCAGTTCGGATCAAGGATAGAAGAAGTCAAAAAGCAGGGCGTTGAGGTTATTATCGCGCTTGATGTAAGCAATTCCATGCTGGCCGAAGATATACAGCCCAACAGGCTTACAAGGGCTAAACAGGCAATTTCAAGACTTGTTGACAACCTTGAAAATGACAAAATAGGACTAATAGTCTTTGCCGGAGATGCCTACACCCAGATACCTGTAACAACTGATTATGTTTCAGCCAAGATGTTTCTGTCAGCTATCAACCCTGATATGGTCCCAAAACAGGGTACAGCAATCGGATCGGCCATTAACCTTGGGATAAGATCATTCAGTCCGGGAGAAGGAAAGAGCAAAGCCATGATAATCATCACCGATGGTGAAAATCACGAGGATGATCCTGCAGCTACGGCAGATGAGGCCTCAAAAGCAGATATCATAATCCATACCATTGGTATCGGATCAACAGAAGGAGTACCTGTTCCTGTTGTCTCAGGAGGCAGAAAAGAGTTTCTTAAAGATGCTGATGGAAATACGGTTATTTCCAGACTTGATGAGGATATACTGAAAAAAATTGCCGTCAGTACCGGCGGGAACTATGTCAGGGCAAGTAATTCCAGTATCGGTCTTGATGAGATTTTCAGTGAAATCAAAAAGATGAAGAAAGAGGAACTTGAAAGCACTATTTACACTGAATATAATGATCAGTTCCAGATATTTGGGGCATTATCTCTGATCTTTCTGGTAATTGACTTTATTGTGATGGACAGAAAGAACAGAAAACTGGCAAAAATAAGATTGTTCAAATTTAAGATTTAATATATAGCAGTTAATCAGATGTTTGTTTTAAAAAAGGAAATATTCGTCAGTGTTATGATCCGGACTCTGTTTTTTGTCGCTTTGCTGGCATCGCCGGGAATCGTAAATGCCCAGGGGGAAAAGAAATTCATCAGGCAGGGTAATCGTGAATACAATGATAGTAAATACTCTGAATCCGAGCTTTCATACAGGAGAGCTATTGATAAAAACAAAACCTTTTCTGATGCAAAATTTAACATCGGTGACGCACTTTATAAACAGAAAAAATATGAAGATGCAGGCAGACAATTTATTGAAAACGTGAATCTCAACGAAAGTAAAAATAAAAAGTCGGCTGCTTTATATAATCTGGGAAACTCTCTTTTGATGGCTGATAAGGTACAGGAGAGCATAGAAACATATAAAAACTCTCTAAGGCTTGATCCGGGTAATATGGAGGCTAAATACAACCTTGCATATGCCCAGGATCTTTTAAAACAACAGCAACAGGAGCAGCAAAACGAGCAGAAAAAGGATAAGCAGGATCAAAACCAGGAAGACAAAAAACAGGATCAGAACCAGAATCAGACTTCTGATGAAGAAAAAAATGAACAGCAACAGCAGCAACAACAACAACAACAACAACAACAACAGGCTATTTCGAAAGAGGATGCCGAAAGGTTGCTGAACGCTATAGCAAATGATGAAAAGGATGTGCAGGAGAAGGTTAAACTGGCAAAAGCAGCAAAAGCAAAAGTCAGGACACTGAAAAACTGGTAATTTGAATTAAAATGAAATTGAAGAAGAGAATACTGTTTTACACGATATTATCCCTGTGTACTGTTGTTTCAGGCCAGGATATTTCTGTTACTGCAGACTATCCTGAAGTAGTCAGGGTGGGTCAGCAGTTCAGCATATCGTGGACAGTTAATACAGGAGGAGGGGAGTTTTTGGCTCCATCCTTTGAGGGATTCTACAAACTTATGGGACCTCAGACATCATACAGTTCAAGCACGCAGATAATTAACGGTAAGATGACACGGGAAACCTCCTATTCCTATGTATATTACCTTCAGGCTGTTAAAGAAGGGAAATTCGTATTATCACCTGCAACTTTTACCCTTAAAAGCAAAACTTACAGTTCCGACTCGTTGCGTATTGAAGTAATTGGTACCGGTACTTCTCAGCAGAATGCAGCAGGTGCAATAACCCGGGATGATAAAGATCAGGTTCAGACTTCAGGTGATGATATTTTCATTAATCTTTCCTTGAGCAGAAAGGAAGTTTATATGGGTGAGCACATTGTGGCAACGGTCAAGATATATGCAAAAGTTGATATATCAGGTATAAATGAAGTAAAATTTCCGGCATTTAACGGCTTCCTTAAGGCCGATCTTAATACCCCGCCATTAACCTCCCTGCAGCGCGACAATATAGACGGAACAATTTATGCAACAGGGGTAGTCCAGCAGTTTCTTCTTTATCCGCAGATAAGCGGGGAAATCACTGTTGAACCCGTTCAGATTTCTGTACTTGTCCGTCAAAAAACAGGGCAGGCAGATCCCTTTTTCGGTGACTTTTTCTCGACCTATACAACAATACCGAGAGCAGTTATCAGCCGGGCAGTCAATGTCAGGGTTAAACCTTTGCCAGGGGTAAAACCCGATGATTATTCCGGTGTTGTCGGGAAGCTTGATCTTAAAGCCTCCTTAAGCAAAGATAGCGTCACTGTGAATGACGCAATAACCCTTAAGATAATACTTTCAGGGAATGGAAACCTTAAGCTGGCTGCGGTCCCAAAACTGAACCTGCCACCTGATATTGAGGTTTATGACCCTAAAATTTCGGATGATCTGAAGAGCAGCCTGAATGGAACAACCGGGCAGAAGGTTTTTGAGTATTTGCTGATCCCCCGCCACTATGGCGATTATAAAATTCCTCCGGTAACATATTCCTATTTCAACGCTGCAAGCGGACAGTATGAAAAACTTACTACAGATGAATATCGGTTTCATGCACGCAAGGGTAGTGAACAAAATACAGGAATTACTGTATATGGCGGTATTTCAAAAGAAGATGTTAAATATGTTGGGAAAGATATCCGCTTTATTGAATCTGAGCCTGACAAACTAAGAAAGACCGGAGATATCCTGCTGTCAAAACGTTCATTCAATAGTATTTACGGATTTGCGTTTCTGATCTTTCTATTAGTACTCTTTGCAAGGAGAGAGCACGTCAGACGTAATTCAGACCTCACCATTGTCAGGAACAGAAAAGCAGCAAAAGTTGCAAAAAGGAGGCTTACTGAAGCTTCCCGATGCCTTAAAAGCGGATTGATTGATAAATTTTATGAGGAGATGCTGAAAGCAATCTGGGGTTACCTTAGCGACAAGCTGAATATACCCGTTTCAGATCTTACAAGAAATAGTGCCATTAACTCACTTAAGGAAGAAGGAATAGAAGAAGAGAAAATAAATAATCTGATTACTATTCTGGATACCTGTGAATATGCAAGATTCGCGCCTTCATCATCTGATACTGAAGCCGCTGCAATTTATGAAGGAGCCTCACAATTTATAAGGACAATTGAAAATTCTGTCAGCTGAATGATGAATACATTGTTAAGAAACATATTGATAATCATTTTTATCGGAGCTTCTGTTACTGAGGCTTCTTCGCAGGAATCGCGTGAGGAGAAGTTCATGAAAGGCGTGGAGTATTATAATGCATCAGGCTACAGTGAAGCTCTTGAAATATGGATGGAAATATACAACACAGGTTATCGCTCTTCTGCACTTGTCTATAATATTGGAAATGTCTGTTTTAAACTTAATGATATCCCGGGGGCAATATTATTCTATGAAAGGGCACATCTTCTCAGACCTGCTGATGAAAATACCAATTACAATCTTCAGATCGCCAGGTCAATGGTCGTCGATAAGTTTGAAGAGATACCAGAACTGTTCTTTGTCAGATGGTTCGATTTTCTGGCATTGTTGAATTCAACGAATGGCTGGGCAAAAATCAGTCTTATTTCATTTATTCTCTTCCTGCTGCTTCTTTCGCTTTACATCTATTCAACTAAATACAGGTTAAAGGTCACAGGCTTCTGGGCTGCTTTATTCTTCATTATTCTCTCACTCTCCTCTCTTGCATTTACCGTGAGAAACAAAGCACTCGTCTATGACAGCCATAAAGCAATTATATTCAGCCCCTCTGTAAGCGGAAAAAGTTCACCGGATAACAGTGGTACAGATCTTTTCATTCTTCATGAAGGGACAAAAGTGACTATTGAAGACACAGTGGGTGAGTGGTTCGAAATAAGGCTTACCGACGGAAATAAAGGATGGGTTCCTGCTAATAGTCTGACCATAATTTAAGTTTCGTGCAACTAATTTCTTAGATTACCGGTCAGATATTTGACAACAATATTTACCTTTCGACCATGAAAAAGTTACTTTTGTGTCTGATCATTCTGACTGCTCTCTCTTGCAAGAAGAAGGAATTCTCACCAGAGGGCCCTACAGATGTAAGAATCAGGAATCTATCAGACCAGACTTTTGTGGATCTGATCGTCAATATTAAAGGTGAGGAAATAACTTTTGGAGATATTAATGCAGGCAGTGTTTCGGATTATCACAGGTTTAAAACAGCATTTCCCAAAGCTGTAATATCGACAAAAATAAATGGTGAAATATTCTCCACAGGTCCGGTAGATTATACATACATGAATTATTTTGGCCTGATGCGGATCACATATGAGGTGTTCATTGAAAGCATTGATAATAAAAAACTTAAGATCAGTAATGTTATTCCTGATTCCAAACTGGATCTTAAATAAGTCACTGTTCCTCTCAATCATTTATACTTTGAAACGTTCTTAACTTGCCAGCCCTATTATTAAATTAACCGAAATAGATCTGATTAATGAAAAGTAAAAAGGTTAACAGCCCGCGAGTCCCGATATACAGAGATGCAGGTTTTGAATTATATGATGCTGCTATTGCTGCAGATGCATTCAGGCAGGAGACGGAAAATAGAAGAGAACCTGACCTGTATATTTATTCAAGGTACCGGAATCCAACTGTAATTGCCGCTGAGGAGGAGATTATGAGACTTGAAGGCTCAGAGTGGGCACTGCTTACTCAGTCGGGCATGTCGGCAATTGATACAGCCGTTTCGATATTTCAGGAAAGTGATCTGGTAAAACCCTGGCTTTTTTTCAGTGAAATTTACGGAGGAACATTATCTTTCGCTGAGTCCATACTGAAGAAAAGAAGAGGCCTTGATATCCATAACTTTCTACCCGTTAATGAAAGATATGATATTAATGATTTTGAAAACCTGGTGAAATCATTAAAACCTGTATTTGTTTATATCGAAGCTATTTCTAATCCGATGCTGATAGTACCTCAGGCTTCAGCAATAATAAAAATAGCAAGGCAATACGGCTCCAGGGTCATTGTCGATAACACCTTCGCCACACCTCTGTTGTGGAGACCTCTGGAAAGCGGAGCCGATATCGTGATTCACAGTGTTACAAAATACTTTTCAGGACATGGTAATCTGACAGCCGGAGTGATATGTGGAAACGATCAGAACCTGATGAAATCAGCTATTGAATACCGTAAGCTTATCGGGCATATGCTTTCACCTGATGATGCCTACCGGCTCCATACCCAGATTCAGTCGTTCGAATTAAGATTTCGCCGGCAATGCAGGAATGCGGCACAAATATCTGAAGTTCTGAGCAATACTCCCTGCATCAGGAAAGTCTGGTACCCCGGACTAATGGATCACCCAAGCCACAACGAGGCTGTTGAGCTGTTTGGCAAAAAAGGATTCGGAGCGATGATAACTTTTGATTTTGACGGGAAAAATCCAACCGAAAAGAGAAACAGAAGAGACATTTTCATAAAAGCAGTTTCAGAAAAAATAAAACTGATCCCTTCTCTTGGCGATCACCGGACAATGCTCCTCCCGGTCGAATCGGTATGGGGAGCCAAATATCCCGAACCAGGTATGATAAGATTATCCCTTGGTTTCGAAAACTATGATGAAATCAAAACTACTGTTGATCAGGGACTTAAAGCAGCAAATTGAAAACCGAAGGCTTTCCTTTACGCCCTGTGTCCGGTGCCCTGCACCTTAACATCCTACCCCCAATTAATCGGATCAATGCCATTCTTTGTCAGATACTCATTGCATCTGCTGAAATGTTTATTCCCGAAAAAGCCGCGTGACGCAGAGAGAGGAGAGGGGTGAACTGATTCCAGCACCAGGTGCTTCGACCGGTCAATTGATTCACCCTTCTTTTGCGCATATGCTCCCCAGAGGAAAAAAACAATACTTTGCTTCTCGGCATTTAAAATCCTGATAACATAGTCGGTGAACTCTTCCCATCCTTTCCTTTGATGTGATCCTGCCAGATGAGCTCTGACGGTCAGGGTTGCGTTTAGCAGCAACACTCCCTGTCCGGACCATCTTTCTAAATTACCCGATGCCGGCTGTGGGATCCCAAGATCAGATTCTAATTCTTTGAAGATGTTTATCAGACTTGGCGGAAATTCGACTCCATCTCTGACGGAAAAGCATAGACCATGCGCCTGCCCCGGACCGTGATAAGGATCCTGTCCGATTATTACAGCTTTTACCCTGTCAAACGGACACAAATTAAAAGCATTGAATATCAGGGTGCCCGGAGGATAGACCGTGGCATTCCTGTATTCCTCTCTGATGAAGGTTGCTAATTTGATAAAATAGTCCTTTTCAAACTCCTCTTTAAGCCTGAACTTCCAGCCTGATTCTATTTTTACATCCATCTGTTGTGTGAGGTAAAAGTTGAAATGATCTTCAAAGCAACCAGCATCCGGCAACTGTGTTTTTTTATACTAAAGTACAAAATTCTTATTAATCATTTTAAATGATCAAATCTGTAACTTTACAGAAAAAACAATGTCAACCGAAACTGAACGCAAATTTCTGGTAAATGGGGAATTCAGACATTTGTCAGTCAAAGAGATAGAGATCACCCAGGCATATCTTTCAATTGATCCGGCCAGGATCATCAGATTAAGAATTGCTGAAAATAAAGGCTTTATAACAATAAAGAGTCCAAAACGGGGGACCGTTTTCAGCAGGAAAGAATGGGAAATAGAGCTCCCTCTGCAGGAAGCAAATGAAATACTGGAAATTACTCTGCCAGGACGAATCTATAAAACCAGGCACATTATACCATCAGGTAACCACCTGTTCGAGGTTGATGTTTTCCACGATAAAAATGAAGGTCTTATTTTGGCTGAAATCGAGCTCCGGGAAGAGGGAGAATGCTTTGAAAGGCCGGCGTGGCTTGGTAAAGAAGTAACCGGGATAGCTGAATATTTTAACTCAAATCTTATAAAATAAGAGTCCCGTTGATAAAATGACAGTCGGGATCACTCTTAAATATTCATTCACAGAACCTTTGAATATATTTGTTTGGGATCGCCCGGACCATAAAAATCCCTGAGGCTTGCCTGCAATTCATAGCCATTGCGTTTGTAGAAACCTTCGGTGGATGCATAAAGCGGCCTGCCTGATGTCTCGATCCAGAGTATTTTTCCATCCATGTTTCTTACATCATCTTCTATGGCTTTGAGAAGTACAGAGCCAAGCTTCTTATTTCTTGAGTTTTGATGAACTGCAATCCAGTAAAGATCCCAGGAATGTGTCGAAAAGGCATTTTTACCATAGTTTGCAAAAGCGACCAGACCATCCTTATCAATGACCTTCATCCAATAATAACCGCTTTTTTCTGATCCTTTCGTTATTGTTTCATCAGCGATCTCCAGAGCAGTTTGG
The DNA here is from genome assembly GCA_035529055.1 of Bacteroidales bacterium. GTDB lineage: Bacteria > Bacteroidota > Bacteroidia > Bacteroidales > VadinHA17 > LD21. The sequence continues at coordinate 20,733 of DATKXL010000107.1, forward strand.
ATTTCATGCTCATAGAAAAATTCTGTTGATCTGAGAATCTCCTCGATACTCTTTCTTTCTGCAGGTTTGATTCCTTTTAAAACAGTAGTCATTATTCTACTTGTTTAGATCGCTTATTATCCTTCGAACCACATCAGTGAAAGGTATTCCTGCTTCAGTTGTTGCTGCTACAAGACCACTGTCAGGAGATATGCAGGGATTTGCATTTACTTCAATCACATAGGGATTGTTATTCTTGTCAACTCTTATATCAATCCTGGCATAACCCTTAAGTCCGAATACATACCAGCATTGCAGGGTGATGGCTCTGATTTTCCCGGACAGGGAGGGATCCAGCTTTTCTCCGGGAAACTCCCTGATTGTATTTTCATATTCGAAAGTATCAGCTTCCCATTTTGCCTTAAAATCAACGATTCTTGGCCGCACCTCACCGTAATTACGAAATACCATCTCGGCAGGAGGCATTACCTCTGGTCCCTCTTCTCCTGCCAGGATGCTGATATTAAATTCCCTTCCATCAACATAATCCTGAATGATATAGTGCGAATCGTCAAGCCCGATGAACTTCTTTTCATGACCAGGTTCATAAGTAAATACTGACTCACTTGTTATTCCCATTGATCCGTCTTCCCATACCGGCTTAATTATGTAACGATGACCAGGTTTAAGCAATTTGTATTCTGAAGGAGAATATGAAGAGGGACAGCTTATGGATTTTTCATTCAATATCTTGTTTGTCAGAGCTTTGCTCGTTGTGATGAACATGGCTTCAAGTGGATTTCCGGAATACGGGATTGAATACATATTCAGAAGAGCCGGAACAAAATAGCACAGCTCGCCTTTGTTATTTAATGATTCAACAAGATTAAAAACAAAATCAGGTCTATTGCCGGCCAGTGAAGCAACTTCATCCATAAAATTGGAAGTAATACCTTTTCTGTAGGTCTCTATTCCGATCTCAATGAGGTTCTTTTCGATAAATTTGACCTGATCAAGTACATCAAGTTCATCAGACAAAGCTCCTTCACGAGGCTGATTAAACAATATGCAACATCTCGTTCTGATCATAAAGACAGGTGATGTCGTTTCAGGGCTGATTTCATTATCATTTCAATTAATGTCTGGAAATTAATACCGATCATGCCTGAGAGTATAGGAAGGTCAGAATGAACAGGATGCAGGCCGGCCAGCGGATTTACCTCCATAAAACAGATTCTGCCGTTGCGGTCAGCTTTAACATCAACTCTTCCTGCATCGACTCCGCCCATAGCCTTCCAGACATTTACTGCAACAGTTTTACACTCCCCGGTAAACTCTTCTGCCATAGGGATATACTTACAGAATTCCTGATAGTTTTCCTTAAACTCAACCGAGTAAGGCAGATTATCTTTACATTCAATTTCCATTCCGCCTATTGCTACAGTCTCATCACCTGAACCAATTACACCAACAGTGAATTCTCTTCCCGGAAGGTATTCCTCAACGAGTGCCGGCTGATTGAATCTTGTGATGATCCGTTCAACCATATGTTTCAGTTCATCGCTGGAGTTGATCAGGTTTTTTTCCGTGATGCCCTTACCGGTGCCTTCAGATACCGGTTTTATAAAAAGCGGAAAATCAAGATGGCATTTTTCAACATCTTTCACATCGGAAAGTAGCATCCCGGGGCTTACCGGTACACCGGCTGCCGAAACGACCAGCCGTGTAAGATGCTTATTAAGGGAAATGCCCAGAATAACAGGACCGCTGAATACATATGGTATCCTGTACTGATCCAGTATAGCAGGCACGACAGACTCTCTTCCATCGCCATAAAGGCCTTCAGCGATATTAAAGACCAGATCCCACTTTTTCCCTTTGGCTAAAGCCTCAATGAGTTGAAAACAGTTGCCTACAGGCTCTGTTTCAAATCCCATTGTTCTTAGAGCAGCATCAATTGCATCAACAGTCTCCTGTTTATCAAATTCTGCAGTATCCTCCATAGAATAACCTTGCTCAAGGTACCATGAGCGTAAGTCATACGTCAAGCCGATTTTCATTTATACTTCCTATTTTTCAGGATATTCGCATAATACACCCTTGTAATTACGCAGAACTATATGGTCGTTGTTATGCTCAACCACATAATCGGGGAGAAGTGGTATTTTACCTCCGCCCCCTGGAGCATCAACAACGAATGCAGGTATCGCGTAACCGCTTGTATAGCCCCTGAGCCCTTTTATGATCTCAAGACCTTTTCTGACAGTGGTCCTGAAATGACTGGAACCGGGTATCAGGTCACACTGATAAAGGTAATATGGTCTTACCCTTATCTTCAGCAATTTGTGCATCAGCTCTTTCATTGTGGGAACATTATCATTAATGCCCTTAAGAAGAACAGTCTGGCTGCCAAGCGGGAATCCACCGTCAGCAAGCTTCCTGCAGGCTTTTGAACATTCACCGGTAATCTCAAGAGGATGCGAGAAATGCAGGCTGATGAACAATGGGTGATATTTCCTGAGTATATTTATTAATCCGTCGGTTATACGCTGTGGTAAGACAACAGGAACTCTTGTTCCTATCCTTATTATTTCAACATGTTCGATTCTCCTGATATTTGAAAGGATATAATCGAGAGTCTCATCAGAAAGGGTAAGAGGATCTCCTCCGCTTATAAGAACATCCCTTACCTCATTATGAGTTGCGATATAATTAAAGGCCTTTTCGTAATCGTGCCTTCCCAGCTTGTCTAACTTACCAACTGAATGAGACCGTGTGCAATACCTGCAGTAATTGGAACAGACCTGTGTGACAGTAAAAAGAACCCTGTCGGGATATCTATGTACAATACCCTTTACAGGAGAAAATGATATCTCATGCAG
>DATKXL010000108.1:0-2350 GCA_035529055.1 Bacteroidales bacterium
TGAGAAGAACCATTCGGATCTTTCCAGTCAGGATATTTCACCTGTAAAATGCCTGTGAGATGCCTTACTGCGTCAAATGTTTTCGATTCTGCCAGTGCATCCACATACTTTTCAGGAAAGGCTGGCATTTTGTTAACCGAAAAAAGATCAATGAGGTTCGCGCCTTTTGGAAAAATATAAAGGTTAAGTCCCTGTTCGCGCATAATCAGTCTTGTCTCATTTTCGCTGGCTTTACTTAAAGTGTATATTGCCACAGAAACGGTACTTGCCACAATTACTGTTAATAAAATAACAACAGAATTTATCTTTCTGTAAAAAAGTTCTTTTATAACTAACCGGAATGGATTCATGATGAATGGTTCTTGTTCTTTCGGACTATATAAATTGTTAAGACAGCAACTACAAGTAAAATAAAAAGACCCGTAATGGCAAAAGATACATAGAGAGATTTGTCATTTTTCATTTCAGTTTTTACCCGTTGAATAGTATTAAGTCCATCTCTCTGGTCGGTAAGCCATTTTGGGAATGGTCTGTTCGCAAGGGAGTCGTATGTTAGTGTATCCTGCCCCATTTAATAGTGTAATAAGGCTGGATTCTCATCAAAAATTTTATTTACAAGAGCAGGTACCGGATTCTCCCAGTTTCCACTATAAAGGATATCAGTTCCGGGAAGATTATCCTTTATCAGGCAACTGCAGTCTGCAGTAAAAAAATCGATCATCAGGTTAATGTTCTCTTCAGAAATACCTTTTGCCAGCAGTGGTTCGAGGGCTCTGAATCTGCCAAAAATTCCGAAAAGCATAGGTTCCCTGATGTTTTTAAGATCACTTTCCACATTAAGCAGCATTGAGACAAAATGCATCTCTTCCCTGCTGTTTCTGCTCAACTCCACAACGGGGATAATATTGCTAAAAGGAGAAGAGGCAATTGTTTTTCTGATCACCTGTAATCCCTGATCATCTTTTTCTTTTATATCAGTTTTAAGATATAATAAAACACAGAGCTTCCCTGCCATCAGTTCACCTGCAATCCTCTCTCTTAACGGCGATGAAGTAAGATTATCAAGGTCATTAAATTCATTATAGGCTGAAAATAGTCTGTTTTTATAGTAAAGAGCGTAATAAGGCTCATTAATATCCTGTTTTAAGACGTTCCGTAATTGAATATTTGCGGCTTTCATACCCTTATTTATTTCCGCATTTTGCCGTTTTGCTGATTCAGAGAGTGCGGCTTTGTGAAAATAAAACAGGGTGTACTGATCCGACAGAGAATTAAGAAGCACCCATTCCGACACCTTGGTCGTACAGGCAAGACTTATCAAACCTGCAGTTACTATTATCCTCAAATATTTTTTCCCAAACATTTTCTAATCTATATTAATTCCTGCCCCATGCCTCATGCCCCATGCATCTCTACACATCCTGTATCAACTCAATCCCCGACAAAATAGTATTTCCATTAACCGGAGTCAGATCAATCTTTAATACCTTCCCGGCCTTTATTCCTGAGAATGATTTGACAATCTCTTTATCGCATTTACCTGCCTCACTTACAATATCAAAGTTTTCAAGAAGTGTTTTATCCTGTATCGCGACATTAAAGACACGTTCACCGGGATGTTTGTTCTCAAGTTCGGAAAAATACAAATTTATTCTATACGAGGTTTCCGGCACAGATTCATCCGATGATAATGTAATTTCTATTGATCTTACTCCACCCATAGCGCTTGAGCTTACCCAGGGAGTATTCCCGGACGCTACTGATAATGGTTCCTTTCTGATCTTAAAATACTTAACAGTATCAATTTTTATCGGGATTTCAGGTGATGCTCCTCCGACAACAGGATATTCGAGCCAGAGGATATTATCTGCTGAGCTTCTGTCGCCCGGAGCATTCAGATTAACTCCAAGCTGTTTAATCTGCTTCCCGTTCCATTTATAATTACTGTTCGTCCAATAGGTCATCCATGGCATATAAATCAGTGCAAGAGATGTCTGGTTCTGGTAAGGGCACTGGCATGTCCGGGTATAATCGGGTGAATTAAGGACTCCGTCGGCAGCAATAAGATTGGTTGAACATCCGGGCTTCCATCCTCCAAGGCTACCGGTTCCTTCAAATGACTCAAGGTTAATAAACCCTGCCGAAGCAGAGCGGAATGTGAGAAGATGTTCACTGGCAGCTACGATTCCGCACCCATATTCGCGCCTGAAACTCCAGGGAAGCTCTTCGCTTGTTATAGGATCCTTTTCCATGATCGGATCACCCGTCAGAAGGAAAAAACCCTCACCGTTAGTATAAATTTTATCATTATGGATTATTGGAGGATTGGCATATTTTATAGACTTGTCCC
>DATKXL010000109.1:0-6214 GCA_035529055.1 Bacteroidales bacterium
GATATCCCAGACCTGGTTAAGGATCGTATCAGAACTTTCAAAGAAGCTTAGTTTATCATCAAAATAGTGCCAGTAAGCTTTTTGAAGTATATTCTCCGGTTTTAATTCAAAGTTGCAATTCTCTATTTCACAGTATCTGAAGGGAGTAATTACACCAATTGAATCGGGCAGATGTATTGCTGCCGGACCTGTATTCCTGCTGTCGGGAGGCAGGGCAAGTGTATATTTTTTCTTCCCGGGTTCAACAGGCAGCAATACTTTCTGATACCGGATGGTGCCTCCCGGATTGGGATCTATTTTGTGTTGTCCGTCAGTTTTTTCGCCGAGATGAATTATCAGGGTATCTGTATCGGTCGGTGCAATTTCAAGGAGAAGCGAGCCGAAGGCATCTTTCCCAAAGTCGGCGAAGTATTGATTAGCTCCGGTTTTTACAAATTTCTCCGGTCTGATATATGTGACCATAAAGTTATTCCCGGTTGTTGCATAGCCATAAAGATTACCTGTTTTGAATTTCTGTATTCCGGAATAGTGTGATGGTTTGTCTTTCCTGTCCCATATCCTTACTTTCCAGTAATATGTTGTGTTGTCCCGGAGGAGGTTCCCGGAATATTCGATTTCAGTTGATTGTGAGCTGAATGTTTTGTTACTGTTCCATAAATCTGCCTCATTTACGGTAAGTTTTTCTTTTGATGATGAGACCATGATCTGGTAAGCAGTCTGAGATCCGGCCATATCGGGAACGATCCAGCTGAATTCAGGTCTGGGATCAAGGATCCTTACCTTGTCAGGTTCCCTGATAAATTCGACCATTAATCCGGTTGGAGGATCCAATGAGGACTTAATTGATCCCTGCCAGAAAATAAATGGGAAAATCAGGATCCAGATTAACTTCATAAGATTGATTTGTCAGGTAAAAGTAATGATTCTGATTGTTAGCAATCCCTGTAAAATATTACAGCTTTAAATTCTCTGAAACTCAATACTCTCACCATTATCCTCCATGTCGCCGTCCCCGTTCGTGTCACGTTTCAGCTGCAGATAATTTTCATCAGCCTCGTACTCTCCCTCTATGATAAGTCTGAAATATTGGATATTGTCGATATAGTATTGTGTTCCCTGACCGTAGAAAACAACCTGATCGGTGCAGTTTTGCGAGGCATCTTTTACACAGGTGCCAATCTCCTCAAGGTTGAATGTCATTTCAGAACCTTTTGTTGAGAGACCACCTTTAAAACCAATTATTGACAAAACAGCATCTGAGTTATAACTCTGAAGCATATATATTTCTTCGTAAGTTGTTTTGGTGAGGATCAGTGTACGTGTTGTATTGAAAACCAGGTCGCCTGTATCGACTATGTCTTTGTGCTGCCAGGTCCCAATAAAAAGGGGATCTTTATTAAGTCTGTCGCATGACGGGATAAAAACAGATATCAGAAGAAGGATCATCAGTGAAAGGAGGGAAGAGTGCCTGTTTAATTTGTTCATTTCAGAATGATATTACAACAAACTTTATTTCTGCTAATTTAAATGTTAGTTAGAAATAAAATAAAGGGAAGCTCGATTTAAAATAGAAATAATGATTTTCTTCCCTGAGTTTTCTTTTGAGTTCTCCGTCTGAACTGAATTCAAACCTGAAAATCTATCAGAAACCCGGCATCTCCGAGAATGTTATGTTTTTTGGTACGGCGAAGTATTTTGCTTCAACAGGTACGTTGGTTTTAACCGATGTTGCCTCCTGTTTAGAAACGTATGCACCCATCTTAAAATCCATCAGCATCATTATACCGTTCCATGTCAATATCTTGCCCATATCTCCTTTGATGACCTTACATTCTTTGCCGAGGAACATTTCGGTGCCGCTCTTCACCATTCCCATCTTCTCATAGGTTGATTCGGCGAATGATTCCATGCCCCCTTTTGACGATTCACTGATCCATGAAAGCAGAGGATTTTTCATCTTCATTCCCTGTGTAGGTTTGGAGAGGTCCCACATGTACTGGAAATCGCCTGACGATACCACCCATGATTTACTGGCTTCGCCATTCTGGATTATTTCGGAATACATGGCGCTCTTCATGCCATAGTCATCAATATACTGTGTTGCTTTTCCGGTCTTATCGCCCGAGTATTTGTACTCTATGATACCGGATTTGAAGCTGAAGGGTTTCAATGTAGCCTCCTGCCCGGATGCCTTTGGCAGCGTTAACAGGACGTAGATTGCTAGTGCAATTGTCGTTTTCATCTTTATTGATTTTTAAAGTTGTTTATATTGTTTAATATGCAGTTTAAAGTGCTGTCAGGTGCCAGGTTACGGAATAGGTATATTCATTCCCCGGTTTATCAGGCTCATAAGCTTTCTGTGAATAGATAGCCTCAGTCATGTTACTGACCTCAAGCCCTTCAGTGTCCATTCCTGATTGCCATGATCGGTTTCCCTGAAGAATTTTTGAGTCAGTCAGCTTATAGCGGATATGGACTTCGGGAAGGACCTCCTTGTTACTGGATTCATTCCATACGCAACCGACGTTTTCTATATGGTGTTTGCGCCTGGTTTGTGTTGGCAGGTTCTCTTCTCCCGGTGTTGCAATATCATACCAGTTTACCATGCCGAATTGTCCAAGCTGTTTGGCGACCACAGCGTTTTCAGTGGGGAAGATCTGAGTTATTACCATAATGTTTTCTAGGACTAAAGTTGAGACACTTCCGGATCCATATTCCTGAAAAACAAGACCCTCGCAGTCACAGTCAGATCCTCCACAATAATAATCTTCATTATACTTCCATTGACCGGTAACATTTGCTGATTTAAAGATCTTTACCGGCTGATCTTCCATGCCTTCCATCTCTTTAATCGGTTTGAACATACCATTGTAAGAGACGCTATGTGAACCAACATACCTGCCTCCGTCGCTGGTTGTATAATTCCATGTTTTGGTGATTGCGATTGTACCCTCGTAACCATCGCACATAAGCGGGATATTTTTTTCGGCGATCATTTTTTCGGTGAGGGTTTTGGAGAGAGGGTATTTTTCAGGTGGCAGAATATCGCATGAGTTGTAGACCCTTAACAGGTCATAATCATCTCCTCCTCTGTTTGCCGGCCTCTGGTATTTGACTGTCACTTTACCCTCTTCCAGGGTGAACGCCCGGTAATCAGGTCCTATCTCACATTTTTCCCCGTTGAGTATCTTCCCGTTTTCAACAGTAACCATGACTCTGTTAAAGGGCTTAGAAGCAGCACCTTTTTCATCTGTGAATTTCGTCAACTCAATTTCGGTTACTCCTTTGTCGCACAATTCCTTGACCGACTTTATTTCGATGTCGCAACTGGCGGGTCTTTTCTCAAATTCATCCAGAGTAGGACCTATTGGATTAGGCAGTTTGGTTTTGTTCAATAGTCCGCGGACATCATTGATTGTGTTTTCAGTGACCCACTCAGTAATGAGCTCAGGACTCGTGCCATTATAGTAGAGTTGTAATGTCAACCTGGCAACAACAGGTTTAGTTACCTCTCCTCCGGCATATTCTATCATACGTCCTCCCTCGATATTTGCCACATAACTTCCTTTAAAAATATATTCCGGTTGTTTATGCTTCCCGGGATCAAAATATTGATTTGAAAGCATATGAAAGCATGAGTTGGTCAGTTTTTCACCAAGAAATGCTGCAATAATTGCCGGATAACAATACCATTTATCTTCAGGGGTAAGTCCTGCACACTTCCCGGAAGCCTCAGCCACCCTGGGGTCATTCACCTCAAAACTGACATAATTACCAAGTTCGAGACTCATGCATTTACGCCACTCTTCCAGCTTCTGCTCATAATCAGGGTTATGTGGATTGGTGAATTCTACGAGCATACCATGCCTGTCGCACGTACAGTTGTTTTGTGCTGGGGCTACAGTGAATAGCGACAGCAAGAACAGTGTTGGAATCAACCTGATAATTAATCTTGTTTTCATTTCCTTATTATTTTTAAAAACAATCATTCGGGTCATCCCTGCCGTTGCCGTCACTCAGGGACTTCTTAATTGCTTTTCTTGTTAGTCCGGCTCAGGCTCCAGTTCCACGTAGAGCCGGGAAGCAAACCGGCCGCTGCAGTAACTGCCAGGTTGCCTGTTACCGGTTTTGACCAGTTACCGTTAACCGAGTTACCATCTGTCGGGCCATCCACCACGAAACTGGCGTGACACCTCCAGTTTTCTGCCTCCATGGTCAACTTCGCGCCCCGGGAGCTGGTTGTCTCGGAGGTGCCATTAACAGATGGAAAGGAGATTGCACTCTGAATGGTGTAGCTCTTCTTCTGTTGTTCGATAGTCAGTAATAGATTGGAACCACTTTCAGGCTCTATCATTTTGTCACCCTGCCAGAAGTCAACGTTTTTTGTCCAGTTACCATCCTTGTCGGTAATGACAATAATCTTTTTCATTGATACTGAAAAATTTCCGGAAAGCGCTGTTGCCTCGTAAAGTACCTCCGAATCACCTGAGCTGTATTTTATTGTGCGCAGGTAACGGGCGGCAACATGGATCGTGGCATTTTCATCAAGATCGACCGACATGAACAATGATCCGGACGGCTGCTCCGACTCGTCCTTCCAGTGAACATGGCGCTGGTAAGTGATCGTGCCGTTGAAATCACCTTCAGGCTTTTTTACTGTTATAGCAGCCTCCCCCTTAACCGTTTCGGGGTATCCGGGAGGAGTGAACGTGGCGGTAATCTTAATCTGTTTGTCCTTCTGTCCTGCTTTATAGTCTATCCATGCTATACCCATATTATCAGTTGTAACCTTATCCGCCGGAGAAACAGTGCCATCAACAAGTCCGGTTACTTTAATTTCCACTTCACGGTTCGTCACAGGATATTTAACGCCATAAGGATCAATTTCATGCAGATCAATTGAGATTGTTGTCTTCTCTCCATTATAAATGATTTTGCGGTAGGGTTCGACCTTAAGTTCGAGACCCCGGATGACAAATTCAACTTCTTTTTCAATATTCGGTTTATTCCCCAGAGGGCAGGTTGAAAGGGTGATTTTTTCCAACAGAGGATCTAACCCTCTTTTTAGTGTATATTCACCAACTGCATCTCCGGCTGCATTGACAAGAATATATTGTATCTCCGGATTATAGTTTTCAAGTTTACAACCTTCCGCTGGTTCAATATCTCCCCTGTCGGTCTTTGACGGAAATCGTACCGGTTGACTGTGATTACCAACAAAATATGATGGCCGTCCGTTACAACTTAAAACCTTTTCATAGATTTTCACTTTCCTTGTATCCTCTTCAAGAGGGGACAAATATTCTTTTTCCAGTCTGGTTTCAACAGTAGGTTCTCTGGGCGGAACAGGTCTTTCGTTTTCTCTTTTATAAAGAGTATATGCTATGCCTCTTCCGAATCCTGATAAACTTGACAGGATAGCCCTGTAAATATCCTCACTCTCGCCATTTTCAATCCCAAGGATATATCTTCGGTTAGGAAAACAGTTGGAGTTTACTATAAGAGAGGACCAGACCTTATAAACAGTATATTCGGAACCGTAAACAGGCGGAACCGTAAATATGTTATCACCTTCAATAATTGTATATTCAGGAACCATGATAACATCGTCCCCACCACCTGACAATGCTATAAGAGAACTAAACAAATAATCATAATCTGCATTAGGACTTCCGGCGAGGTAAATGAATTCGAGCTCAGGTGAGTTTTCCCTGAGAGACTTCATTAATAGCTCACCTAGTTCGGTAAGCCACACAGCCCTGTGCTTTTCAGTCTTATATACTTTATTTAAATGATCGAATACTTGCGGGTAAATTTCAGCTATTTTAACCCCGACTTTAATCTTCGGACAGTTTCCGCTCTGAGATAACACACCCGGGGCAAAGAATAAAAAGAAAGCAATAGAAATACAAATAATCCTTTTTAACATTTTCTGAATGTTTCTGGTTTCATGACTGATAGTCTAATATTACATTTTTACGAATTCCACTCTGCGGTTGTTGGCTTTACCTTCCGGAGTAGAATTACTGTCGATAGGTGCACTTTCGCCCCATCCTTTGCTGCTCAGGCGGGCAGCTGCAATACCCATTTTTGTAAATTCCGCAACTACTGCCTGAGCACGACGTTCAGAGAGACTCTGGTTTGAAGCATCATCTCCGTCACTGTCGGTATGTCCCTCAACACTGAAACTGATATCGGAATGTTCTTTCATTAA
>DATKXL010000110.1:0-8877 GCA_035529055.1 Bacteroidales bacterium
TTCCGTGAATGATCATCGGGATTATCGAGGTGTGCGACATCCTGAGTGAATCAGGATTTGGTGTTTTCCAGACTACCTTTCCGGTGGCACAATCGACTCCAATCATAAGAGCTTTACCGCCCGGCGCAATAATTGCCATATCATTATCAATCAAAGGACACTGGCCACTGTAAAATTCGGGCGTTATTTTTCCCTTCACTGTTCCCGGAATGCCATACTCTTTCTCGAGATCAATAGACCATAGAAGTTTGCCATTCAATGGATCCACGCACATCACATGAGACCTGGGTCCTATGGTAACAACATATTTATCGGTAATTGCAGGGATTGTCCTTGAATAACCGTGGTTCCGTTTGAACTCGACATTATACCATCTTCTCCATAGCTCAGCTCCCGATTTAAGTGAGAAGCATCTGAGCATGTCGGCTTTTCTTCTTTCGTTATAGTCGAGCACGTAAACCCGTCCGTTCAGTACTGCAGGACCTGCGTACCCTTCACCAAGCGTAATCTGCCAGACAATGGGAGGACCTGATGTATCCCAAGTCTCAGCCAGTGGTGTAGCATCTTTACTTATATTGTCAAAATCTGCTCCCCTGAAGCGGGGCCAGCTCCCGGGGAGTATTTCCTCAATCGAGCCAAGCGTATCCAGAAATTCCCCGATTATGATTGAATCGGATATTTGTCTCTGAGGAGGTCTGTTGTCCATCCCGGGAAGACGTTTAACTACATTGTATGACGAATTGGCAAAAATCCACCAGGAGAATGCTGTAGTAAAAAGTACTATAGCAGATCCTGTTATTATTGTATTTCTACTTAATGATGGCATACAATGTCTTTTTCAGGACCTAAATCCTCATTTTATTTGCTCGCCCCCCAACCCCCCTGAAGGGGGGATAATTTCTTGTCATTTAGATGATTCAAAATATGTCTGAGTATTAACCCCCCTTTTAGGGGCAGGGGGGTATTTAATTATTTTGCCTTTATCGAATAAACAGCCAGATAATCCCCGTGCCTCAGGAAAAGTCTTCCTTTATCTATCACAGGATGAGACCAGTACGGGCCTGCACCTTTAGTAATCTGGAAAGAGCTGATTATGTCAAGTTTTTCACTGTTTGGTCTGACCAACGCTACGTTCCCACTCTTTTCTTCATAAATATAAAGCAATCCTTCTGCAGAAATTACAGATCCTTTATTATTCCAGAGGGTGATCCACATGGTCTTGCCGGTAGTCCAGTCAACACATATCCACCTGCCCATTGAGTTATTGTCATGAGTAGAGCTGTAGATATAATTTCCAATAAGCACCATTCCTCCCACATGAGGATTGATTTCAGGATTTTTCCATACCAGAGTTGGATCACTGCCGTCAGTGCTTATCTTGATTTTTGCTGCGGTCTGCCCGTAACCGTTGGCAGCAAAAAGGAAACCATCCTTGTAAATTGGTGTATGAATGTAATTTTTACCACCTTTCTGGTCAGCATTTACAGCGCCAAAATTGAATTTCCACAGAAGTTTTCCATCAGCTGCATTTACACCTATGATATACGTTGGATTATGCGTAACAATTACTTTCATCCCTTTGTTTTCGATAAGCAGTGGATTTACATATTGTGAACCTTCATTTAGCGATGCAGTCTCCCATACAACATTCCCATTATCAACATTGAAAGCGGCCATCGCTGCGATATCTCCTCCGGTGGTTATAATTACCTTGTTGTCAACTACAAGTGGTGATTCTGAGATTCCAAAACGTGGAACGACAGATTTATACTTTGTGTAAAAATTAACTGACCACAGTATTTTACCGCTTGTGGAGACGCAAGCGAGGTCACCTGAACCGCTTACAACATAAATTTTGCCATTGTAAAAAGTCGGTGTACAGCGGCTTTCCGGAGAACTTTGAACTTTTGACATGGTTCCATATTCCACGTCCCATTTCTTCTTTCCATCCTGAGTGAAAGCTGTAAGAACATCTTTATCACCTCTAATGCCTGTAATATAGATTGCATCAGTCGTCACAGTAGCACTGGAATAACCCATTCCTATACCTTCCGCCTCCCAGATGAGTGCAGGCCCCGAGGCAGGCCATACCTTCAATAAACCGCTTTCATTATAAATACCTGTTCTGCCCGGTCCGCGCCATCCTATTTGCTGACTATAAGAATTCCCGGTAATCGCCACCAGAACGGCTGCAAAAATGATTTTTATAAAACTTCTTTTCATGATACTCTTTTTTTTAGTTTAAGTTTTGCAATATAGAAAAATGAAATAAACAATTCGCCAGATAAGATATCTGCAATATCATCTTTTTAAGAAATGATGATATTTTTAACAATATTTAATAATTCTTAACCACAAAAGTGACATTTTTAACTAACTGATCTTATTAGATCAGCAGCAAATATCAATTGCAGAGAATTTAAATTAAAGGTCAAAAATGACTTAATTTGATCTTATTGAATAGGCTGCCAGATATTCGGCATGCCGGATAAATAATATGCCATTATTTATAACTGGATGAGACCAGTAAGGACCAGATCCCTGTTTCACTTTAAAACTGCTTACCAGATCAAATTTTTCGGGAGTTGCTTTAACTAATCCTACAAAACCGGTCTTTTCATCATATACATAAAGCATACCTTCTGCTGAAATAATTGAGCCTTTGCATTTCCACTGCTCCTCATACATTTTCTTTCCGGTATTCCACTCAAGGCAACACCAGTTTCCATTACTGTTGCTAAGCCAGTTTGAACCATAAATATACCCGTCCACAAGCACAACACCTCCGTGATGTACATCCAGCACTGAATCGGTCCAGGTCACAGATGCATTGGTACCGTCTTCATTCAAGCTCAGTAGAATGCTTCCGTGATCGTATCCGCCCGTAACATATATTTTTCCATCATGATAAACAGGGGTGACACATTTAATAAAAGGTGCATCGGGCCAGACTGCGACAGATGTCTTACTGTCAATTGCGTCCATATGATTGATATTCCATAGTATGGCACCATCGGATGCATCGACAGCATAAATATAGTGCAGCGACACATTTATAATGATCTTCCTGCCTGCGTAATCGATTATAATCGGGGAAACATATGCCGGACCATCATTAAGGCTCTTAGATTTCCAGATAAGGTTTCCCGTAGTTTTATCCAGTGCAATTGTATTAGTTTCAGGTCCGCCGGGTGTAAAATAGAGCTTTTGTCCGTCTATAATCAAAGACTCGGCAATACCCCATTGTCCATATGTTCCTTTATAAATTTCGCTGGCCTTGAGTGACCATAAGATTTTTCCTGATATTCCATCAATGCAGGCAATATCCCCAAAGCCACTGGATACATATACTCTGTCGCCCTCTGCAGTCGGGGTGCAGCGGCTTTCAGGGTTTGAAGCAGTCCAGGAACGTCCATAAGGGGTTACCCATTTTATTTTTCCGTATGTGTCCAAAGCGACCAGCATATCATTCTGACCATCGTTACCTGTTAGATATATGGTATTGTTGCTGAATGTTACTGAAGAGTGGCCTTTGGGCAAATCAGCATTTGACCAAATAAGTTCAGGCCCTTCTATAGGCCAGATTTTCAGTAATCCTGTTTCGGCTGACACACCAGTTCTGTCTTCTTCCCTCCATTCGCTTATTTCCTGGTTATCAGATAGTTCAACAGACTTCTCTACAGAATCAGAAGAGATTTTCTTATCTAAAGATATTAAATAAAAGACTGCATAACCAATGACTCCTATTACAACGAGAGAAGACACAATAATGAGAAGTTTTTTCATAGCATATTTATTTTTAATTACTTACGACATATATTTGAGTCAAATCCGATATTCTGGTCTTTGCTGCTATAATTGCCTGTTCCTGAAGTGAACTGCAATATAAAAAATAAACCGGATAATTACAAAAGATGTGCCTATTAGCATCTTTAAAAGCTCAGATTTATTGATTTTTAACAACTTTTAAGAGGGGGAGGTGGTTGACTTAATTAACACACTGATCATAATTTAACAGAATAAACCAAATATGCTGTTTATATTTAATATATTTATATATATTATCATTTTTCTTTAATATTATTTGGAAATACACAATATTTTTTGTAATTTAATATTTTATATATCATTTTTTTTATTAGGTTTGCAAACTGGTTTTTTCAAAAACATAAAGCTTGTGTGGGTTAACATGCACCCGGCAACAAGCAACCTGCAACCAGAATTGCTGAATTACTAACATCACAAAAGAATTTATGTGCGGAATAGTAGGAGTATTTGATTTGAAAGTGAACCATATGGAGTTAAGGGCTAAGGTCCTTAAAATGTCAAAAAAAGTAAGGCACCGGGGCCCTGACTGGTCAGGTATCTTTTATTGTGAAAAAGCCATACTTGCTCATGAAAGGTTATCGATTGTTGATCCCCAATCAGGGAAGCAGCCATTATACAGCATGGACGGCAACATTATTCTCGCTGTAAACGGAGAGATATATAATCACCAGGAGATTCGTAAAAGATACGAGAACTCCTATGAATTCCTCACTCATTCCGATTGTGAGGTGATCATTCCTCTTTATCGCGATAAAGGTCCTGCCTTCCTTGAGGAGATGAACGGGATCTTTGCATTTGCTTTATATGACAGGGAGAAAGATTGTTATTTTATTGCAAGAGACCATATTGGTATAGTACCCCTTTACATGGGCTGGGACCAGTTCGGCAATTTTTATGTTGCATCGGAACTAAAAGCTCTCGAGGGTGTATGCAATAAAATTCAGGAGTTCCTGCCGGGGCATTATCTCTACAGCAGGGATGGGGTGATGAAAAAGTGGTATCATCGCGACTGGATGAGTTATGAAGCAGTTGAGAACAACACAACCTCAATTGATGATCTCAGGAGAGCCCTTGAAGCTTCTGTTCACAGGCAGCTGATGTCGGATGTTCCATACGGTGTTCTTCTTTCGGGAGGACTCGATTCCTCAGTTGTATCGGCTGTTGCAAAAAAATATGCTCCAAAAAGGATCGAATCAGGGGATCAAATGGAAGCATGGTGGCCGCAGCTCCATTCCTTTGCCGTAGGATTGGTAGGCTCACCCGACCTGGCGGCTGCAAGAATAGTGGCTGGTCACATTGGGACTGTTCATCACGAAATAAATTTTACTGTTGAAGAGGGATTGGATGCCATTCGTGACGTTATTTACCATATCGAGACTTATGATGTCACTACTGTAAGGGCCTCTACACCTATGTATCTTCTTGCCAGGGTCATTAAATCAATGGGAGTGAAGATGGTTCTTTCAGGTGAGGGCGCTGATGAAATATTCGGAGGTTATCTCTATTTTCATAAAGCTCCCAATCCTAAAGCATTTCATGAGGAGACCGTCAGAAAACTCAGTAAATTAAATCTTTATGATTGCCTGAGGGCTAATAAATCGTTAGCTGCCTGGGGTGTGGAAGGACGGGTTCCCTTCCTTGACAAGGAATTCATGGATGTTGCGATGAGACTCAATCCGGAAGATAAAATGATCGCCAGGGGGCGCATCGAAAAATGGGTTCTCAGAAAAGCATTTGAGGATTATCTGCCACCAAGTGTAGCCTGGAGACAAAAAGAGCAGTTTTCCGACGGGGTAGGCTATAACTGGATAGATTCTCTGCGGGCGCTTGCCTTAAAGGAGGTTTCAGATGAACAGCTTGCAAACGCAAAATACCGTTTCCCGATAAATCCGCCAATGTCAAAGGAAGAGTATTATTACCGCTCAATATTTTCAGAGCATTTTCCATCCGACTCTGCAGCCTCATGCGTACCGTCAGTTCCTTCCGTCGCGTGCAGCACTGCCGAAGCTCTTGCATGGGACGCATCATTCAAAAACATGATCGATCCATCCGGCAGAGCTGTGAAGAGCGTACATCTAGATTCCTATAAATAGGGGATTGTAGGGGCATTGCATGCAACGCCCCTCTGCAATTACCGTAATCTTTTTAATATTTTTGCCAGTTCTCAATAATTATCCTATTTTTAAGGCAGACATTATTAAAAAATGCTGCTATGAAAAAAAACGATTGGGATGATTTCAAGATAATCTTATATCTGATTCTCTTCCTTTTATTTGGGATTATAATTATCGCCTGTAAATCAAAGTCAGAGGAGTTTATCATGACTGTAAATGGCCCTGTCTCCCCGTCAGAAATGGGCTACACACTTGAACATGAACATGTTCTCGTGGATTTTATTGGTGCAGACAGTATAAATAGTACTCGCTGGAACAGGGAAGAAGTCATAGCAAAAGCTTTACCGTTTCTCTTACAGTTAAAAGAAAAAAACATAAAGACTTTTATTGAGTGTACACCGGCATACCTTGGACGCGATCCTGTTCTTTTAAAGGAGCTGTCCCGCGAAACAGATCTTAATTTTATAACCAACACCGGGTATTACGGGGCCAGGAAGAATTTCTTTATTCCAAAGAGTTTTTATTCATCCGATGCTTCTGAAATTGCAACAATCTGGATCAATGAATTTGAAAATAGTATTGAAGGGAGCGGGGTAAAGCCCGGATTCATAAAAATAGCTGTTGATCCCACCGACTCATTATCTGCTGAGCATCGGAAAATCATAACAGCCGCCGGATTGGCACATCTGAAAACAGGACTTGTTATTGCCTCACATACAGGCCCGGAGAAACCGGCTTTCGAACAGATAAGCATTCTGAAGGAGATGGGGATTGATCCTTCTGCCTTTATCTGGATTCACGCTCAGGGGGGTACAAGTGAAAGTAATATAAAGGCTGCTGAGCAGGGAGCATGGATCTCGCTCGATAATGTTCGCTCGAGACCAGGTCTTGAACCGGGAGCGCCAAACAGTATAGGATGGTATGCCGACAGGATAATGGAATTGAAGAACAACGGACTTCTTAATAAAGTTCTGATCTCACATGATTCAGGCTGGTACGATCCGGCAAAGCCAGAGGGGGGTACATTTAATGGATTCACGGATATTTTTGACTTTTTGATCCCTGAATTGAAATCAAGAGGAATGACCGATTCTGATATTGAACAGATCATGGTTAAGAATCCCGCTGAAGCTTTTAAAATCAAAATACGCCGGTCATAACTTTAAACCAGTCACCAGTCATCAGTCACAAATGTACCTGTATGAAACCACAAATTCCAGCCGCCCTGTGTGCCTCACTCGCAATAGTATCCTGTTCACAAACAAGCAAAGAAAAATCATTACCCAATATCGTCTATATCCTTGCAGATGATCTTGGTTATGGCGATCTGAGCTGTTACGGACAGCAAAAGTTTTCAACACCCAATATCGACAGGCTTGCTCAACAAGGTATGCTCTTCCGGCAGCATTATACCGGATGCACGGTAAGCGCTCCCTCACGATCGTCCCTGATGACAGGACAGCATACCGGACACACTCCCATAAGAGGGAACAAAGGATGGGTACCGGAAGGCCAATGGCCCCTCCCTGCTGATTCCTATACTGTCGCTGAAATGCTGAAGACAAAAGGTTATGCAACCGGAGCATTTGGCAAATGGGGATTGGGATTCATTGATACTGAAGGGGATCCTAATTCACAGGGATTCGATGAATTCTTTGGTTTCAACTGTCAGAGCCTGGCGCACAATTACTATCCTTATTACCTCTGGCATAACCATGAAAAGATAATGATCCCTGAAAATGAGGGAAACAATACTGGTGTTTATGCACCGGATATTATCCATAAAGCGGCACTGGAATTCATTGAAGCCAAACGCAATAAACCATTTTTTCTGTTCTATCCGAATATTATACCTCACGCAGAAATGTTCGCAAAAGAGGAAAATATGGCTATGTTCCGTGGAAAATTTGAGCCGGAAAAATCTTTTAAAGGCGTCGATGAGGGTCCTTCTTACAGGAAAGGCCCTTATGGATCGCAACCTGAAGCTCATGCTGCATTTGCTGCAATGATTAAACACCTCGACGATTATGTTGGTGAGATTCTTGTCAAGCTCACTGAGATGGGGCTTGAACAAAACACTATTGTGATTTTCGCATCAGATAACGGACCTCATCTTGAGGGCGGAGCTGATCCCGATTATTTCAACAGTAACGGAAACCTGAAGGGTTATAAGCGGGATATGTATGAAGGAGGTATAAGAACTCCCATGCTTGTACGCTGGACGGGTGTTGTCAGACCGGGATCGGTCTCAGATCATGTATCAGCATTCTGGGATATTATGCCTACCCTGGCTGAGATCACCGGAGCAACAATCCCTGAGAATATCGATGGAATATCCTTTATGCCTGAACTCCTGGGTAAAAAGCAGGCAAAGCATGAATATCTGTTCTGGGAATTCCATGAACAGGGCGGAAAAATGGCTGTAAGAATGGATAACTGGAAAGCGGTCAAAAGAGATATTAACAAGACTCCCCCGGGCCTGACGGAATTGTATGATCTGTCAGTTGACGAGGGGGAAACAAACGACCTGGCTGCTTCCAATCCTGAAATAGTGAAAAAGATGGAACAGTTTATGATAGAGGCTCACTCCCCATCGGAGGTGTTTCCATTTGTATTCGAGACAACTATTAAATGATTATGATACCTGACAGAAGCAAATTTTTCAGAAACACACTTGGGCTACTTGCCCTTGGCGTTATGCAAACAGCATGCACACAAAACGCAGAAAAGCCCAACATCATAATCATCTATGCCGATGATCTTGGATATGGTGATGTAAGCTGCTATGGCTCAAAAACCATAAGTACTCCAAATATCGACAGGCTGGCAAAACAGGGTCTTCGTTTCACGAATGCTCACTGCACATCCGCAACAAGTACACCTTCACGCTATTCGTTGCTAACCGGCGAGTATGCCTGGCGGAGAAAAGGAACAG
>DATKXL010000111.1:0-7699 GCA_035529055.1 Bacteroidales bacterium
AACTACTGGAACTACTTCTATAACTTGCGCAGTCTGACTTTATTCGATTTTATAAGCAGGAAACCTCTTGATACAGACTATGATGAAATGATTCAATAGCAGATAATTGTAGTGATATTTCGGAGGGCTGGATCGTATTTCAGCCCTTTTTTGATTTTCATATTATTTTCTCCGTCATAACTATTCAACTTCTTAGAAATAAGATATCTGTAATCTCATTAATTCATAGCTTTTATTTAGAATGTATTTGCAAAAATTTAATATCTTTGCGCCTCAATATGAAGAACAAAAAGAAATAATCAAAATAATCCCAAAAGAACAGACAAATGCAGAATAAAGCAGCTATCATCGTTTTGGCAATTGCATTAGGGTTGGTATCTATTTATCAACTTTCATTTACAGGTGCAACCTATAAGGTCAAAAAAGAAGCCGGAGAATATGCACAAGGAAATCTTGTAAAGGAGACTCAGTACATCGATTCAATTTCCACATTAACAAAAGAACAATGGAGTTTTCTGGGTAACACTTTCAAGGAGTGCCAGAAGAAAGAGTTGAATCTCGGTCTCGACCTTAAAGGAGGTATGAATGTGATCCTTGAAGTATCTGTTGAAGATATCTTAAAAGCTCTCTCAAACTTCAGTACCGATGAAACATTCAATACAGCACTTAATAAGGCAGCACAGCTCCAAAAAGAGAGTCAGTCTGATTATCTTACACTTTTCGGCAGGGCATTTGAGGAAACCGATCCGAATGCCAAGCTTGCATCTATATTTGGTACAGTAGAACTCAAGGAGAAAATTAATTTTAATTCAACCAATGAAGATGTATTAAAGGTCCTTGATGAAGAGGTGACAGGAGCTATAGGCAATGCTTTTAATATCCTGCGTACAAGGATTGACCGTTTTGGTGTTGTTCAGCCAAACATAACTCAACTTGCAACAAAAGGCCGCATCCTTATTGACCTTCCTGGTCAGACTAATCCTAAACGGGTTCGTGAACTACTCCAGGGTACAGCTAATCTTGAATTCTGGGAAACATACGAGAACACTGAAATAATTGGATATCTTTCACAGGCAAACAACCTTTTAAGGGAGATTCAGGCTAATACCGAACGTGTTGCAGATACGACAGGTACAAGGAGAGCTGTTGCAGAAACGACGGCTGATACAACTATTAAAGACCAGACACTGCTCGATCTGATCGGGAAAGACACTGCTGCACCTGCTGCTGCAGCAACCCTTGAGGAATTTACCTTTCAGAATCCTTTATTTGGACTTCTGAGCCCAAGGGTCACGGAACAAGGCGAACCATTACCTTCAAGCATGGTTGGCCTCGCTGCAGGAATTGATACAGCTAAAGTGAACCGTTACCTGAAGATGAATCAGATAAAAGCTCTTTTTCCGCGTGACCTGAAACTGCTCTGGAGCCAGAACCCCTATAAATATGATCCTTCAGCTACTTTATACGAGCTTCATGCTATAAAAGTAACGACACGCGACGGAAGACCCCCTCTTGATGGCGATGTTATAACCTCAGCCAGACCCTCTTCAGGCATTACCGGTTCAGAAGTAAAGGTTGACTTTGCGATGAATGCTGAAGGAGCCAAAATATGGGCAAGAATGACCCGCGAAAATGTTGACCGCTGCATCGCTGTTGTACTCGATGGTTATGTCCGGTCATATCCAAGGGTGCAAAATGAGATAACAGGAGGTAACACTGAAATTACAGGCGATTTCACAATTGAAGAAGCAGACGACCTGGCAAACATTCTTAAATCAGGTAAACTGCCTGCACCTGCAAAAATTGTCTCTGATACCATCATCGGTCCTACCCTTGGAAAAGAAGCCATCCAGGCGGGTTTCTTCTCATTTCTGATCGCATTCATAATAGTACTGGTCTATATGGTCTTCTATTACAGCAAGGTAGCAGGAACAATTTCTGACATAGCACTCTTTGCAAACGTATTCCTTCTGTTCGGTGTGCTCGCTTCGCTCAATGCGGTTCTTACACTCCCGGGTATTGCAGGTATTGTCCTTACCATGGGTATGGCCGTGGATGCAAACGTGCTTATTTATGAAAGAATAAGAGAGGAGCTCAGGGCAGGAAAAGGTATCAAACTGGCAATCGCCGACGGTTATAAACGTGCCTATTCAGCAATTATAGACTCTAACCTTACAACACTGCTCACAGGTATTGTACTCTATGTTTTCGGTACGGGCCCGATCAAAGGTTTTGCCACAACACTTGTAATTGGTATTCTGACTTCTCTTTTCACAGCGATTTTCGTTACACGACTCATTTATGAATTTTTGTTAAAAAGGAATGCAAACCTCACTTTCTCAATTAAATTGACAGCCAATATACTTAAAAATACCAAAGTAGATTTTATCGGAATGAGGAAGTATTTCTACGCAGCTTCGATTATTGTGACAATAATAGGCATATCTTCACTTTTTATCAGAGGACTTAACCAGGGTATTGATTTTACCGGTGGACGCACCTTTGTTGTCAGGTTTGAGGAAAGTGTCAGAACACAGGACGTCGCAAGTAATCTTGCAGGTGCTTTTGAAACAGCACCGCAGGTTGTAACTTTCGGAAGTGATAATCAGGTTAAGATTACCACCAAATATAAGATTGATGAAACGGGAGTAGATGATGAGGTTGATACCAGGCTTTATGAAGGTCTTAAAGGCATAATAGGTGAGAATATCACAAGAGAGAAATTTCTCTCGGATTACCGTAGGAGCTCTGAAACTATTGGCCCGACAATAGCTACGGACATTAAGATAAAGGCAGTATATTCTGTTGCTATTGCACTCATTATCATATTCCTGTATATTTTCATAAGGTTTCGTAACTGGCAGTATGGCTTTGGCGCCGTAGCCTCGCTTGTACATGATAGTTTATTCGTTGTAAGTATCTACTCACTCTTCTGGGGAGTTTTACCCTTTTCACTTGAAATAAACCAGGCATTTATTGCAGCAATACTTACTGTAATCGGATATTCAGTAAATGATACTGTGATTGTTTTTGACAGAATGAGGGAATATCTGCCCCTTTATCGCAAGCGTCCCCTGAAAGAGGTTCTTAATATGGCAATGAATGCAACTCTGAGCCGTACTATAAATACTTCTCTCACAACGTTACTGACGGTGACAGCAATATTTATTTTCGGAGGAGCAGTTATCCGTGGTTTTGTATTCGCTCTGATGATAGGTATCCTGGTGGGAACATACTCTTCAATCTTTATCGCATCGATGCTTATGTATGATACATCACGGAAGAGGGGCATTGCAATTGATTCAAAAACAAAGATACAGGAGGTTCAGTAATTTCAGGGATATGTTAAAACAACTGGTTATTACCGGCGGGAACATTAAAATTGTTAAGAATATCATTATTCTTTTCTAACTTTGTTCTGATTTAATTCGGAATATTTATTACGATTATCTGAATGAGCGGACAGGAAATATTTATTATCATCATTGTTGCACTTTTACTTTTCGGCGCTGATAAGCTGCCTGAAATAGCTAAAGGAATAGGGAAAGGAATGCGCGATTTCAGAAAGGCAACAGATGACATAAAAAGGGAATTTGAAGAGAGCACCAGTGAGATCAGAAAGGATCTGAATGAGGTTACCAGTTCAATAACAAATGAGGTAACCAGCATGTCAGATAATATCCAGAAGGATGTTAATGAGGTAACTGATAATCTGCAGAAAGAGATGAATGAGGTTACAGATGAGATCCGGAATGACGTCAATGAAGTAAAGGATAATCTTGAAAAAGGCGTGAATGAGGTAAAAGAAGATATTGAGAAAGATGTTAAAGAAGTCAAAGATAATTATCAGAAGAATATAAATGAGCCTGATGATAATTATTACCGCTACGATTATACCGACTGATGTTGCAATTCTTTTATTTCATACGAATCTGGATCCACCTTTAATACCCACTCTTCCCCTTTAGTACGATCATGATCATTACAACCGGAATTACCAAAGCATACGGCGACCTTAAGGTTCTTAAAGGGATTGATATCGAAATAAAAGATAAAGAAGTTGTTGCAATAGTTGGCGCCAGTGGAGCTGGCAAAACAACACTCCTGCAGATTATTGGCACACTCGACCGGCCCGACAGCGGAACAATTTCGTACAACGGAACAGATGTCAGCAGGCTGAAGGGCAAATCCCTCGCAGCTTTCCGCAACAATCATATTGGATTTGTTTTTCAGTTCCACCAGCTGCTTCCGGAATTCACCGCCCTGGAAAATGTTTGTATCCCGGCATATATTGCAGGTAAGAGTAAAAGTGAAGCGGAGGCAAGAGCCTCTGAGCTGCTGGGATTTCTTAACCTGACCGACAGACTTGAACATAAACCCTCTGAACTCAGCGGCGGGGAACAGCAACGGGTGGCTGTTGCAAGAGCGCTTGTTAATAACCCTTCCGTCATTCTTGCCGATGAGCCTTCAGGCAATCTCGACTCAGAAAATAAAAATGAGCTCCATAAGCTCTTTTTTAAACTGCGGGATGCTTTTGGTCAGACTATAATAATTGTCACCCACGACAGGCAGCTTGCAAATATGTCGGACAGGATCCTCCAGATAAAAGACGGCCTTATTGTAAATGAGATCCTGTAATTTATTCGATAAATATTATTCCAATCGGAAAGGATTTAATATATCAAGCCTGAAAACAAACCGGATCCTCTCTTTGAATGATCCTGTTATTGATAAAATATTATCAGATACAAGTATGGGAACATAGATCTCGAAAAAGTTCCATATACCCGCCTTTAAACCTGCTTCAAAGAAAAGAGGTGATTTATCAGTTGTCTCAGCACCACGATCGTTCAGCAATAAGTTAATAAAGGGTTTAACAGGAATCCATGAAACTGTACGCGGCAGGCTGCTGGTTAAAGAGAATGAAAAAAGCCAGCGGCTATATCCAAGTGTATCATTGACAGGAGACACCAATCCTCCTTCAGACAGACTCATCTGTCTCGACCAGAAGGTTTTTGACAGCTCACTGAAACGATCGGGATATAATCCCTGGTATAAATATTGTTCACGACCACTCCTTCCGGCAGCTGAGAACATGTAAAACGGATCTGCAGAACCGCTTTTTAGCATGGTTCCCGTAAAAAATCTTATATCCAGTCCCCTGTCTTTACCATAATAGCTAAATGTATAGTTAAGCTCCATCGATGTCTTCTGAAACGACTTCCCTGATTCAAAAGCAACCGACATTTTAAAGGGATTGATTATACCGGGTCTTTCCAGAATGTATCCAAACTGCAGATATGAACGCATCTTTGCCGGCATGAGAAGTTCAATATGACGAAGGTCCGATGCAGCCAGATAATATCCAAAGAGCTTATGATTAACAGGATCAATCATATCGTTTGGTCTGAAACCGATATCCAGTCCTATTTTCGCTTTATGATAGTTCTGATTACCCGGAGCACCGAATTGTTCTCCCTCAAGGGTAAATGTTGCAATCCTGATCAGATTGTCATATGGAGTTATGTTAAATGAAATCTTTCCATAACCGGTAAGCCCCTGGTTACTAAATGTATAAAAAGGCATGATAATATATTCAACCGGTTTGGGTATGAGTGCCCCATTATTTAAGACCATACCTGCCATAAAACCGTCTGAACTGTTCCAGTTAAAAGCAGGAACATATATCAAGGTTCTTTTCTCAATATCCTCAATGGTATATAAGAACCTGAATTGAAGAGGATCAGATTTCCGGAAAACCCCCGATGTCCGGATGTTGTTGTTAAGCCTGAATAATTCAGGCATTTTATGTTCCGGATCAATTTTTATTTCTGTATTATTACTCCATGGGACATTGATCCATTTCTTCCCTCCAAACCCATCTTCCCAATTCTCTGAGCTGACTGAATCTCCGGTAATTCCTGTCAGAACCAGTGGCGCTTTCAGCTCACCTTTGTTTTTAATAAGTAATTTCCGGTCCCTGAAGCGGACTATTTTATAATCAAGCCGCCTGGTTGTACCCAGGAAATCATCAAAGAACCATGAGAGATCTTTAGTAGTATGAGATTCAAAGACTGCCCTTAGATCTCCCGGCATCGGATGCTTGTTTTTCCATTTACTGTAGTAGTCATGCATAATGGAATCAAACAGGGAATCTCCAAGATAAGCCCGCAGATAATTGAACCCCAGGTCGGCTTTATTATAGATTATACTGCCGTAATTACCGTAGCTGTATTCAGTAGCTGCAAGACTGACAGGTTGTTCCATGTTCCTGCGGGCCGGGACAAGCCATTCGAGCTCCTGAATCAGCCGGACAGGTATTTCATCGATGTGGAAGAACTTTGCCAGCTTTCTGTTTCTGAAACCAACCTCCCAAAGCTTTTTCCCGGGGTACTTTTCATTCAGATATCTTGATTCATAAGCACAGGCGATACTTTCATCCATAAATGGGTATCTTCGTTCATCTGACCCGACAGCACTGTAAAACCAGCTATGACAAATTTCATGGGCTATAACCTGATCAAGCTGGTAAGGGTCTTCTGCAAGACCGATAACTGTCAGGCCGGGATATTCCATACCTGCTCCTGAATTCAAAGCACTCTGAACGGCTGTAAAGGTGTTATAAGGATAATCACCAATCCATTTTGAAAAATACCAGACAGCATCATTTACGTATGAGATTGCACTCTTCCAGAGATATGCTTCCTGATCAGTGAACATAACCCAGGTAGTCACTTCCCTTTTCGAATCAGGTAGCGTCACTGTTCCTTTCAGAACATGAAATCTCTTATCAGCAAACCATGCGAAATCATGTATATTATTCTCAATATAACGTAATGTTTTCATCTGCTTTGATGATGGAGGAAAATCTCCACCTCCGTACACCCAGGTATTCATCCATGAGGTATCTGCAGAAAGCATATCAAGCATTTTCTTCTCCTCTTCATTTTGCAGGTTGCCTGTTGCGCCAACTACATAATTAGCAGGCAGAGTGATACTAACGTCAAAACTGCCAAATTCCGAATAGAACTCAGCCTGATCGAGATATGGCATTTGATGCCAGCCGGATCTGTCATAAACTGCTGGTTTGGGATACCACTGGGTGATCTGGTATGATTCCCCTATATGACCTAATCGTGAAGTGACTCCTTTCGGGATTTTTACATGAAAAGCGGTGGTAATGCATATTGTATCACCATGCTTAAGAGGCTTGTTAAGAATGATCTTACAAATATCATGAGATTCTGACAATAAGTCCCATTGTACATGATTCCCATCAACCTCAAAGTCCAGAGAATCTATAAATCCTCTTAACTCCGGATCATTGAACAATTTTCCCTTCCCCTTCATGCTGAATATCTGTCTGGCTAACCCTGTTTTATTATCTGAGTAGGCATTCGGCCATAGATGAAAAAATAAATAACTGAGAGTGTCGGGAGAATTGTTGATGTACTCAACCGACTCAAATCCACTCAATTCATGTTTCCTGTCATTAAGAGTCACATCTATTTTATAGTTTACCTCCTGCTGAAAATAATCCTGTGATGAAGCTTTTAGAAATGGCCATAATATAAGCAGACTCATGAGAAAATAATGCCTGAAAACATATTTGTTAAGATGTTTTTGCATGCCTGCCCGACCTTGAGTTGTTACTGCTTAATAATAGCGGATACGAATATACTGCAAAAGCATGGATGGT
>DATKXL010000112.1:0-26448 GCA_035529055.1 Bacteroidales bacterium
AAATAAAGCTGCTGCCAGGATTAATAACTTTTTCCTTCCGAATTTGTCGCTCAGCCATCCTGATAGCGCTGCACCGGCCAGGCAACCTGTCAAAGCGCAGCTCATTACCCAGCCTTGCAGAGCAGCATTATCTGTTAACCCGAAGAATGGTTCATAAAATGGCTTTGCCCCTCCTATCACAACCCAGTCGTACCCAAAAAGAAGCCCGCCCATTGCCGACACCAGAGAAATACTTAAGAGATAATTCCAGTTATATTTAAATTCTCTCATTTTGTCAGAAGTCTAGTTAAATAACTGGTTAAACCTCCTTCAGCGCCTCCAGCATTGCAACAACATTTTCGAATGGAACATTTGCCTGAATATTATGGATAGTGTTAAAGACAAATCCCCCGTTTTCGTTAAGGATACTGCATTGTCTCTTTACCTGTTCTCTGACCTGTTCCGGAGTTCCGAAAGCAAAAACACCCTGTGTGTCAACCCCTCCGCCCCAGAAAACAACCTTATCACCATATTTTTTCTTCAGTTCCGCTGGATCCATCCCAGATGCATTTATCTGAACAGGATTTATAATGTCAAATCCCGATTCAATAAAAAGCGGCATTAAGGACTCAATGGCTCCGCAGGAGTGTTTGAAAGTTTTCCAGCCGGTGTTCAGGTGGATCCAGTCGTTTACCTTTTTATAATAAGGCAGCCAGACTCTGGCATAAGTTTCAGGTGAGCAGAATGTTGAGCTCTGTGTTCCGAAGTCGGTACCGCAGATAAAAGCCACATCAATGTTGTCACCAATGACATTGTATATCTTCTTAAGATTATCTATTGCTATATCTGTCTGTCTGTCATAAAGCTCTTTTATGAAATCCTCTCTTATAAGAGTAGATATATACCATTCTGAAACACCCCTGATACCTTTCGTATTTTTCAGTCCGACAGCAGGAACCAGTGCTATATCTCCCAGAGCTGTGCCTCCTAAGGATGCAATTACTCCTTTGCCTTTGTCCCTGACGGAATTAACCTGTTTTATCCAGTAACCCAGATCTAGATCCGAAATATGGTTGAATTCCTCAAGATTATCTTCTACAGTCAACTTTGTGTCATCAACCGGTCCCTGTCTTTCGAGTGCATCAAAAAAGAAACCCGCTTTAGGCATCATGGCGCTGGGCGGTACTGAAATATCCCCTTCGGGGTGCATCAGGATATCACCATTGGCATTGTATGTATAGTTGAATCCTCCCGGAAACAGAACCTCCTGTCCCCAGAAGGTTTTATGCTGTTTCCAGTTTTCATTTTTTACTCCGAACATGTTTTTTTCTCCGGACAGACCGATAACATCAATGTTCATCGCTTCTAACAGCTCTTCATCGATCTCGCCGAGCATCTGGTAGGGTTCGGTTACTTTAACCGGCTTTTTCTCAAGTCCGTAGTGTCCACGCAGCTTTTCTACAACCAGGACATGCACACCTGTTACTGCTGTGGAGCCAAAATCCACAACAACTTTTTCGGGTTGCTGATGATTTAATGTCTTTTGGAAATTTTGTTTTGACAAGGATGACACTTAAATAAATGTTATAAACTTGAATATAGTTTGCTATTTATCATTCATTTCATTTTAAGGTATTGCAGGTAAGCTCCAACCAGCGCGACAGGTATGTTTAATATATTCATCAGCACTTGCAAGAGCGTTGAATGTGGCAAACTGTTTGTCAAAATTTGGGTGCCCGTCAATAACCTTAAAATCATCGGAAATCATGATTTTTAACTCGTCTGTTTCTGAAATATTTGTAAATCTCATATTTTCCCCATCCCACTTTAAAGCTTTATTAAGACCCTGCAACCGGATAGCCAACACACCCAGCATTACCATTTCGTTGAAAGGTCCGGAATATGCAAAGTTTGATGTAGGTTCGATCCGGTTTCCGGGTGATTCTTTACAGGCACGTATCCAGTCCTGTTCATGTGGGCCATCCGGATAAAAGACGTCACCTCCGGTAATCCGCCGTAAATAGGGGTTTACATCAGGCACACGTCCTGAAAGTAACCGGCTGTCATATCCGCCACAACCACACAAAAGAGAATCCTTCGATCCAATAAAGAGACATCCGCCCAATCCATCTGCCATCAAATTCTCACCTTCGGGAAGCAAGTCAGAAAGGTTCGGAAGTAATCCTCCGTCATACCAGTGAACTTTCACCGGAGGCATTGCCAGTCTGGGCAAATTTTCACGGGCAGGAAAGGAAAATTCAACTGTTTCCGCATGGGGAGCCGATTCTGTATTGATGGTGGTTGAGCTGCCGCGTACTTTTTCAGGATAACCTAACTTCAAAGCCCGGTACACCGGATCTAACACATGGCAGGCCATATCACCGAAAGCGCCGGTGCCAAAATCCCACCAGCCTCTCCAGTTCCAGGGAGTATAAATTTCATTATATGGACGCATTGGTGCCGGACCGATGAACAGATCCCAGTTAAGGGTTTTTGGTATTGGAGTCACCTTTGCGGGTCGGGATATGCCTTGCGGCCAGATAGGACGGTCGGTCCAGGCATGTACTTCACGGATTTCACCTATTTCATTGTTCCAGATCCATTCACATAGCTGACGCACACCGTCACCAGAGTTCCCCTGGTTCCCCATCTGTGTGGCAACTTTATGCTTAGCGGCCAGCTTCGTCAGTAAACGAGATTCATAAACCGAGTGAGTGAGCGGCTTCTGGCAATATACGTGTTTCCCCAGTGTTAAAGCTGTTGCTGCAATAGCGGCATGCGTGTGATCAGCAGTAGCAATCATCACCCCATCAAATGAGCCGCCAAGTTCGTCGAACATCTTACGCCAATCCCAATAGCGCTTTGCATTTGAAAATTCCTTAAAGCATCGGTCGGCATATTTCCAGTCCACGTCGCACAATCCAACGATATTTTCCGTCGCCATTGCCTTTAGATTTACGAATCCTTTTCCTCCTATGCCGATGCCTGCTATGTTAAGTTTGTCACTCGGAGCTTTCTTCTCCGGGCTGCTGATAACATGCCTGGGAAGAATTGTGATTCCGGCAGATAAAAGTGCCGTTTTTTTCAGGAAATCACGCCGGGATTTATTTGATTTTGACATTGATTTTAATAATATGAAATTGTTAAAGCTCCTTTAATTTAATATTCCGATACCATACTTTGGAACCATGGTTTTGAAGAGAAATATATCCCTCATCGTATTTCCCCCAGTCCGGAAAAGCAGTCCATTTCCCGCTATTGCGCAGCTTTGTCCATTCATCAGAGTATTTTTCATATTTTACCACTACTTCACCATTAAGCATCTGTGTTACCTGATTACCTTTAACAACCAGAAGGAGATGATTCCATTCACCAACAGGTTTATAAGGTTTAACTAAAGGCGGGTACATTGCATAATTTGCACCATTTATCTGCCACTCCTCCAGCGGATCAGGCCAGCTTTCATGATCTATAACCTGAAACTCGGGGCCGGTCTCATATGGAAACTTATAGAGTGTATCCTCAGCAATCTGGTATATTATGCCACTGTTGGCTCCCTTTGTAAGTTTATACTCCAGACTCAATGCAAAGTCGCGGTATTTCTTATTGGTGATGATATCCAGGCTTTCTCCCCCTCCCTGAGTATTCATGGTAAAGCTTCCATCATCTATAGCCCAGCTATCAGGAAATACCTTCATATTATACCCATGCCAGCCATCGGTTATTTTTCCATCGAACAAAAGCTGCCAGCCGTTTTTCGCTTCCTTATTACTTAAGGTATTGGGCGTTGAATTTTTAATAAGCTCAGCATACAGAGTCTGAGCATCATTTGGATCGGATCTCCCGCAGGAAATAATGACAATAGTCATTAAGCCAAGCAAAATTTTGATTTTAAGATTCTTCATTTTAATAAGTGTAAATTTGTCCTCATAAAGATAATCGATTCTCATTATTCAGATATCAGTGTTACAGCATTCTTTTTTATCTATTCACCGTTTAATTTATCTTTGTAATATGAATACTGAAAATCAAATACCTGAACCTATACTCTTTAATCCTCTTAAACATTATCTGCCTTTTATCAGGGAATTTGTTAATACTAGAATAACGGCAGAAAAAGACCGGGATTCGAAAGATCTTATCAGAGAGATCAGGCATGTCGGAACATGTGTTATGGACATATACACCGGCGAACTGCCGCAGAAGAAGATTTTCAATGAAGTCCTCGATTTTCTCAGGTTAAATAACATAGCAGGGAAAGAACCATATAAAAAATGGACAGGGACAAAATATAATGATTTCAGGATAACCTCATTATCTGACGGGTCGCAATGGACTATGAAATATCACAATAATGAAACCCGATATGTCCATATTTTTCCTGCACGGATGAGTCAGCGCACATTCCGGATAAAGGCAAACACTCTGAAATCGGCGGTATTGTATCTTATACTTATAGGAAAAGACTACATCTCAGAAGATGACCTTAACAAAGCCAGGGCATTGGCCGGCCTCTCGCCCATCAGGGAGGTGGCTGATGCTGAAGCGGTGACCGAGATGATTGAGATATTGAGGAAATAGAAGAGACGGTATACACGCCGTCTCTTCACGTGATCCCGGAGAGACTCGAACTCTCAACCAACAGAACCGGAATCTGTCATTCTATCCATTGAACTACGGGACCGGATATCTGTCAGAAACGGCAAGCATGCCGTCTCAACATGCAGCAAAAATAAAACCATTACCCCGGTTTTACAAGTATTTCACAGGATTTTAAAAAAACAGACCCGTTGTTGAAAAACTTGTGTGCTGATAATGCCAAAGATTTTCTATTTTCGCAAACCAAATAACAGCATCAATGACTAATGTTAATCATAAGAATTAATTACATGGCGCTTGAAAATCAATTATCTGCCCCAACCCTAAAGGGAGTAATTGATTTTCTTCGCACCCTTTAGGGTCAGGGGCTAACGAAGAAAATCAATATTAAATTTATAATCATAACCTGAAATGGATTACAGCTTCAGAAATATTGAGAAGAAGTGGCAGAAATACTGGGAGGAGAATAATACCTTTAAAACACCTGAGGATCTGACCAATCCGAAAAAATGCTACATCCTCGATATGTTCCCCTATCCTTCCGGTGCCGGCCTCCATGTAGGCCACCCCGAAGGTTATACAGCAACCGATATCTACAGCAGATACAAGAGAATGAAGGGCTTTAATGTGCTTCATCCTATGGGCTGGGATGCCTTCGGACTTCCTGCTGAACAATATGCCATCCAGACCGGAACCCACCCTTCAATAACAACAAAAAACAACTGCGACACCTTCCGAAGACAGATAAAAGAGCTTGGCCTTAGCTATGACTGGGAAAAGGAAATAAATACCACCGACCCTGGCTATTTTAAATGGACCCAGTGGATCTTCATCCAGCTGTATAATACGTGGTTTGATGAAACCATGCAAAAAGGAAGAACTGTTAAAGAATTAACAATACCTGAAGAAATTTCAAAGCTTGGTGAAAAAGAGATAAACAGGTATATAAATTCCAAGCGTCTTGCTTATTATGATAATGCGCAGGTATGGTGGTGCCCCAGCTGCCGTATTGTTTGTGCAAATGAGGAGGTCCTGAATGACGGTTCTCACGAGAAATGCGGGAATATCGTTGAAAAGAAAAACCTGAAACAATGGATGCTTCGTATCCCGTTGTACGCCGAGAGATTGCTTAAAGGGATCGATAACCTCAACTGGCCAGAGGGGATAAAAGATATGCAGCGCAACTGGATCGGAAGATCCACAGGCGCTGAAGTTGACTTCAGAATCGACGGACTGGATGAGGAACTATCGGTTTTTACAACCCGGCCCGACACTCTGTTTGGCGCAACATATATGGTAATCGCTCCCGAACATCAGCTGGTTGGTAAGATCACTACCAATGAATATGAAAAACTGGTTAATGACTATATCAAAGCGACAGAGCTTAAATCGGACCTCGACAGGACAGACCTGTCGAAGGAGAAAACCGGTATCTTTACCGGCCGGTTTGCCATTAATCCGGTCAATAATAAGAAAATACCGATATGGGTAGCCGATTATGTTTTAACCGGCTACGGAACAGGCGCCATCATGGCAGTTCCAGCCCATGATACCAGGGACTTCGAATTTGCTCAAAGATTCAATCTTCCGATCCTATGCATCCAGGATCCTGATGTGACAGACCCTGAACGGAGGAAAAGGATTATTGAAGGGAATGAATGCTGGACAGAAGACGGGAGATATATCAATTCATCGGATAATTCGACCGGCATCGACATAAATGGTCTTAACAAAGAAGCCGGGATAATCCGTATAACCGGCTGGCTCGAATCTGAAAAACTTGGCAAGGCAAAGGTAAATTACAAGCTCCGCGACTGGCTCTTCAGCCGGCAGAGATACTGGGGCGAACCATTTCCTGTAATCCACTGGGAAGACGGTGAGATCACTGTTCTTGATGAGTCAGAACTGCCTCTCGAGCTTCCCGGGCTGGAGAAATATCTTCCGGGTGAAACCGGGGAATCGCCGCTGTCCAATTCAGAGGAATGGTTGAATGTCACCGGCAAAAACGGCAGGAAAGGGAGGCGCGAAACCAATACAATGCCGCAATGGGCCGGGTCGTGCTGGTATTACCTTCGCTTTATCGATCCGAAAAATGACAGGCAGATTTTTGACAAAGCAAAAGAGAAATACTGGATGCCTGTCGATCTTTATATAGGAGGTGCCGAACATGCTGTACTTCACCTTCTTTACAGCCGTTTCTGGCATAAGGTGCTGTTTGACCTGGGAATTGTCTCATCCGATGAACCTTACCTCAGGTTATTCAACCAGGGGATGATCCTGGCTTTTGCTTACGAGAATGAAGCAGGCGGAAAGGTCTCTGCTGACCAGGTTGAGGAAAGGGAAGGAAAATTCTATAATAAAGAGAATGGCGCAGAACTTAAGCAGATCGTTGCCAAGATGTCAAAATCGCTCAAAAATGTCGTTAATCCTGACGATGTTGTGGAAAAATACGGCGCCGATTCGCTCAGGTTATACGAAATGTTCATGGGCCCTCTTGATGTAACAAAACCGTGGGATGATAAGGGTGTTAAAGGAGTATTCGGATTCCTCGGAAGGGCATTCAGGTTCTTTTCAAATCCCGAAAATATTGTTTCAGAAGAAGAGGATCCGGAAATTCTAAAGGAACTACATAAAACTATCAAGAAGGTAGGGGGCGATATTGAAAGTCTTGACTTTAACACAGCCATTTCAGCTATGATGATATTCCTGAACCTGGCTGTTAAAAAAGGAAAGGTTATAAGGGAGACTGCATCTGTTTTTACCAGGGTGCTTTCACCCTTTGCTCCCCATATGGCTGAAGAGTTATGGCAACTGCTCGGATATGACAAAACCCTTGCCTATGAACCATGGCCCGATGTAAATGAAGATTATCTGAAGGAGGATGTTTTCGAATATCCTGTGTCATTCAATGGGAAAATGAGGTTCAAAGTTACGCTTCCTGTTGACATGAACATGGATGAGATAATTAAAACAGTACTGAACGACGAAAGGGCCAGGAAATGGATCGGAACAGCCGTTCCGGCAAATGTTATCGTAGTTCCCAATAAAATTGTAAATGTCGTAATTAAATAAAAATTGAATTGATGTTTTTCAGATCTAAGATATTTATTTTAACCCTGTTATTTCTTTTATCAATTTCCTGTAAAAATTCTGTCAGAGTCAATTCTGAGGACATTTCTGAAGCTACAGATACAATCATAGCTCCCCAGGCCGACACAACAGTTTTCATGTACGGGATCCCTTCTGATTCGTTTGACCTGATTTCGGGTCACATAAAGCGAAATGGTTTTCTGTCAACAATACTTCTCGAACATGGTGTAACAATGCAGGAAATTGATATGGTGATAAAGAATTCATCATCAGTTTTCGATGTAAGGAAAATAAGGTCGGGCGGCAGTTACACACTTTTCCTGGATAAAGACAGCATAGGAAAGGCTAAATATCTTGTTTATGAACACGACCCTGCTGCATG
Source organism: Bacteroidales bacterium (assembly GCA_035529055.1). Lineage (GTDB taxonomy): Bacteria > Bacteroidota > Bacteroidia > Bacteroidales > VadinHA17 > LD21. The sequence continues at coordinate 8,051 of DATKXL010000112.1, forward strand.
CTATGTCTTCAGCTTCAACGACTCACTGAATATCACTCCGTACCGGAAAGAGATCAGTCCGGTCATTAAATATTCATCGGGGACAATTGAAACATCACTATGGGATGCCATGATGACCGCAGGTTTACATCCATACCTGGCTGTCGAATTGTCGGAGATCTTTGCATGGACAGTTGATTTTTTCGGATTGCAGAAAGGCGACAGCTTCAAAGTGATCTATGAAGAACTCTTTATCGATAATAAATCCCTTGGTGTAAGCAGAATTTACGGAGCCCGGTTTACCTGGTCAGGTTCGACAATTAACGCAATTCCTTTTATACAGGATGGGAAAGAAAGCTATTATGACAATGATGGAAACAGCCTGAGAAAAGCATTTCTTAAGGCGCCCCTGCAGTTTTCGAGGGTAAGTTCACGGTTTTCTTCCAGCAGGCTGCATCCGATCCTCAGAATCCGCCGACCCCATTTTGGTGTTGATTATGCTGCTACTGTCGGAACACCTGTTCATGCAATTGGTGACGGCAGGGTGACCCAGGCCGGATCCGAAAACGGATCCGGCAGAATTGTCAGAATAGTACATAACAGTGTTTATTCCACCGCTTATCTTCATCTGAGCCGTTTTGGTCCCGGTATAGCCCGGGGGGTTTTTGTACGACAGGGTGATATCATCGGTTATGTTGGCAGCAGCGGACTTTCGACTGGTCCTCATCTTGATTTCAGATTTTATAAAAACGGATCGCCGGTCGATCCATTGAGAGTTGAAGCGCCGCCGGTTGAACCGGTTGCGGAAGAGAACAAATCCAGATTTGAAAAATCCAAAACGGTCGTGCTAAACCTTCTCGATACTTTTTAAATAAAATCAGACAGCTTAACGACGAGCTCCTCAATGATTTTAGGGTAATGTTCATACTCCAGGGCATGAACTTTCTCAGCAAGAGTATCAGGAGTATCTGATGGATCAACCTTGCACCTCGCCTGAAAAATTATATCTCCTTCATCATAAGACTCATTTACATAATGGATAGTTATTCCTGACTCAGGGTCACGGTTCCTGATCACCGCCTCATGCACTTTCGACCCATACATCCCCTTGCCTCCGTAACGCGGCAGTAATGCAGGATGAATATTGATAATCCTGAACTGATAACGGTTCAGAATATTTTCAGGAACCAGCCATAGAAATCCTGCAAGAACTACAAAGTCAATTTTATATAATAACAGATACCTGAGTACTTTTTCGGTAACATATAATTCTTTACGGTCGAAAAAAACCGACCTTGTTTCAAGTGCTGCAGCTCTCCTTAAAACAAATGCTTCGCGCTTATTTGACAAAACAAGAGTTACTTTGGCTCTGTTTTTGTTCGAAAAGTAATTAATTATGTTTTCGGCATTGGTCCCGGAACCGGAGGCAAAGATTGCTATATTCCTCATTATTAGATTCTTATATATTTTATTGATAGTTAGTTTGATTTTATCAAAATAATATTATTTTTGTGATTATCAATATAATAAGTCGGGGAATAAATAAAAAAACAACAAATCATTTGAAAAATAAAGTACAAATATATTTCTTTGCATGGTTCTTAAATTATTATTAATTAAAAATTATTATTATGTCTGACATTGCCGCAAGAGTAAAAGAGATCATAGTTGACAAACTTGGAGTTGATGAATCTGAGGTAACTCCCGAAGCCAGTTTCACAAACGATCTGGGAGCAGACTCTCTTGACACTGTTGAGTTAATCATGGAGTTTGAAAAAGAGTTCAACATCGGAATTCCTGATGATCAGGCTGAAAGCATCAGCACTGTAGGTGATGCTATCAAGTATATTGAGGAGAATGCAAAATAGATTTGCATTTATAATAATCCATTTATGAGAAGAGTTGTAGTTACTGGCCTGGGAGCAATTACTCCCCTTGGCAAAAATTTACATGAATATTGGGAAGGACTTAAAAATGGTGTAAGCGGGTCAGGTATGATAACCCGTTTTAATACCGAAAAGTTTAAAACCAAATTTGCATGTGAAGTAAAAGGCTACAACTCCTCAAACTATTTCGACAGAAAAGAGGCTAATAAGCTGGATCTCTTTTCACAGTTTGCTCATATTGCATCCGACGAGGCAATTATTGACTCAGGGATCAGTCTTGATACGGCAGATAAGGATAGAATCGGTGTTATATGGTCTTCGGGGATAGGAGGTCTTGATACGTTTTACGAGGCTATAAAAGGTTATGTCGAAGGGGATGGAACACCTCGGTTCAGCCCCTTTTTCATTCCCAAGATGATAGCCAACATTGCTTCCGGGTCAATCTCAATAAAATATGGATTCAGGGGGCCTAATTTTGCAATTGTTTCTGCCTGTGCATCTTCTACCCACAGCCTGATTGATGCAATCAACCTGATCAAACTCGGAAAAGCTGATATCTTTATTGCAGGAGGTTCAGAAGCTGCTATAAATGAACCTGGCATCGGAGGATTCAATGCCATGATGGCCATGTCAACCAACAACGAGGAATATATGACTGCCTCACGTCCTTTTGACCTTACACGCGATGGTTTTGTGATGGGTGAAGGCGCCGGCGCATTGATAGTTGAAGACTATGAACATGCAAAGGCCAGGGGAGCAAAAATATATGTTGAGCTGGCAGGTACCGGAATGACCGCTGATGCTTTTCACCTTACTGCGCCTCATCCTGATGGTTACGGAGCCTGCAGCGTAATGAGACTGGCTGTTGATGATGCAGATCTTAAACTGGAGAACATCGACTATATCAACGTTCATGGAACTGCCACACCTCTGGGTGATATATCTGAAGCAAAAGCAATTATTTCTGTGTTCGGAGAACATGCCTACAAACTTAATATAAGCGCCACCAAATCAATGACCGGGCACCTTCTTGGTGCTGCAGGGGCTGTTGAAGCCATCGCAACCATAATGGCCGTTGTTCACGACCTTGTACCTCCTACTATTAACTGTAAGGTTCCTGATCCCGCCATTGATCAGAATCTGAATCTTACCCTGAAGAAAGCACAGAGCAGAAAAATAAATGCTGCTATAAGCAACACTTTCGGATTTGGCGGTCATAACGCTTCAATCGTTATTAAAAAAGCTGATTTTTAGTGTCTTTATTCCGCAGAAAAAAAAACGGGACATGTATTCTGGATAAACGGGAATTTGCATCCCGGTTAAGAAAATCTCTGGGATTTCGTCCCGGAAACCTCAGGATTTATGAAATAGCATTTATACACCGCTCTGCTTCATTTACTCTTCCTGATGGTAACAAAGTAAACAATGAGAGGCTTGAGTTTCTGGGTGATGCAGTTCTCGATACAATACTCTCCGATTACCTTTTTGAAAAATTCCCCGATGCCAGTGAAGGATTCATGACTAAAATAAGATCACGAATCGTTAACAGGGACGTCCTCAATCAACTGGCCGTTTCGATGGGCATCAATGATATCCTTGTAAGTAATGTAAGCACTGTAAATTCTACAAGAAATCTTTTCGGAAATGCGCTCGAAGCTCTTATCGGCGCAGTTTTTCTCGATAAAGGATTTGTAAAGACAAAGAAGCTCTTTATCAGGAATGTCTTTAAAAAATACCTTGATTTGAACGACATTGTCAACCACGACACAGATTATAAAAGTCTCGTGTTTGAATGGGTGCAGAAACATAAATCAAATCTTATTTTTACATATAAGGAGGAGTATGATTTTAATTTGAAAAAGTCGGTTTTTTCAACAACGCTTTACATAGATAAGGCGGAATTCGGTACAGGGCAAGGGGTATCAAAGAAGGAGGCTGAACAGGAAGCATCCGGCAAGGCCTGGGAGAGGCTCAGGATTATGGCAGATAATATTCTTTAGTATCTTTATACTCTTCTTTCTTTTTTTTCTTAAAGAAACAATTTATGAAGAGACCAAATAAAATCACCCGCGTGCAGCTCAACATCAGTGATGAGGATGAATTTATCATACTGGGAATTGTTTCGACTGATCCGGATTATAAGTTGTCGCTGACCTTAAATAAAAAACTCAGGTTATCTCTGAAGACTATCTCACCTGTTGTGTTTACAGATGAATCCGGTGCCGAGTTGATTTTCAGCAGGTTTTCTGATTCTGCAGGGGTGCCTGATGTTATAATTAATCTTGTTTCAAACAGATCAGGTAAAAAATTCCTTCTCAGGAAACTTAAAAACATCGATTTTATTCTCCAGTTATATGATCCTGGAAAAAGCTACAATTTGGAAAATCTGATTTTACTTCTCAGAGAAATTGAGAGTGTTACAGGAGTTTTTCATCTGGATCTTAAATCCCTGAAAGACAAGAACTTAAAATATTTGTCGCATTAGGCACCATAAAAAAGAAGAGCCACCGGGGAGGTGGCTCACTTTTTTGATAACCCTAAAACTAACCTAACCTATGAAAAAAACCTCTATTTGTTATAATTCAAATATCATGCCAAACACTCTACAAAGATATATATTATTGCTGAAATAAAAAAATGTTTCTAACCTAAATAGTTGAATATTAACAATATTTTAATGAAATGTTAAAATTCTTTTTACCTGAAACATCCATTTTACGCGTCCCAACAGTATAACTACATCCCGTTGTTAAAAAAAGTTAAAGAAATAAATTCCCAGATTTATACAAGTACCTTTGTAACTGTATGAAACGGAAAACAATAGTATTACTGGCAATATTTTTTTTCCTGGTAATTACAGGATTAATACTGATACAGTTATACTGGATACGTAATGCCATTTCGATCACTGATCAGCAATTTCGCTACAATGCAAATAAAGTTCTTGAAGCGGTAGTTATTGATCTTGAAGAACAGGAATTAATCAACCGGATCTTTGAGGAAATAAATCCCTTATCAACTGATTCGGTAACAGCTATTGTTCCCGCTAACTCACCACTTGCAAGAAAGCTGCAGGGTTATCAGCCTAACTCAGACCTTTTAGGGAAATACGGTCTACTCGATTCCGGTAAGCCTTTTATTATAACCAACGCAGGTCAAAGAATATATATTTCAGCAGACAATATATCTCCTTTCCCTGAAGAAGAGATTCCCGAGCCTTCAGCTCAGACCATTGTTGCAGGACTATCAGGCAGAGTCAGCAATAAAATAATCTTCCTCGAAAACATAATGGAGAAAATACTGCGAACAACCCCCGATATTACCGAAAGAATTGATCCTGACAAGCTCCATAAGCAACTCAGGAGCGCTCTCAATGCAGTAGGCATCCATCTTGATTTTGAGTTTTCGATACGCTCAGGCCGTTATGGTACTATCTGGAAAACACCCGGTTTCACAGATAAGCTGGGAACCAATAAATTCATTATCCAGCTTTTCCCGAACGACCCTGTTCCAAGTCAGAATCAGATAGTTATGTACTGCCTGCAGGAACAACAATACAAATTTGAAAAAATAGGTAGTCTTGGAATACTGTCCCTATTATTCACACTCCTCTTGCTTATTCTTTCAACAGGTACATTTATAGTAATATTCAGGCAGAAAAAAATGTCAGAGATCAGGAGTGATTTCATTAATAACATGACCCATGAACTCAAGACTCCTATTTCCACAATTTCTCTTGCATCGCAAATGCTGGCCGACAAGACAATCACGGACAAGCATAAGAATGTTGATAACCTGGCGAAGGTCATTTCAGACGAAAGCATGAGACTTAAGTTTCAGGTTGAGAAAGTTCTTCAGATGGCAATATTTGAGAAGATGAGAACGAAGCTCAGTTTTGTTGAGATGGATATTCACAACATAATTGATAAAGCTGTTGAGAATTTCACACTGCAGATTGAAACCCGCAACGGATCGATTAAGAGAGATTTTCAGGCAACAAATTCCATCGCAATGGTTGATGAGATACATTTCCTTAATGCGATTTCCAATCTTATTGACAATGCCATTAAATATTCCAAAGAAAAACTTGTTATTATTATTGCAACACGGAATAACAATAAAGGATTGCTGTTATCTGTTGAAGATAATGGCATCGGCATAAGTAAGGAAAACCTGCGGAGAATTTTCGACAAGTTTTATAGGGTGCACTCGGGAAATATCCACAATGTTAAGGGATTTGGCCTTGGCCTAAGTTATGTTAAAAAGATAATTGAAGAACATAATGGAAGTATCAGAGCTGAAAGCCAGCTCAATAAAGGAACAAAGTTTATCTTGTTTATTCCACAAAACAAATTGAAATGAATAAAAGAATTCTTCTTGCTGAAGATGACGGCAACCTTGGTGTCTTATTGAAAAGCTATCTTTCCGCAAAGAACTATAAGACTTCTTTATTTGTTAATGGTCGTTCAGCACTGGAGGGTTTTACTTCAAGCTCCTATGACCTGTGCATACTGGATATTATGATGCCGGAAATGGACGGACTACTGCTTGCAAAAGAGATCCGGGCTATTCAACCGTCAGTCCCTATCATCTTTCTGACAGCTAAAAACCAGAAAGAAGACGTTATTGAAGGGTTTAAAAGCGGGGCAGATGATTATATCACCAAACCATTTTCAATGGAAGAGCTGCTTTACCGGATCGAAGCTATTCTGAGGAGGACAACCAGTACACCTGTTTACGGAAAAGAGGATAATTATGTACTGGGAAACTACTCCTTTGATCCGCAAAACCGGTTGCTTACATTCAGGGGTCAGTCAATAAACCTTACAACCAAGGAATCGGAACTGCTAGAACTTTTATGTCGTCACAGAAATGAGATGCTGGAGCGGAATTATGCACTCAGAACGATCTGGATTGATGATAACTATTTCAATGCCAGGAGTATGGATGTTTATATAACAAGGTTAAGAAAATATCTTAAAAAAGATACAACTGTAAAAATACTTAACATACACGGAAAAGGCTATAAGCTGATCTGCTGAAAAAAACTAAGGTTGGTTCAAATATCTCAATCAAGTTTAAGTACAGCAAGAAAAGCTTGCTGCGGAACCTCAACATTCCCTATCTGTCGCATACGTTTTTTGCCTTTCTTCTGTTTCTCAAGAAGTTTCCTTTTGCGGGTAATATCACCTCCATAGCATTTTGCAGTAACATCTTTTCTTACAGCTTTCACGGTCTCACGTGCAATTATCTTGGCCCCGATGGCAGCCTGAATTGCAATATCAAACTGCTGACGCGGTATCAGCTCTTTGAGTTTAATACACATTTTTCTGCCAAAGTCATAAGCATTTCCCCTGTGAATAAGCGTTGAGAGGGCATCGACCATTTCACCGTTTAAAAGAATATCAAGTCGTACAAGATCGGCTTTCTGATATGCTATATAATAGTAGTCGAATGAGGCATACCCTTTGGAGATGCTTTTTAGCTTGTCGTAAAAATCAAACACAATTTCCGACAGAGGCATTTCAAAGGTTAGCTCGACCCTGTCGCGTGTAAGATAGACCTGGTTTTTCAGTGTGCCCCTCTTGTCTATACAGAGCTTCATGATTGAACCGACATAATCCGAGAGGGTAATTACCTGAGCATGAATGTAGGGTTCTTCAATGCGATCGATATAGTTAACCGGAGGAAGCCCCGATGGATTGTGAACATCGATCTCCTCTCCTTTCGTTGTATAAGCTTTGAAAGACACGTTTGGAACGGTAGTTATCACATCCATATCAAATTCCCTGTTGAGCCGCTCCTGAATTATTTCCATGTGCAGCAACCCGAGAAATCCGCATCTGAACCCAAAGCCAAGTGCCGCAGAAGACTCAGGGATAAATGAAAGGGAGGCATCGTTTAACCGTAGTTTTTCTATTGAGATGCGCAAATCTTCATATTCATCTGCGTCAACAGGGTAGATTCCCGCAAACACCATCGGCTTGACATCTTCAAAGCCCGAAATGGCTTTATCACAGGGATTCTTTACATGAGTAATGGTATCACCTACCTTCACTTCAGATGAGTCTTTAATTCCCGAGATGATATAGCCAACATCTCCGGTACTCAATATATCGCGGGGATCCTGTTTCAGCTTGAGGACTCCGATCTCTTCCGCATTGTATTCATGATCGGTGCTCACAAATTTAACCCGGTCTCCCTTCTGAATGGTTCCGTTAACAATTTTAAAATAGGCTATTATACCTCTGAAGGAATTAAAAATTGAATCGAATATGAGAGCCTGTAAGGGAGCATCCGGATTACCAGCAGGGGGAGGGATACGGTTCATAATTTCGGATAGTATCCTGTCCACTCCCATCCCTGTTTTGGCACTGGCTTCAATAATATCTTCCCTCTGACAACCTACAAGATCAACTATTTGATCCTTAACCTCTTCCGGCATTGCATTTATCATATCCATCTTGTTAAGGACAGGAATGATTGCAAGGTCATGCTCAATTGCCATATAGAGGTTTGATATCGTCTGAGCCTGTATCCCCTGAGTAGAATCAATAACAAGAAGTGCTCCTTCGCAGGCTGCAATTGATCTTGAGACCTCATACGAAAAATCTACGTGACCGGGAGTATCAATAAGATTTAAGATGTATTTATTCCCCTCATGCAAGTATTCCATCTGAATTGCATGGCTCTTGATTGTGATTCCCCTTTCACGCTCAAGATCCATATCATCAAGAATCTGGTCCTGATATTCCCTTTCCGTTATGGTATTTGTCATCTCAAGCAATCTGTCAGCCAGGGTGCTTTTTCCATGGTCGATATGAGCTATTATACAGAAATTACGGATGTTGACCATATATATATCAGGGCATCTTGAAATCAGGTGCAAATATATAAAAATATCCTTTCTGCCCCCTTCCCCCTAAAAGGGGTTTGAATAAATCTATGATATTTAATAAGCCCCCTTCAGGGGGTTGGGGGCAAAAAAAGGGCCAGGTCTGAGACCTGGCTCCACAACGATTTAATAGATTTGTTGGTTATAGGTATTTTACATCATACCGGGCATTCCTCCACCCATTCCCTGTGGCGACATGGGCGGATGCTCTTCTTTTTCCTCAACCACAACCGCTTCAGTTGTTAGGAACATACCTGCGACTGAGGCTGCATTTTCGAGAGCAACGCGGACAACTTTGACAGGATCAATGACTCCTGATGTATAAAGCTTCTCAAACTTATCGGTCTGTGCATTGTATCCGTAGTCTCCTTTCCCTGATTTTACATTCTGTGCAACAACTGCACCCTCTCGGCCTGCATTGATAGCTATCTGACGCAAGGGTTCCTCGATTGCACGTTTAACAATTTCAATCCCGGTTGTCTGATCTTCATTATCTCCTTTAAGGTTCTCAAGAGCAGCAATAGCCCTGATATAAGCAACACCACCGCCAGGAACAATTCCTTCTTCAATGGCTGCACGTGTTGCATGAAGTGAGTCATCAACACGGTCTTTCTTACTTTTCATTTCAACTTCCGAAGCAGCGCCAATATAGAGAACAGCAACACCACCTGACAGTTTGGCAAGGCGCTCCTGAAGTTTTTCCTTATCATAATCAGAAGTTGTGGTTGTCATCTGCTGTTTGATCTGTGCAACACGTGCTTTGATCATCTCTTTATCACCATATCCGTTAACGATGGTGGTATTTTCTTTATTAACAGTTACTTTTTCAGAGGCACCCAGCATATCAAGTGTGGTATGCTCAAGTTTCAGTCCTTTTTCTTCTGATATAACTGTACCACCTGTCAATATGGCAATATCTTCAAGCATCTCTTTTCTTCTGTCACCAAATCCCGGAGCTTTAACTGCACATACTTTGAGCGATCCGCGCAGGCGGTTAACCACCAGGGTTGCAAGAGCCTCGCCTTCCACATCTTCAGAAACGATAAGAAGCGGACGGCCCGTTTGTGCAGTAGATTCAAGGATAGGAAGCATGTCTTTCATTGTTGATACCTTCTTATCGTAAATAAGAATATAAGGATTTTCAAGTTCAGCTTCCATTTTCTCTGCATTTGTCACAAAATAGGCTGAAATATATCCGCGGTCGAACTGCATACCTTCAACAACTTCAACCGAAGTAGTGGTGCCTTTTGATTCCTCAACAGTAATAACACCTTCTTTATGAACTTTCTCCATAGCTTCAGCTATCAGTTTACCTATCTCCTCATCATCATTGGCTGAGATCCTTGCGACCTGTTCAATCTTCTTAAGATCATCCCCAATTAATTTTGCCTGGGATGCCAGATGTTTGACAACTTTTTCAACAGCTTTGTCAATACCTCTTTTGACATCCATTGGATTTGCACCGGCTGTAATATTTTTGAGTCCAACATTTATTATTGCCTGTGCAAGAATAGTAGCAGTAGTAGTACCGTCACCTGCAATTTCACCTGTTTTTGAAGCAACTTCCTTAACCATCTGTGCACCCATATTCCTGCAAGGATCTGACAGTTCTATATCTTTTGCAACTGTTACCCCATCCTTGGTTATCTGAGGGGCACCGAACTTTTTCTCCAGGACCACATTACGTCCTTTCGGTCCAAGTGTCACCTTAACTGCATCTGCTAACTCGTCAACTCCTTCTTTAAGTCGAGCGCGTGCGTCGATATTGTATTTAATCTCTTTTGCCATATTATTTAAAATTTATTGGTTTCAAAATTAAGCTATAAAAAGTATATCCGACTGTGATATCAGCAGATAGTCTTCGCCATCAATTGTCAGTTCCTGACCGGAATATTTACCGTAAAGAACATCATCGCCCTTCTTGACTTCCATCTCTTCATCTTTCTTCGGAGCGCCAACAAGAACCACTTTCCCCTGACGGGGTTTTTCCTTTGCGGAATCGGGAATTATTATCCCACTTGCAGTTTTAGCTTCAGCTTCATGAGGTTTCACAAGAACCTTTCCAGCCAATACTTTACCTTTTAATTGTCTCATTTTTATTTAGTTTTAAAGTTAAACATCGTTTTCCGACCACTTCTGTTAGCATAATTTATGCCAAAGATTGAAAAGTGCCATTTTGGAATTTCTGATGCTGCTTTGCGGTCAAATGTTTGTCACTATTTTTCCGATAAAGTCAGACCAACCTTCGTAATAAACTGTGTAAGAACAGTTTAAAATAAAGATAAAAAAAGTGTCAGTACGTGACAAACTGACATTTGTATGAATGGCATATTCAGAAGATCTTAATTAGGTGGCTGCTGCTGACCTTCTGCCGGTGGTGTGGTGGTCGTAGGCGGCACAGCTGTCGGAAGGGTCGGAATTGCATTTGGATCAACTGCATTCTGGATCTGGGTTTGTATCCTCGAACGCCCTGATTCCACTCCTCTGGGAATGGTAGCAGTGGCAACAACACACATGATCAGGATCGCTGCAGCAAGTGTCCATGTTGACTTTTCAAGGAAATCAGCTGTCTTCCTGATACCCATCGTCTGACCAGCTGATGTAAAGTTAGCGGCAAGCCCTCCTCCCTTCGAATTCTGAACCAGAACAATAAGTATCTGGAGGAAGCACGCAATGATAACCAGTACCGATACTAAAATATAAATTCCCATCTGATCTCTATTTAATTAGCTCTTTTATTTTTTCAACTTGAGTCGCAAAGTAACTACTTTTTTCCGGATATTTCAAACTTAATTTCTCATAAATATCTATTGCTTTCGAATAATACCCCTGGATAGTATAGATTTTCGCAAGTGTTTCTGTAACAAAGCTGCCCCGCTCCTCAATAAAAGGTTTGGAAATATCTTCCACAGGATAATCAGATTTTTCCTTTGAAGGCTCAATGCGCGGATTGGCATCAATAAACTTATCAATCAGGTCGGCCTGCAGCTTTTTTACTGACCCGGGTTCCGAATCATCTTCAGGTTTGATGGTTCCGGAATCTTCAGCATCAAGTTCAAGAAGGTCCGACCGGTCGGGTATTGAAAACCCGGGATCCATGAAGAAAATTTTCTCCTCGGCAGGGGATGACTCATCAGTAATCACGAATATAGCGTGATCAGATTCATCATCATTTGTTTCTGTTGATATAAGAATAGAACGCGCAAATCTGTTTTCATCAGCACTTAACTCTTCCTCAGCACTTTTTTCATACTGGCTTTTTTCAATCTCATTTATAAGCTCCTCACTGTTTTTCCCGGACTCTATAACAGTCTGCTGACTGTCAGCCACAGTAAAAACCGGAGCTGTTTTCTCCTCAGGAATTTCCCTGATATCCGGTTCTGAAACAGCTTCACTCTTCAGAAAATAGTATAAAACCTCTCTATCGGCCACATGAATGGCAGAATTCCTCAGCTGGTTTTCGAATCTGACATCAGAAGAGTCCTTAAGAGCTTTTAGCAGCAGCATATGAGCACTCTGAAAATAGGGAAAAATATTGACCAGGTCATTGAGCTCGCCGATCATCTGCCGGTCGATCGGAGCACTCTCCTCTATCATCCTCAAAAAATCAGACCTGTTCATGGTTGTTTACCAGTTTACAAAAGCTCTGTTAAAGATATCTTCAACTATCAAACCAATTATTTTGTCGGAAAGCTCCATTTCAACCTGACTTAGATCCTGGGAGCCATCATAATCCTCATATCTTGAGAAGGTCTGTTCATAGCTGAGGTCGGGATCGATCGCATTTGTGAATTTGACTTTCACTGAAATGGTGAATCTGTTCATGGCAGCCCTGGCATCGGCTCCCACAGTTAATGGTCTGGTATTATAATCCGTAATCTCTCCTTCAAAATTAACATCTCCTACCCCATTGATAAAATTCAGGTTAGTCTGGGCTTTGCACTTATCAATGAGAGCATCCGTCAGATTCTGACTCAGACCGGGTTGGACCATGTTTGACCTGTTCTGGAAATACTGGATACTTATTGTTTTTACCTCAGGAGAGATACTTGCTCCGGTAAATGAATATATCTTACAGCTTTGCATTACAAATGCATGGAAAACCAGTAGTAAAAAGAGAAAGCTTTTCCCTGCGAAATTAGATATTTTGCTACAACTCAATTTCATACTCTTTAATCTTTCTGTAAAGTGTGCGCTCAGAAATACCAAGCTCCTGTGCAGCCAGTTTTCTTTTTCCGTTATATTTTTCAAGTGCTTTTTTTATCATTTCTATCTCCTTGCCGGCAAGCGACAGGGATTCCTCAACAATCTCTTCAGTGTCCTGTATGTCACCTCTTCCATGGCGGGGTGTAAAATCACCTGCAGCTACATCCGGGACTTTTCCGACCTGTTTTTCTGAGTGAGCATCACTGAAAAGATTATTGATGGCCCTTGAGTTGGTGTGGTGGAAATCAACATCCAGATCACCTTTCTGTATAAGGTCAAACACCAGCTTCTTAAGATCATTCATGTCACTCTTCATGTCGAAGAGTATTTTATACAGGATTTCCCGCTCTGAGGAGAAAGATTTTTCATCCTGCCTATTGATAAGTGCAGGCAGTTTTATTCCTGTATAATCAGGAAGATAAGCATGCAGGGTTTCAGCACCTATCTCCCTTTCACTTTCAATAATTGAAATTTGTTCGGTAATATTTTTAAGCTGACGAACATTGCCGGGCCATGAATAATTCAGCAAAACATTTTTTGCTTCATTGCTTAATCTGATTGCAGGCATTCTGTATTTCTCGGCAAAGTCAACTGCGAATTTTCTGAAAAGAAGAAAAATATCATCGCCTCTCTCTTTCAGAGGAGGAATTTTTATCGGCACAGTGTTAAGTCTGTAAAACAGATCCTCCCTGAACCTTTCATGCTCGATCGCCTTTGTAACATCCACATTGCTCGCAGCGATAACCCTGACATTGGTTTTCTGTACTTTTGAAGAGCCAACCCTTATGAATTCTCCGGTTTCGAGGACCCTGAGCAGTCGTACCTGTGTGGAAAGAGGCAACTCTGCCACTTCATCAAGGAAAATTGTTCCGCCGTCTGCAACCTCGAAATAACCTTTCCTGCTTTCAGTTGCGCCGGTGAAAGATCCTTTCTCATGTCCGAACAGTTCGGAGTCAATAGTCCCTTCGGGTATGGCGCCGCAGTTAACTGCTATATAAGGACCATGCTTTCTGGTGCTGTAGTTATGAATGACCTGGGGAAAAGCCTCTTTTCCGGTTCCGCTCTCTCCGGTTATAAGGACAGAGAGATCAGTTGGAGCAACCTGCACGGCAATATCAATAGCCCTGTTTAACCCGGCATAATTGCCGATAATCCCAAACCTTTGCTTTATACTCTGAAGATCTTTCATACCTTAATCTGCAATGGTGCGAATTTAAGATATTTTTAAAACATTGGGAAATGCAATTTTTGTAAATTCGCGTCATGAAAACATTTATGGGATATCAATTTGCAGGCATAATACCTTCCAGGTATGCAGCCTCAAGGTTCCCGGGGAAACCGCTTGCCCTCATGGGCAATAAAACAATGATACAAAGAGTATATGAGCAAGCCTGCAAATCGCTTGATATAGTTTATGTGGCTACTGATGACGAAAGAATCCGTGATGCTGTTCAGAACTTCGGCGGTCAGGTTGTAATGACCTCACCATCACACCAGAGCGGGACCGACCGTTGTGCTGAGGCTGCTGAAAGGATCTCATCAGAAACCGGCAACAGAATAGATATTGCAGTAAATATTCAGGGAGATGAACCATTTATCAGGCCGGAACAAATCGATCTGCTTGTTTCCTGCTTCTCTGACAGATCGGTTGATATTGCCACGCTGATAAGGAGATCTGAACCAGGAGAGGATATTTTTAATCCCAATCAACCCAAGGTTGTAGTGAATTTAAATGGTGATGCCATTTATTTCAGTCGGGCTGCAATACCCTTTATCAGGGATGCCGAAATGGAGCAATGGCCTGTTAAACACGCTTATTATAAACATATTGGCCTTTATGCATACAAGACTGAAACTCTGAAAAAGATTACTTTGCTACCCCGAAGTTCTCTTGAAATCGCTGAGTCGCTGGAGCAAAACAGATGGCTGGAAAATGGATTCAGAATAAGAACTGCGATTACTAAATGGGAGAGTATCGGAATTGATACACCCGCGGATCTGGAAAAAGCTAAAATAATATTTGATCAAATTAAATAAATTTTATTACCTTTAGCACAATTTTTGATGGGGTTTCACTAAATGGTATCTATGAGAAAAAGTTTACTCCTTGTTTTTCTTTTAATTTTTACCATAAATCTTCAGGCTCAGAAGGATACTCTGACCCTTTCCACAAACTCAACTCAGAAGGGTTTCATAAGAGAATCTTCAAATATTAATATCAACATATACCCGGTGCCTGTAAGGGAAGGCAGGTTTACAATTAAATGTGACAAAGAGATTACGGCAGTCAAGGTTACGAATATGATTGGCCAGGATATCTTCAAGGCTCAATATAAAAATCCTTTATACCTTACAAAGATTAATCTGGAAAATCCCAAAAGAGGTATATACCTTGTTACAATTAATTTCATCGACGGAAGCAGGGTTGTGAAAAAGATTATGGTTGAAGTTATCGAATAGGGAACATCGGTTTTGTCATCAGATATAATTGCGGTTTTGGGGGAAATACCGCATAATATCAAATACTTTAATATTTATTGTTTTTTGCACAACAATCTGACTTTTTAGTTGTTTATTTCAGGGGTACAAATGTCTTGATCATAATTAGGTTTTTATAATATAGCCATGGAAGAAGGATTAAATATTTTCTCGATAAAGGATCTGGAAAACTTCTCAGGTATCAAAGCCCATACCATCAGGATCTGGGAAAAAAGGTATAAGATCCTCGATCCAGACAGAACAGATTCGAACATACGGACATATAGTGAAGCAGAGCTTAAGAAAATTCTGAACGTAGCCTATCTTAACAGGAATGGACTGAAGATCTCCAGGATCGCCTTACTGAATGAGGATGAGCTTACACAACAGGTGATGAACCTGAGCAGTATGAATGATGACCTGGATCAGAATTTTCAGCCCGGAAAAATCCTGATGTCAGCTATCAGATTTAATGAAACTCAATTTAAAGAAGCTCTTTCTCCTTTTATTAAGTACCAGGTTATAGAAGAAGCATATTCAAAATATCTTTATCCCTTGCTTGAAAAATCAAGGATCCTGTGGCAGATAGGCAGTCTCTCAAGAGCTCAGGAGCAATTTGTAAGGAATACCATCAGGCAGATAATGATAGTTGAGGATAATTCCCTTAAACCTTTCTCAGGCAGGATAAGGGCAACTGTCGCTATGATTAACAGCTCTGATAATCTTATGGATAATAATTTTCTATTCTATAAATATGCTCTTAAAAAACGTGGATACGATGTTATATTTACCGGAGGCATACTCCCCGCTTCAGAAGTAATTGAGATTCACAAGATAAAACCATTCGAATATCTTGTAGTAAATTCAAGCGCTTTCGATTTTGCCAAGAAGAAGATCGGATATTTCAGCAGCATCGGCAAATCTCTGCTGATCAAGAAAATAATACTGACCGACTACCCTGAAGTTCCGGAAAAGAGGATACCGGAGAATATTATTATTACACGTAATCCGTCAGATTTTCTGAAGGTTGTTCCTGCACTAAGGTAAACGAGCAGAAGTTTTTCGACCAAAATAAGAAAATATTCAAATTTTTAACAGGGAAGCAAAATATCCCCTTTCGGCGGAAAGATCGATTGCAGGCTCTTTAACTGTAACTTCTGAAATCTTAATCAGCATGTTTTCCGCAAATCTTTTTACTCCTGCATCAGAATCCATGTTTATCTGGTGAGAACAGGCTCTGGTTATCTTTGCCACATCTTTCCATATTTCAAGTGTTTTTTTCTCAAGAAAACATTCTGCAAATGCTTCCCAGATATATTCAATCGCCGTGGATGAGGGGTGAAGCATATCATCAGCATAATACCGGTAATCGCGCAGGTCATCCATGATAAGTTCATAAGCAGGGAAATAAGAATAAGCAGCCGGATGTTTCAAAAGCTCCTCAACTGCCAGGAACAAAACCGATTTACTCACCTGATTACCATGCGCACCATCTTTCCAGTGCCTTACAGGACTTATTGTAAATACCACTTTAAGCCCGGGAAAAAGTGCGTGAAGAGTGTCGAGCTGCCTGGTCCACAAGCCTGCTATATCATTAACAGTAAGTAATTCAGGATTAAAGAGGGATTGAGGAATCTTATGACAGTTCGATACAACAATTCCGTTTGCCTTCCACCTGTAAACTCTTGCTGTTCCAAAAGTTATAAAAAGATACTTTGCATCGGATAAAAACCTGTGTGCCTTAACTGACCTCTCATTTATCTTTTCAAGTACCCTTACCGGGTCGCCGGAAGAAAAATCTGTGCTGTGATAAAAGCTCAGGTAGATTCCCTCATGACAAAAGAGGTCCTCAATAACAAACTTCTTATTACTAATAACTGTATCAATAGTATTTGATACTGATGCAGGATTGTAAACAGAGCCTGAAGGATTTATCATCGCCCGAAGCCGCCCTTCTTCCATTTTTGATCCAATTTCGGAAGCAAAACAGGAACCAATGAATAATACCCTGTCATTATATCCTATCTTATCCCTTGAAGGTTCAATATTAAATTTTGTCCGGAGATCCATAATCAAACAAGGTAAATTTTAGTGTATCAGCTTTTTGTCTATCCAGTTTAAAATAAAATTAAACACCTCATTTTTAAAAAGCTCATTATGCAGTTCATGATACCCCCCCGCAGAAGCTTTCCATCTTTTAACTTAATGTTGAATTCCATATATTTTTCTTTAAAAGTACAAAACTTGATTAAATAATCTTTATTCTGCCTCTCTTTTATCTCCCGGTGAAATTATTGATTGACTAACCAGCAACTTGAGTTAATTACAAAATTTCATACAGATTTTATTTGTATAAAATTTAGAACAGGGATAAAATATCAGACATATATAATTGAATTTATTGCGATTACAAATTAAACCTATTTAGAAAAATCTTAGAATATAAGGATTTTAAGATATTAAGATTTGTTTATCTTATTTTATTTGTATAGTTTTGTCTCAACAATCAAAAAATAAGAAGTTTATGACAACATATGAATTCAACAACAGTCTGATAGAAATGAAGAGCAATCTTCACAGATTTGCAATGAGTCTCACATCCGATCGTGATACAGCTCAGGATCTTGTTCAGGACACCTATCTCAAGGCGATTACTTATAAGGATAAGTTTGTTGACTATACAAATCTTAAAGCATGGGTATTCACCATCATGAAAAATACCTTCATTAATAACTACCGTCGTAATGTAAAAGAGAATACGATAATTGACGGAACCAGGGATCTTTACTACTTAAACATGCCACATGACAAGGGATTTATATCACCTGAATCAAAATATGCAGAGGGAGAGATTGAAAAAGCTATTGATTCTCTGAGCGATGATTTCAGAATTCCTTTCAGAATGCATATCAGTGGCTTTAAGTATCATGAGATCGCTGAAAAACTTGGATTGA
>DATKXL010000113.1:0-16685 GCA_035529055.1 Bacteroidales bacterium
GAACTGGGTAAAAAGATTACAGGATATGAAAGGGCAGGGGATGTCTATAATGATTACGGCGGGGGAAGTCCTCTTTTCGGACATGGACCCGATTTTGGCTACTGGTACTTCGGAGCTATCTGGTATGGTGATGAAATATGGAGCGGGGCGAGGAACAAAGATTATAACGGAGATGGTGTAATGGACCAGTTGGATGTATTGAAATGGGATGATGAAGAGAATGACAGCCTGGGATTTTCTGACTGGAAACCGGTAAAACATCCGGTGTATGGCGAGGTTGAAACAGGCGGCTTTGATCCCAAGTTCTTTTCACAGAATCCTCCTTCCAGACATCTGGAGCCATGGGTAAAAAACCAGGCTTTGTTTAACCTTGAAATGGCAAAGCATCTTCCTGAACTTGCCTGGGAGCCTTTTGAAGTAAAAAAAGTGAAATCATATAAGTCCGATTCCACAGATTACCAGCTAAAGATAAGTTTCAGAAACAAAGGCAAGCTTCCCACAGCATTGAAACAGGCACATCTTGTTAAGATAGTTAATGAAGACAGAATTGTCCTTGATTTTGACACTACCGGTTCTGTCAATGGTAAGCCGGGATACAAAGTTATTTCAGAAGAAAAACCTGCTACCTCACGGCCAGGCAGGGGCGGGTATGGTGATATGGAAAGACCTGTTCAGCGTCCTGTGGTTTCCAGAAATGCAGGTTACACCCAGGGAGGCGCTGTGACGACTGCAGTTTTTCTGATCCGGTTTTACAACAGAACAGAACTGAAAGGCAAGGCCAGTCTGTATTCAACCAGAGGTGGTGTGTTGAAAGATAAGGAATTCAATATAAGTAGCAACAAGTAAACAAAATACATAATAATTCCAAATTACAGGAGATGAAAAGAGAAAGAATAAGTGTAAGGGATATCCCCCGCAGGAAATTCCTGGAAATGAGTATGAAAGGTGGTCTGTTCATTGCAGCTTCCCCGATACTGATGACTCAGCTGATATCGTGTCGTAACGGAGCTAAGATCACTTCAGGCATAGATACTGATAAAACAACTCTGGATAAGATCATCAGAAAAGCGCTTGAAAAAGGGGGTGATTTTGCTGATATTTATCTGGAAAACCGGGTATCCAGGCAAATAGTGATGGAAGAATCAAATTTCAAAAGTGGTTTGTATGGAATCAGTCAGGGTGCCGGAGTCAGGGTTATTTCAGGTAATAAAACCGGGTACGCATATACAGATGAAATAACTGAAGAAAAACTTATAAGAGCTGCAGAGGTAGCCTCTTATGTTGCCATAAATGGTGCACTATCTTCACCGGTTAATATTTCAGAAGCCGTAAGGCCCTCTTTTGTAACTGTTAAGCAGCCGCTGGAAGAAATTGCCGATGAAAAAAGAATAGAAGTGATCAGGAGAGCTGACCAGGCGGCCAAAGAGTATGATCCCCGGATAAAGATGGCAATGATCGATTATTATGATGAAATAAGGGGCAGAGTTATAGCAAACAGCGAAGGGTTATATCTGAAAGATGAACTTCCCCTGCTCTTTTTTATAGTTCAGGCAATGAGTGATGATGGAAAGGCAAGACATATGGCCCGTGAAAGATTAAGTCAACATTCCGGATTTGAAATATTTGAAGTAGTTGCCCCGGAAACTATTGCAAGGAATGCTGCAAGGGAAGCTATTGCCATGCTGGCCGCTGAAGATGCTCCGGCCGGCATAATGGATGTTGTGATGCAGAACGGATGGGGAGGTGTGCTTGTTCATGAAGCTGTCGGGCATCCCCTTGAAGCTGACAACATCGCCAAAGGGATAGGTGCCTTTACAGGCAAAATGGGTCAGAAAGTGGCAAGCGATTGTTTTACAATGATCGATGATGGAACTATTCCAAATTTCCGGGGTACTATAAACTTTGATGATGAAGGTACGCCTGCACGTAAAAATGTACTTATTGAAAAGGGTGTTCTGAAAGGCTTCATGACAGATATATTAAGTGCCCGCCAGCTTTCGATGGACCGTACTGGAAACGGAAGACGTGAATCGTTCAGGTATATTCCTATACCGAGAATGACTAACACTTATATTGATACCGGCAAGGATAACCCGGAAGATATTCTGTCATCAACCAAAAAAGGTATTTATGTTCAGAGCCTGAGCGGAGGCAGTGTTAATCCTGTAACAGGTGTCTTTAACTTCACATGCCGCGAGGCTTATCTTATTGAAAACGGGAAGAAAACAAAACCTGTTAAGGGAGCCACGCTTATAGGATCATGTATGGATGTGATATCTAATATAGACGCGGTGGGTAACGACCTTGATTTTGGACCGGGTATTTGCGGCAAGGGACAATCTGCTGAAGTAACAGCCGGACAGCCTACTGTAAGGATCAGAGGTATTAATGTGGGCGGAAGCAGGGCATAGTTTAACGCTTTAAAACTAAGAAGATGGATTATATATCATTAACAGAAAAACTGGTAAAAAAATGCCTCGCACTTGGTGCGGATGCAGCAGAGGTTTATCTTCAGTCTGACAGAAATCTTTCAATCAGGGTTTTGAAATCAGAAATTGAAACTGTTCAGGAAGCTTCGTCGAGGGGTGTCGGGTTCCGCGTTATTGTTGACGGCAAAATGGGATTCAGCCACTGCAATGATTTTAATAACGGAGCGCTGGAAGATACCATATTGAGAGCGGTGGCCTTTGCAAAACTGTCATCTCCCGATGAAAATAATATCTTGCCTGATGATGCCGGAATAACTGAAATTGAAGATCTGTTTGATCCCGGAATCTCTTCTGAGCCAATGGATAAGAAGATAAACATGGCTCTGGAACTTGAGAAAATCGCAATGGAGACCAGGGGGATTACCAAAAGTTCAGGAGCCCGGTATGGTGAAGGAGAATCAGAGGTCTTTATTGCCAATTCAAAAGGGATATCGAAGAATTTTAAGTCATCCGGATGTTCCATCGGAGTAAATGTGGTTGCAGAGAAGGGAGATCAGAGAAACACCGGAGGAGAATCCTGCACAAGAGTGTTCTTTTCTGACCTTCTTCCTCTGGAAGAGATTGCAGCAAAGGCATCAGAAAAAGCCCTGGCACTGCTCGATCCTGTTATGATTAAAACCCAGAAGGCAGCAATAATTTTTGATCCGGATGTGGCACGCTCACTGATTGGCGGAATTATCAGCTCCATAAACGGGGAACGTGTTTTGCAGGGAGCCAGCTTTCTCAGGGAATACCTGAACAAACAGTTTGCCACATCTCTTCTTACAATAGTTGATGATGGTACCAGAAAGAGAAGTCAGGGGAGTGCTCCATTCGACGGTGAAGGCGTTCCCACCATAAAAAACCTCCTTGTGGAAAAAGGGGTACTGAAAAGCTTTATTTATAATACCACAGCTGCAAAACGTGCAGGAGTAAAAAGCACAGGAAATGCTTCAAGGAGCGGATTTACAAGCCTGCCCGGTATAGGAGTACATAATATCAGCATGGAACCCGGCAGTAATACGCGGGAGGAAATAATCGCAGCCACTTCAAAGGGCCTTCTTCTGAAGGAGGTAACCGGATATGGTATCGATCCCGTAAGCGGAAATTTCAGTGGAGGGGGTGCCGGTCTCTGGATAGTTAATGGAGAAGTGATCCACCCTGTTAAAGGCATTACAATAGCAGGAAGAGCATTTGACATTCTGAATGCTATCGATATGAGGGGTAATGATATTGATATGAACAGGACATTCTCAGCACCTACTTTCAGGGTAGCAGAAATGCAGATAGGAGGTAAATAGGATTATATCAGATACCTGTAACGATATTATGCAGAGCATCACTGAGGCCGGGGAAAGCAAACTTGTAGCCGGCTTCTGCTATTATCTTTAATAAAAATAAAATGGTGCTTAAAAATCAAAAAGTAATGTTTATCATTACAAATACTCATTTTATTTTATTAAAAAGTTATACTTTTAAAGTCTTAAAATTTAACATATGGCATCAGATAAAAAGCAGAAGATCATGGTAAATCACAAGACAACAAAAGGGGTAATTGCTATTTTGACCGGAGGCGGTGATGTCCCGGGACTTAATCCGGCTATAAGGGCGGTCACAATCAGGGCAAACAGGGAAGGGTATAAAGTAATTGGCCTTCGCAGGGGATGGGCAGGTATAACAGAGCTGATAAGGGACCATAAAGAGGATAACAGCAATTGTTTTCAGATTCTTTCTGATGATATAGTGAACAAAGCAGGCCGCACAGGCGGTACATTTCTTCATACTTCACGGACCAGGCCGAGTCATATGTCAAAGGAAACCGTGCCTGACCATCTTCAGGATACCTATAATGCAGAGATGAACGATCTGACCCCTGAAATAATAAAGAACCTTGAATGGCTGGGAGTTGACTATCTGATACCTATCGGAGGTGATGACACGCTAAGCTATGGAGTTCATCTTTATAAGAAGGGAGTAAAAGTTGTCGCTATCCCAAAAACAATGGATAATGATGTTCCGGGTACTGATTATTGTATTGGCTTCAGCACCTGTATCACAAGGACAATTCAGATGACAAACAGCCTCAGGACCTCTGCAGGTTCCCATGAGAGGTTACTGGTTCTTGAGGTATTCGGAAGATATGCCGGATTTACTGCAATGCTTCCGACAATGGCGGGAGCCGCCAACAGATGTGTTATTCCCGAATATGAATTCGATATTGATTTACTTGCAAAGCTTCTTGTTGAGGACAGAAACCATAATCCGAGCAAATACTCAGTTGTTCTGGTTTCTGAAGGTGCCATGTTCAAGGGCGGGGAGATGGTATTTGCTGACAGTGAAAAGGATGCTTACGGGCATGCAAAACTCGGAGGTATCGGGGAGATGGTCTCTGCAAAACTGAAAGATCTCTCAGGTAAGTATAATAACGGAAAAACAATCAATGTAATCAATCAGAAGCTCGGTTATATGGTTCGCGGCGGTGATCCGGATGCCCTTGATTCAATTGTGCCTATGGCTTATGGGAACCTCGCGCTTGATCTTATTCTGAAGGGTGTGCATGGGAGGATTGTCGTATTGAAAAATGGAAGATACGATAATGTCCCGATAGATGTGGTAACCTCTTCGAAGAAAGTGGTAAAGGTTTCGGAGTACTATAACATTGAGAGACTAAGGCCATATTATCACAGCTTTGAGATGAAACCCTTCCTTCTGATGGCTTCGGATAACTAGAATTTACAATCATAAATTGTGTTTTAAGGGCTTGTTGAAAAAGTCCTATTTAACCGCAAAGCACGCGAAGCAGGCACAAAGCGCGCAAAGTTTAAATCGTTATTATCAATTCTTTGCGTTCTTTGCATAAAATCTTTGCGACCTTTGCGGTTAATGGATTATGACTTTTTCATCATCCCCTGTTATTGTACTAAATTAAATCTAATTGGAGCGGGGTATTGTTATAAAATCTACAGGAAGTCGTTACAGGGTCCTTTGTGATTCAGGTCATATTATTGAATGCACCCTTAAGGGAAAACTGAGGGTAAAAGCGCTGCGCACAACAAATCCTGTTGCAGTTGGAGATAATGTATTGATGGAGGTCAGCAATAAGGACAATTCCGGAGTGATAACAGAAATTCTTGACCGCAGGAATTATATCTTGCGAAAAGCTTCAAACCTGTCGAAGCAGTCACAGATAATTGCCTCAAATGTTGATCAGGTTTTTATGATGGCGACCATAATATTTCCTGAAACTCCTGTCGAGTTCATTGACAGATTCCTTATCACAGCTGAAGCTTACAGGGTGCCGGCAAAGCTCATATTCAATAAAACAGACCTTTACGGGGAGGAAGAGATTTCGAAAATGGAATATCTCATTTCCATGTATAACAAGATTGGTTATGAGTGTGTAAAACTCTCATTAACCCTTGGTTCCGGTCTTGATCGTCTGATATTGATAATGAAAGACAGGATAAGCCTTATCTCGGGTAATTCAGGCGTAGGCAAAACCTCCCTTTTAAATGCACTCGATCCGGCACTTAATCTTAAAACCGAAGCGATTTCAGATTATCATAAGCAGGGGAAACATATAACTGCATTTCCTGAAATGTATAAAATGCCTTTTGGCGGGTTTGTAATTGATACTCCGGGAATAAGAGGGTTCGGAGTTGTTGATATGGACAGAGAAGAGATATACCATTTCTTCCCCGAGATTTTCAGTGTATCAAGCAGATGCCGTTTTCATAATTGCCTGCACCTTGATGAACCTGACTGCGCCGTGAGGAGCGGAGTCGAAACAGGAATCATTGATGCTCTTCGATATAGAAGTTATTTAAGTATAATCAATGACGACAACGCCAAGTACCGTTGATTATGAATTAATTAAAAGAATCTTTATTTACTTTGACAGATAAACAACCATAATCTGATGAAAAAGATACTTATTATTGTTTATACAGCTTTCCTGATAATCATAGCAGTCAATTTTATTTATTATAAGAGTCTGTACAATAAGCAGATAAGTTATATGGCAGAATTGCTTGACAGGCAGGTTCAGATAGTAGGAATTTCGGTGGACAGTACAAACAACAGTTTCCTCAGTGACCTGAATGAGATTCTTTTTTCTGAAGATATAGCGCTTTTTTTTATTGATGATGAAAATCAAGTCAGGTCAAAAGAAAAAGTGAAGCTGTTCTTCTCAAAGTATCAGGACTTTGTTACGGGTATCAAGTTGTACGATAATAACAAAAATGAATTTACATTAAAGAAAGATGAGACAACCAACAACTGGCTTGAACAAAGATTTATCCTTCATGCGCAGGGTGAAATTTTCGAAATGGAAAGATTATCACAGGAGAATCGCAAGTTCGAATACTATCTGCCTGTTTTTAAAGACAATAAAGCTATAGGAAATGTTGTTGTAAGTGTTGATTATCAAAAATACTTAAATGAAATATTCTCAGCCTTTAATCTGAAAGATTATCAATGGCAATGGGTTGTAAATGATCAGGGCGCAATTATTTACAACAATAGCGATGGCAAACAGGAGTATTCCAATCTGGATAAAATTACCAGTGGATTACAGAATGGTTCCATTGAGAAAATCACACACAGAGCTGTAATTGATGGCAGGTCAAAGGAAATTATTTCCTCATACTATTCAACACGTCTTCTTCAAAGGGATATGGGTCTTGTTTTCTCCTCGCCTACCGATATTTTTCAGAAATATATTATAAGAAATTCCCTGCTCATAGGAGTGGGGACACTTCTGTTGATTCAGTTAATAGTTTTATTATTACTTGGATTTATAAAGAAACAGAAATATGAAATTGACCGGTTGACCTCTTCAGAAAAAATGCTCTTCAGACTTATTGAAGAGATGCCGGTTGGGGTTATCATTCACAACAAGAACAGGGAAATAATCAAAGCAAACAAAGTTGCCGCAAATCACTATTCTTATGCCAGTGAGGCCGATATGAAAGGCAAGATTTTCCCGGAAACCTCTTTTTCGGAGAATAATGATTACTTTTCAAAGTACCTTGGCAGCAACTTCAGGCCTGATCAATTCGTCATTCTTAAAAAAGAGATAGGCGAAGTGATTTTATTCAGGAACAGCATCCCTGTAAATTTCATGGGGGAGGACGCAAACCTTGAAATGCTCATGGATGTTACATTACTGGAATCGGCAAGAAAGCGGGAGGCTGAAGCAAACGTTGCCAAATCGGAGTTTCTTGCCAGGATGAGCTACGAAATAAGGACACCTCTTAACGGTATCATAGGTATGACAGATGTTCTGAACCGGCATAAGCTTACTGGGGATGTTAAGGACATAGTAAACCTTCTGCGTCGGTCAACCGAAGGTCTTTTGAATATTATTAATGACATCCTTGACTTTTCAAAAATAGGATCGGGAAAAATGATTCTTGAGGAGATACCATTTGACTTAAGGGAGGAAATCGTTTATTGCTATGATCTTGCCAGAACAAATCTCGATGAAAAAGTTGTTAAACTGACATGCACAGTTGACGAAAATGTTCCGGAAAAAATAATTGGTGATCCTTTCAGAATCAGGCAGATACTTACCAATCTTTTTAATCATTCGATCAGTAATACCCCGAAGGGGGAGATCAGGTTAAGATGCAGACTTAATGAAAGTAAAAATGGAATGATCACTCTTGGTTTTGAACTGGCTGATACAGGGAACAGTTTTGATAAAGCAAATCTGAAAAAGATATTTGGAGAGTTCGTGAATATTGAATCAAAAACATTAAGAAACAGCGATGTATCAGGGTTCGGAACAATACTGGCCCGGCAGCTTATTGAGCTTATGGGAGGAGAATTTTCTGCAGAAAGTCCTTCCGGACTGGCAGGAGAGAATGGCACCAGGATCTTATTCACCATAGTAACCTATTCAAATGACAGAGTTCAGAAAAACCTTAAATTGGAGAGGGTTGGAACTTTTGAGGACATTAAAACTCTGGTAATTATTGGAAATAAGACCAGGGATGAAGATTTACTGAATGCGCTTCATAAGCTCGGACTCTCCCTGACTGTTACAACATTTCAGAAATCAACTGTTAATCAGATCAGGACAAGCCTGAATTTCACCGACAACAGATACCATCTGATTGTGATTTTTGACGACAGGGAATTCAATGGTTTTGAACCTGCAGGTGAAATCTGGGAAAATAATCTTTCGGGCAGTTTTATTATTATTATGATCAGTTCAAACGATGCAAAAGGCAACTACATCAAATGCATTACTCTGGGAATAGATCATTATGTCGTTAAGCCTTTTGAAATCCAGGAGATGTTTGATACAATTCAAAGTAGTTTTCCTCAATTGAATAAAGCCCCGGCATCACATGAAACTGAAGATGTAAGAAAAGATTTAAGGATACTGATAGTAGAGGATAATAAGATGAATCAGAAAGTTATTGGCACCATGCTTAAAAGCCTGGGATATTCTTTCGATTTTGCCGATAACGGATATGCGGGATATATTCAGGCAAAAACCAGACGTTATGATGTTATATTTATGGATCTTATCATGCCCGAGATGGATGGATTTGAGTCGGCACGAAAAATACTTGAATATGATAGAACCTTGTTGATAGCTGCTTTTACAGCTGATAACATGCCTGATTCAAAAAGAAAAGCTGAACTTTCCGGAATCAGGGAATTTATTTCCAAACCTGTCCGGATCGAGGATCTTAAAAAGCTCTTCACAAAATACTTTCAAAAGAATTAACTGATAAAATATTTAAAATGACCGTTGGTTATTGTTAATAAATAAATTGTAGTGCATGAATATCAATAATAAATGTTTATAATGCCAGATACTCATTATTTTCAATAATAATCTTACCACCAGAGATTCAGATAAGTTCATGAAAATCGGCTAATTATACTCTGCAAAGCAGATGGCATATCAGTTAAAAGGTAAGACAGACATAAATAAATTTCTTAACCTTGCTTCAAACAGTATTGTAATTGATGTCAGGTCGCCTTCGGAATTTAACACCGGCCACATACCCTGTGCCTTTAATATCCCGCTTTTTGATGACAGACAGCGAGAGATAGTGGGAACAATGTATAAAAGGGAAGGTCGGATTAAGGCAATTTTGTCAGGTATTGATCTTTGCGGCCCGGCAATGTCGTCTAAACTGAAGGATGCTCTAAGACTTTCAAATGGAGGTAATCTTCTTGTTTACTGCTGGAGAGGAGGAATGAGATCTGAAGCCATGGCATGGCTCTTCTCTTTAGGCGATATTGAAACCGAAATTCTTGATGGTGGATATAAATCTTATCGTCGTTATATACTTGAAAGGCTTTCAGTTAAAAAAAGAATGATCGTGCTTGGCGGATTCACCGGAGGCGGGAAAACTGACATTCTGCAATACCTGAAGAAACAGAAGCATCAGGTCATTGATCTTGAAGGTCTGGCTAACCACAAAGGATCAGCTTTCGGCGCTCTTGGCCAGCTCCCCCAGCCATCCACAGAACATTTTGCAAATCTGTTATACGACGAGTGGAAATATGCAGATGAAGGTATGCCATTATGGGTTGAAGACGAAAGCAGGAATATCGGCATGGTATTCATACCCGAAAGATTCTATTTAAATATGCAGGAGAATCCGGTTATTGTCCTTCAGATGGATGTTAAAACACGATTGCCCAGGCTTATTGAAGAGTATTCAACATATTCTCGGGAGGAGCTGATAACCTCGATAAAAAAAATCAGCAAACGACTTGGCGGGGATAATACAAAAAATGCTATTCAGGCTATAGAAAAAAAGGATTTTGCAAAAGCCATAGAGATCTCTCTTAATTATTACGACAAAGCTTATTTATACGGCTTAAAGAAAAAGAGAGAGAGTAATATCCTGTTTGTAAAAACGGATTCAGCTGACATTGAGTTGAATGCTGCAAAGATTCTTGAAACTGCGAAAAGAATAAGCTGGTAATCAGTTCCCGCTATCCAGTATTCTCATCTTCACGGGATATCCATTTATATACTTTATCCGATCTTCTAAGGTAGTCAGGTATTTTAACTGAGCAGAACTCTCCTTTCAAAGCTTTTGCTGTCTCCTTAAGATCAACGCGAATCTCTCCGACACTATATTCAATGACTCCCGTGGTGGGTCCTGTAATCAAAATGACATCTCCTTTGTTCAGGTTACCGTTTTCAAGTTTGATCTCGGCAACATTAAGCTTGGAAAAATAATTTGTGATTTTTCCAATATATACCTTTTGCATTGTAGAGCTTGATCCATAGTTGGAGTTCCACTCTCCCAGCTTCTGGCCGAGATAATATCCATCCCAGAAACCACGGTTAAATACTGTTGAGAGCCTCTTTTCCCACAATTCTGCTCTTTCTGTATTAAATGTACCTGCAGCAACCGATATTAAAGCCTCATTATAGCACGATGTAACAACTTTAACATATTCTGCCGACCGGGCTCGGCCTTCTATCTTGAATACCCTTGCTCCTGCATCAACGATCCTGTCAATAAATCCTATAGTACATAGATCCTTTGGCGACATGATATATTCATTGTCAATTTCAAGCTGATAACCCGATTCTTTTTCGGTTACCAGATATGCTTTCCGGCAGGTCTGATAACATTTTCCCCGGTTTGCGGAGGTATTATTTTCGTGAAGACTCAGGTAGCATTTCCCTGAGACAGCCATACAAAGAGCTCCATGAATAAACATCTCGATCTTAACCAGCTCCCCGCCTGGTCCCCTGATTTCAGATTCCCTGATCTTATTGTAAATATACTTTACCTGTTCAAGGTTCAGCTCCCTGGCAAGCACAACAACATCAGCCCATTGTGAATAGAATTTAAGAGCCTCAATATTTGTAATGTTCAATTGAGTGGAAAGATGTACCTCAACACCCTTTGAAAATGCATAATTAATTACTGATAAGTCAGATGCAATAACTGCTGTAATTCCGTTGTCAGCAGCAGCATCAACGATTTTTTGCATCTGTCTGATCTCATGATCATATATAACCACATTGACAGTAAGATAGCTCCGGATGAAATTCTCCCGGCAAATTGAGGCAATCTTGCTGAGATTATCAAGAGTAAAATTGATTGATGATGCAGCTCTCATATTGAGCTGTTCAACTCCAAAATAGACAGAGTCAGCCCCACCCTGGATAGCTGCCATCAACGACTCAAACGAACCTGCGGGAGCCATTATTTCAAATTCTTTTCTGTCCATTTTATAGTTAACCGGTAAGATAAAAATGATAGAGTCAGTGTTTATTCTTTTTTAGCATTATTCTTATGCATGAACCTTTTCCGACTTCGGAATATTTTACAAATATTTTTCCTTTATGATATTTTTCAATTATCCTTTTTGCCAGTGACAATCCCAGGCCCCAGCCTCTCTGCTTTGTTGTAAAACCGGGGCTGAATATTTTCTTGAATAAGGATTTCGGGATCCCCTTTCCCGTATCTGCAATGTCGATAATTGCATAATTTTCTGATTCGGTTATCCCGAATGTTATAATCCCGTATCCTTCCATTGCATCAATGGCGTTTTTTGAAATATTCTCGATAACCCATTCAAACAGTGCACCATTGACCGGCATAAATACTTCTTTTTCAGTGTTAAACCCCAGGTTGAATACGATCTTTGAGGATGATCGGGATTTCAGATAATCAACTGAATTCAGGATAAGCTTTGTAATGTCTTCTACAGTCAGTAAAGGTTTTGAACCGATCCTTGAAAATCTTTCTGTAACTTTTTCAAGTCTTTCAACATCTAAGGCAAGCTCCCTGTTAATCGGTATTTCAGGGTATTTATTCTGAAGAATTTCGATCCATCCTGCAAGTGAAGAGGTTGGTGTTCCAAGCTGATGTGCAGTCTCTTTTGACATGCCCACCCAGACCTGGTTCTGTTCGGCCTTCCGTGAGGAGCTTAAAGCCATAAACGATACCAGAATGAACAGAACAATAATACCAAGCTGAACATATGGATAGTATATAAGCTGAGTGAGAATAATGGAATCTTTATAGTAGATATGATTTATGAAGCCGTTGCCAACATCAATGATAATAGGCTCATTATCTTTCTTCATTCTTTCAAGATTCAGTACCATAAAGCCCGGATCATCAATCTTTGCCTGATTGAAATTCCTGGCAGCAATTATATTGTCATGACTATCAGTAAGGATGACAGGCACTGTGCTGTTATTTTCTATAATAGAAAAGACGAATTCAAGATTCTGGGCGGTTGTATCAGCTGAATTAATAAGTCGTGTCGCTTCAGCCCACATCTCAACTTTTTTTCTCTCCTCTTCCTTCAGGCTGCCTACCAGGTTCTGGGTATAAATGAGCGACCCGACGCCTATCAGTATTGCAAAGAGAAAAAGGAAAATCTTTCCAATGCTTTTGTTCTGCTCAATATTCAACTTGCTTGGTTTTTACAGGGTTAAGTTATCATTTTTTCCTGAAAAGATTTCTTAAAATATTCTTTTTTCTGATCTCCTCCGGTTCCATTACAGTTTTCGTTGTATCAGATCCTTCCCAGGTGATACTGAAACGGGGCTTTCCGGTAGTTTTATCATCCCGCGAAGGATCATATCGGGCGCTTCCATACTCCTGATTAAAAATTGTTTTCAGTGCCTCCCTCTCTTTTTTAATATCATTCCTGATCTGGCTGCCCGCTGCTTTTAAATCATAGCTGACTTTAACGTCATCACCCTTGTTCTCAATTTTTAAAAGCAGTGACATCCTGCCCAGACCATCATCTTCAACAACTCCGAATTCTGTTACCACATTTCTGTTCTTTCTTGCCTTTTTACTAAGAATTTCTGACAGAAGCATTTTAACATGATACTCATAATAGTTTTCAAAGCTGTGTTTTCCGTTAACTGACAGATCAGCGGCAGATGATTTAATATCCATCTGGGGGATATACAGAAAATTATCTCTGATGAAGAAATCATTTTCCAGTTGATCAAATTTGATGTTTTCAAGCTCTGACAGTTCAATAAAGGAAGAGAGTTGTTTAACGGGTTCAAAGTTGTTAAGTTCTCCGTTCACAATGATATATGTGCCTTCGGCAGTTGTTGATTTTGTTATCGGATTCCCCAGAGAATCAAGGGGTAAGAGAAGAGAGAGGGTGCCTGAAAGAGATCCTGCGATATTCTCAGCTTTCAGGAAATCCTGTCCAAAATTATGAAAAGTTGTGAAGGCTTCCTTAATATCAATCTCTTTCAAAGCAAAGCTTCCCCTGCTTATAAATGATTTATTTGCGTCCTGAACTATCAGCCCATTTCCGGAAATTGTCCCTTTTTGCGAATTCAGATTAATAGTCCGGATAATCAGTAATTTGGGTTTGTAGCTTATTGTACCCCTTAATTCTTCAGCTTTGAACGTCTTGTAAATCAAAGTGTCGATATTAAATTCGAGATCCAGGACAATATCATCCGGAAAGGTAACCGAAGATCGTGTTGCTTTATTCTCTTCAGGCTCCGAAGAGGTATTAAAGAATAACTCAGGTCTGATACTTGAAGAGGTTACACTTACTGATCCTGTAAGATTAACTGGTTTTCCGGCAAGCCATTCGGGGAGATTATTAAGTTTGCCATCAAGGTTAATTTTCTGATCGTTGAAAACAAACTGAAAATTATCTGAAACGGTACTTTCATTAAAAAGTATCTTCCCGCCGGCATCCTTAAGATCGATCTGTTTGTTGTTCAGCTTAATCCCGAATGAGTTAAAGACCATTTCCGACCGGGAGTTCAGATCAAGAAGGTCGGCGAGTTTATATCGATCTTTCTTTTCCAGATAACCCGAAAGTCTGATTTTCATATCAATTGATCCATCGGCCCGTTCGACATTCCTTAGGTTCAGAAACTCTTTAAGTTCAGCAGGGAATAAAATCCCGTCGAAAGTTAATTCAACCTTGGGCTTTGAAAAATCTGATATTGTAAAGCCACCCTTATATTCGGACGATCCAAGTTTTGTAATAAAATTTCTGATCGTAAAAGAACTTGTTTCCGGCCTGTTTTTCTCTCCGTTACTGTAAGATCCGTCAAACGAAAACTTATCGATCTTCAGATCAGATTTATTATAATCTATGTGTGCGTTATTTAACGACCAGGAGATCTCATAGTGAGGATTATTAGTGCGTGATGATACTCCTTTTATTTTGCTGTCGATTTCTAAGATCCCTGACGGGTGATATTCCGATGCAGTTTTCCGGTATTTTTCCGGGAGCAGATCAGTGATCTTCGAGATATCAATATTCTTTCCTGATACATTCAGATCAAGATAATTATCAGATGCGATAAACCCTGTCAGTATAATGTCCCAGTTATCAACGCTCAGAGTGCTCTTTTTGAAAAAAATTCCTTTTACATTCTTATTTAAACCAACTTCCAGCAGAGCGGGGATATTTTGCCTGATCGCAAATCCGCCCAATCGGAAAAACTCAAAAACCATATCGGAATTTCCATCGAACTCTATTTTATCATCTGATATTCTGCTTCTGATACGACTGTTCCCAATCTTGCTTTTTATGACCAGATCAGCATTCAGATCGTTATACACTACTCTGACATCTGACAGGTTTACCCTCTTAAGATTCAGGGTGACCTCTTCTTCTCCTGTTTTATCTCCTTTTTCCTTTGAAAATTCGTAATTGATACGCCCTGCTGTGTCGGTAAACAGGTTGAGATTGCCCGACCGGATGTTTATTCTTGTAAAAGTATAATCACCTCTCAGTATATTAATCATTTTACAAACAAAAGAAGCCGATTTTGCTGACAGAAGAGTATCGGTGTTAATTTCCCCGAAAGCCGAACGGTCGAAGCCGGGAGAGGAATGAACAAGCACATTCTTCATTTCTACAGAAGCCCTTGGGAATCTTTTTATTAAAGAAAGCCGATAAGATTCTGTTTCCAGCTTTGTCTGGAAATTCAGATCCA
The DNA here is from genome assembly GCA_035529055.1 of Bacteroidales bacterium. Taxonomy (GTDB): domain Bacteria; phylum Bacteroidota; class Bacteroidia; order Bacteroidales; family VadinHA17; genus LD21. The sequence goes on from DATKXL010000113.1 coordinate 15,412, forward strand.
GAGCTTTCATGACATAATCCGCAACTTCATCCTGCAGTATGAGAGAAGCTGAAAACAAAACAATCAATACTGAAAAAATCAGTATTGAAGTTATTTTCAAAATCTTTAATAACAGTTTCATGTTTTTGCACAATAACTATCTGCCGGGTTATTAACGTCCGGCAACGACAAATTATTTGGAACGGAGGAATATTATTTGAAAAGGAAGGAGAAATCATCATCTTCACCGAACTCACCGGGGACATGTCCCTTTTTAAAGACTCTGGCTTTTCGAGGCCCGATAAGCCGGATTTTATTGTTTTCAATGAGAAACATTGTTCCTTCACGCAATCCGGCAACCCAGACATCAGGATTAACCTCAATGAACTCCTCAATTCTCTGTTCTCTCGTTTCCCCGGCATGGCCGGCAGGATTGGCATCAAGATAATGTGGATTTATCTGAAAAGGAATCAGGTTGAATGCATTAAAAGAATCAGGTTCGACTACCGGCATATCATTTGTTGTCCTGATTGTGGGGCATGCCACATTTGACCCGGCGCTCCACCCGACATATGGAATTCCACTTCTTACTCTTTTTCTTACTACATCAATAAGCCTGTGCTCATTGATCATTTTTAATAGCTTCCATGTATTGCCTCCACCCACAACGATTGCAGAGGCGTTTTCTATAGCTTTCACCGGATCGTCGTACCTGTGAATTGAGATTACATCGTGACCGATCTCTCTGAATCTCTCCGACACTTTTGCTTCGTAATCCTCATAAGAAAATGTAACTGCGGCATATGGTAAAAAGAGTGCCCTGACCGGGACATGGCCAAGGAATTCTTTAATTCTGTTTTTTGGATAATCAAGATAAAGCTCGCCCTGATTGGTTGAATTGCTGATAAGTAATAGTCGCATAAACAATGATATAAGATGATTTTCAGAGATTCTTTTTTATATTGATAACGTGAAAAGTGTTATTGAAAATCTCAATGTCAGCCAGAGAATTAAGCTGCAACATGCGGTTTTTTGCAATTATCGATTTGAGCTTGCCGACATCGTCTGAACCGTAGAGGACCTGTCTCTGAAGATTTGCCTCATCAACTTTGTCAAATTCAGCAATACCTATTTTCCCTACCCCCGCCACAGCCAGATATTGCAGAATGGGGCACCCCAGTCCGCCGGCACCCACAACAAGCACCTTTGCCTGCTTAAGTTTTTCCTGCCCGGCAACACCTATTTCAGGGATCATAATCTGCCTGGAGTAACGTCTCATTTCCCTGGGGGATAAT
>DATKXL010000114.1:0-24904 GCA_035529055.1 Bacteroidales bacterium
ATACCTCAAAATGTCACTGGGAGACCGGAAGTGATCATTATCGGCTCCGGACCGGCAGGGCTCTTTGCTGCTCTCAGACTTATTGAACTGGGGATCCGTCCGGTCATAATTGAAAGGGGCAGGGACGTATCCTCCAGGAAGAAAGATATTGCAAAAATAAGCCGCGAGCATATCATCAATTCCGACAGCAACTATTGCTTCGGCGAGGGTGGCGCAGGTACCTTCTCGGATGGCAAACTTTACACAAGGTCAAAAAAAAGAGGTGATAACATACGGGTTCTTGAATTGCTTTGTTTTCATGGGGCTAATGAAAATATATTATATGAAGCTCATCCTCATCTTGGTACAGACAAACTGCCGGGAATTATTTCCTGTATCAGACAATCTATAGTGGACGCCGGTGGAGTTGTGATCTTTGAAAAGCGGGTAAAAGATTTCATGATTGAAGGAGGAAGCATTAAAGGGGTTATCACTTCTGATAATGAAAAGTTTTATTCATCAACAGTGATCCTTGCTTCAGGGCACTCAGCAAGAGACATTTATGAAATTTGCCGTTACAGGGGAGTTGATCTTGAAATGAAACCCTTTGCGATGGGCGTAAGGGTGGAACATCCTCAGGAGCTTATAGACAGGATCCAGTATCATGGAAACCCAAGAGGGGATAACCTTCCGGCAGCATCATATAATCTTGCAAAACAGGTCGATGGGAGGGGAGTTTATTCCTTCTGCATGTGCCCCGGGGGTTTCATTGTTCCTTCAGCCACCTCGCAGGAAGAGGTTGTTGTAAATGGGATGTCACCATCAAAAAGAAATTCACCTTTTGCAAATGCCGGGATAGTTGTGGAGATTAAACCGGAGGATCTGGTAAAATTCAGCAAAATGGGCGAATTTGCCGGTCTTGAGTTTCAGAAAGAGATTGAAAGGGAAGCATGGAAGAATGGCGGGCACACACAAATGGCTCCCGCACAGCGACTTACTGATTTTGTGAATGGGACAACATCAATTACATTACCCAAAGTCTCCTACTCCCCGGGAGTAACCTCATCCCCTCTCCACAACTGGTTACCAAAGGCAATTGGCAGGAGGTTAAGGGACGGGTTCAGATTGTTCGGTTCGATGATGAAAGGTTTTATAACTGAGGAGGCTGTAATCCTTGGTGTTGAATCCAGAACCTCCTCGCCTGTAAGGATACCGCGTAATCCTGACACACTTCAACATATAAAAATATCAGGGTTGTATCCCTGTGGAGAAGGGTCAGGTTATGCCGGAGGGATAGTTTCATCTGCCGTCGATGGAATGAGGGCAGCAGAAGCAATTGTAAAAAAAATATCCTGATCATTTCAGGTTGATTTCTTTTTTCTTCTTGCAAACTCAGAAAAGATCACTGAAGCTGCCATGCCAACATTAAGTGAATCAATGCCATATTTCGAATTATTGAATTTAGGTATCCTGATCTTTTCGGAAATAAAGGGATTAAGATTATCCGAAATACCTTTTGATTCATTTCCAAGAAGTATAACGCCTTTATTTCCAAGTTTATGGCTGTAAATTGATTCACCATCAAGCATTGTACCGTAAACCGGAATTCCCTTTTTTAAAGCTATATTAAGGAAACTGCCTAGATCGGAATAATATACCTTTACATGTATTCCTGCTCCCATACTTGCCTGAATAACTTTAGGATTATAAACATCGACACAATCCGTTGAGCAGACAATATTCTTTATTCCAAACCAGGCTGCAGCCCTTATTATTGTACCCAGGTTACCCGGATCCTGAATAAAACTGAGAGCAGCGCAGAGATCCGATAAAATCTCAGAAGGATTAAATTCAAGCTGCGGAACTGTTATTAAGGCAAGTGCGTTATGTGGTGTTTTTAGAGTACTTACCCGTTTCAAATCATCATAGCTTGCAGCTTCAATTTCATCTATGTTATTTTTCAGGTCTTCCGGAACTGAATTTATAAACTCGGGTTTTGCAATAAGACTCCTTATCCTGATGCCTGACATCAGGTACTCTTTTACCAGTTTATCTCCTTCAATAACATATAACCTCTCTTCATCTCTGACTTTCTTCTTCTGAAGAGAAATAATAAATTTTACCCTGTTTTTGCTTAGCATTTTGAGACGGCTTTTTGCCGGCAATTATTTATTATTATTGATATATTTGCTGAACTCATTGATTTACAAATTTTGGAAAAAATCTGTTCAAATAAAAGAAATAATTTTCTTAATTTCCTTATTCTTATTCCTGCAATAAGTTTAATCATTTTTTCCTGTAATCCGACGAAATATGTTCCTGAGGGTGAAACTCTACTCGATGAAAACCATATTACAATAAACAACGACGGGATCAGGAAGAACGAAATCATCCCTTATGTAAAACAGAAGCCAAATAAAAAGATCTTTGGCTCCAGGTTTCATCTGGGATTATATAACATCTCAAATATAAACAAGGAAAAATGGCCTCATGCGTGGTTAAGAAACATAGGTGAAGAGCCAGTTATTTTTGATCCATATGCAACTACTCAAAGCACTGAACAGATCGAATCATATGTTGCATCGAAGGGTTATTTCGACAGCAGGGTAAGTGATACAGTTGAAACTGCCAGACGAAAATCGGAGGTGTTTTACAGGATTGATCTTAAACCTCCCTATACTATCAGGAACCTGAATTATGAAATTGCCGACACTACTATCAGAAAGTATTTTTATTTCGATTCAGTGAACTGCCTGATTGAAAGAGGAAAACCTTATGATGTTGATGTTCTTCAGGCTGAGCAGCTGAGGTTTGAGAGATATATTAAAGATAAAGGATTTTATGGTTTCTCCCGCGACCATATCTTTTTCAATATTGACAGCACAATCGGCAACAGGCAGGTAAATATTAATTACGGCATTAAAAATTTTGTCAGACTGGATGAATATAAAAGGGCTACTGTTGCCCCACATCCAGTTTATGGCGTGAAAGATGTTTTTATCTATCCTAATTTCATTCCCAAAGATGCACTGGAAGGAGGGGAGGCCTATCTCAGGAGTCTTGATACTGTGGTATACAAGGGATACTATTTCATAATCCGGAAAGGAGTACCTGAGATTAAATTTGATCTAATTATCCAATCGCTGTATATCAGGCCGGGTTCAGACTACAGTGTTACAAAAACCGAACAGACCCGGTCTCATCTTTTGTCACTGAAGGCATTTCGCCTGGTTAATATTTATTACAATGAACTGGAGGCAGGGTATGAAATGCAGAGCCAGGGAATGATGCTTAACTGTAATATTCAACTGACACTGATTAGTCAGCAGTCATTCCGTGTGGAATTTGAGGGAACCAATTCAGCCGGCAACTTTGGAGGTGCCGTTAACCTTATTTATCAGCACAGAAATCTTTTTCATGGTGCGGAACAATTTAATATGAAACTCAAGGGAGCCTATGAAGCACTGTCGGAGCAGAAAACCAAGCTCCGTAACAGCCAGGAGCTGGGAATAGAAACAAGTCTCAGGTTGCCCAAGTTTCTCGTGCCCTTCCTCAAAGCAGAGGATTTTATAAGGAATTACAATCCCACCACTTCATTACTTGCAGCCTATAACTTTCAGAGGATGCCCTTCTATACAAGGACTATGGCAAATGCCACCTTCGGCTATAACTGGAATGCCGGCCCTTATAAGACTCACATTGTCAATCCGATCCAACTTAACCTCGTTAATCTCATATCCATTGATTCCACTTTCGAAGCCAAAATTGAAGCCTCCTCCTATCAGGCCTACAGTTACAGAGACGTTATGATTCTCGGGGGTAACTACTCTTTTATTTTCAGTAACCAGAAGATTCAAAAATCAAACGACTACTGGTTCTTAAGAATAAATGCTGAAGCATCCGGAAATTTGCTGGCACTTGCAAGTAAACTCACAGGTATGAAAAAAACGGAAGGGACATACAATATTTTCAGACAACCTTATGCACAGTTTGTTCGTGCTGATTTTGACCTTAGATACAATGTTATTCTGAACGATGTGAGTTCGGTGGTTTACAGAGTTTTTGCCGGAGCCGGTATTCCTTACGGGAATTCAAGAGCAATACCTTTTGAAAAACAATATTTTGGTGGCGGAGCCAACGGAATAAGGGCATGGCAGGTCAGGAGCCTGGGACCAGGTTCATATATTTCAGATACCAGCCAGTTCATCAATCAGACAGCTGACATAAAACTGGAGGCCAACGCCGAATACCGTTTTAAGCTTTTCTGGATCCTGGAAGGAGCTCTGTTCATTGATGCGGGAAATATCTGGACATTTAACGATGATACGGACAGACCAGGATCGCAGTTCATCTTTAAAAAATTCTATAAAGATATTGCAGTAGGAACGGGCGCCGGCCTGAGATTTGACTTTAGTTTTGTCATGGGAAGATTGGATTTTGGAATGAAACTTCGTGATCCGGTAATTCCGACGGGATCAAAATGGATAGTGATAAACAGGCCATACAGCTTCAGGAACGATTTTACTCTGGTTCTTGCTATTGGATATCCTTTCTGAATAATATTGCATATATACCTCCGAATTTTGCTGTTTTTCTTCTTTTTCTGAAAGAGATTTTGTATATTGCAGTTAGTCTCACTGCATTATAAACCTTATGATTTCGCTTAAAGAACCCTTGAAAAGCTGGTTTGGCTTTACACGCAGAGAAAGAAGATCCACCTTTATTCTCCTTATTATAGTAATCTTTGTTGTGGCTGCAAGATTTGTTGTCCCTGAAAAGAACACAACTATACAGGCAGTTCATATTGACTCAGAGGAAACAAAGGAGGAAAGCATTTCGTCTGTTCCTGTTTTTACCGCTGCTTTAAAACAATCTGAGAAACCATCTTATCAGAAGAAACAGGCTCCGGTAAATATCAATACCTGCGATTCGGCTGCTCTGGTGGCTCTTCCCGGAATTGGCCCGGTTTTGTCAGTCAGGATCATTAAGTACAGGAATCTGTTAGGTGGTTATTTTTCAACAGATCAGTTAAAAGAGGTTTATGGACTTCCCGAAGAGACCTTTAATTTGATCTCTTCAAGAGTTTATGCTGATTCGCTGTCCGTAAAAAAGATCAGGATAAATCATGCTGATTACAAAGAGCTTATCAGACTTCCCTATTTTGAAAGATACGAGGTATCAGCCATCCTTAAATACAGGGAATTAAGGGGGAGGATCAAAGGCATGAATGATCTTGTCGAAAACAAACTTGTTTCAGCTGAAAAGGTCTCAAGAATAAGACCTTACCTGGATTTCGGGGAATAACACTACCTGATGAGAAAGATAAACTGCCCGAATGCCGACCCGTAATTTTAAGTAATAATTAACATTGATTATTTGGATTTTAAGGAATAATTGCGTATATTTATTAATTACAAAATCGCAAAAAATAATAGCAACAATAAACTGTTTAATAATTAAAAATGAGCGGCTATGATTTTTTTATTCCCTTAAAAACTTTGAAAAGAGATTTTCTATTTCTACATTTGCGCCTCGTTTAAAAACTGAAAATTAATTATGATCATTGTACCGTTAAAGGAAGGCGAAAACATTGAAAGAGCTTTAAAAAAGTTCAAGAGAAAATTTGAGAAGACAGGTGTGATTCGTGAATTACGTTCACGCCAGGCTTTCGTTAAGCCTTCAGTACGCCGCAGGGAAGAAATCAAGAAGGCTAAATACGTACAGAAAATGCAGGAGAGCGAAGAGTAATCCGCTAAACTGCATCAGTTTGATTATCAAATAACAGTTAAGGGGTTCCTTCATGAATTATAAGGAATCATTCTTACAATATCTCCAACTGGAAAAACGGTATTCACCGCATACAGTTAAGTCCTATTTAAATGATCTTGACCAGTTTAATTCTTTTTTGTCTGAACAAAATCTGTCTTCAGATCCGGAATTAATTACTTCACATGATATCAGATCGTGGATTGTTACTCTTATGGACAATAATTATTCTTCTGTCACTGTTCACCGTAAGATCTCATGCCTGCGGGTTTTTTACAGGTATCTCAGGAAGGAAGGGAAAGTCAAAACAGATCCTCTTGAAAAAGTCGTATTGCCTAAACGTAAGAAGAGACTGCCTGTTTTTGTTGAGGAGGAGTCTCTGACCAGATTGCTTGATAACTATGATTTTGGAAGTGACTTTGCAGGGATAAGGAACAGGACAATAATTGAGATGTTTTATCTGACAGGGATGAGAAGGGCGGAGCTTATCAATCTCCGGACCAGTGACGTTGATATTGACGGAGCACTGGTGAAGGTGACGGGTAAAAGAAACAAGCAGCGTATTATCCCATTGCTCAAGTCATTTACCGGAAGACTGGAAGAATACATCAGGATCAGGGATGAGAATACAGTTCCGGGGCCGGAGGGCTGGTTTTTTGTCAATGACAAAGGAAACAAGTTGTACGATAAATATGTTTATAATACTGTAAAGGGTTATCTTTCGATGGTAACAACAATTGAAAAGAAAAGTCCGCATATACTGAGACATACTTTTGCGACACATATGCTTAACAGGGGTGCTGATCTTAACTCCATTAAGGAGTTTCTTGGCCATGCAAATTTATCAGCGACGCAGATTTACACACACAACACATTTGAAAAACTTAAGAAAATATACAAACAGGCTCACCCAAGAGCTTAAATATTAATCAAATAAACAGGAGGTACTACTATGAACGTTCAGATTCATTCAGTGCGGTTTGATGCCGACAAGAAGCTAATTGACTTTGTTCATCAGAAGTTAGATAAACTTACTCAGTTTGGTGAGGGAATAGTTAATGCAGAAGTTTACCTGAGGCTCGACAAAGATCAGGACCGGGAGAACAAAATTAGCGAAATTAAGCTGGAGTTACGAGGTGGACCTTTATTTGCCAGGAAGCAGAGCAAGTCATTTGAGGTAGCAACCGACCAGGCTGTAAATGCTCTTAAAAAACAGATTACCAGGTACAAACAGAAGAAGAGAGGGGTATAGGAATCCTGTTCACAAAAATATTTTGAATTTTTTTGATAAATGAATTTTAAATTCATACATTTGCAGACCGATTTTTGAGGGGGTATTATGCCCTTCCGGGACGTTCTTTAAATTGCCGATGTAGCTCAGTTGGTCAGAGCAGCTGATTTGTAATCTGCAGGCCGGGGGTTCGAATCCCTTCATCGGCTCTTGAAAGAGTTGTAAATGTGTGTCTTAGGAGATTGACTCTGTTTCAGGAGGGGAGATACCAAAGCGGCCAACTGGGGCAGACTGTAAATCTGCTGGCAAATGCCTTCGTAGGTTCGAATCCTGCTCTCCCCACTTAAAACGGGGTAAACCGTACACCTGGCTGGGTTCAGGGAGGATGATACGGACCTCATTGGACTATATTAAGCGGGAGTAGCTCAGTTGGTAGAGCATCAGCCTTCCAAGCTGAGGGTCGCGGATTCGAGCTCCGTCTCCCGCTCACTTATTGATGCCAGAGTAGCTCAGGGGTAGAGCACTTCCTTGGTAAGGAAGGGGTCAGGGGTTCAATTCCCCTCTCCGGCTCAACGGGAAAACAAAATTTTAAACTGAATATACATAAACTAAATTTAATAAGCTTGGAGTTATGGCAAAAGAAAAATTTGACAGGTCGAAACCACACGTAAATATTGGTACAATCGGTCACGTTGACCATGGTAAGACCACCTTAACAGCAGCGATCACAATGGTCCTTGCCAAAAAGGGTCTCTCTGAAATCAGGGATTTTGACTCAATTGATAATGCTCCGGAAGAAAAGGAAAGGGGTATTACAATTAACACTGCTCATGTGGAGTACCAGACAGCTACCCGCCACTATGCACACGTTGACTGCCCCGGCCACGCTGACTATATTAAGAACATGGTTACAGGTGCCGCGCAGATGGATGGTGCAATTCTTGTTGTTGCTGCCGATGACGGTCCGATGCCTCAGACACGTGAACATATTCTGCTGGCACACCAGGTTAACGTACCTACGGTGCTCGTTTTTATGAATAAAGTTGATTTGGTTGATGATGAGGAAATTCTTGAATATGTCGAAATGGAGGTTCGTGAACTTCTTAATTTCTATGAATTCGACGGTGACAATGCTCCTGTGATACGTGGATCCGCTCTCGGCGCAATGCATGGAGAGGCAAAATGGGAAGAAAAAGTTGTGGAGCTGATGGATGCTGTTGATTCTTATATCCCGATACCTCCGCGTGATAACCAGAAACCTTTCCTGATGCCGGTTGAAGACATATTCTCAATCACAGGCCGCGGTACAGTTGCTACTGGTCGTATTGAGACCGGAGTTGTACTTACAGGTGACGAACTTGAAATGATAGGTCTTGGCGCTGAAAAACGTAAAACAATTTGCACCGGTGTTGAGATGTTCCGTAAGATCCTCGACAGAGGTGAAGCTGGCGATAACGTCGGCCTTTTGCTTCGCGGCGTTGACAAAAAAGAGATCAAAAGAGGGATGGTACTTGCGAAGCCTGGTTCTATTACTCCTCATACTAAATTTAAAGCTGAAGTATATATTTTAAAAGGAACTAAAAAAAGAGGCGACCCTGGTGATGAAGGTGGACGTTACACTCCGTTTCATAACAAATATCGTCCTCAGTTCTATGTGAGAACACTTGATATTACCGGTGAGATAACACTTCCTGAAGGAACAGAAATGGTTATGCCGGGCGATAACGTCACAATAACCGTTGACCTTATTTACCCTGTTGCCATCAATGTCGGTCTTCGTTTCGCAATACGTGAAGGTGGCAGAACAGTTGGAGCCGGCCAGGTAACAGATATAGTTAAATAAGAGTTTTGGAAATAAAGAGTAATAGAATCCTGATGCATAAGGATTCTGCAATTTCTCACACGGGTGTAGCTCAGTTGGTAGAGCACTGGTCTCCAAAACCAGGTGTCGGGAGTTCGAGTCTCTCCTCCCGTGCAAAATATTGTAGAACAAATGGATATAAAAGGATACTTTAAGGAATCATATACAGAGCTCATACATAAGGTAACATGGCCCACCTGGAGCGAACTTCAGAACAGTGGTACACTTGTCCTTGTAGCTACCCTGATCATAGCTCTGATCGTGGCTGCTATGGATTTTGTATTTAGCAGAGTAATGGAATTCATTTACAGTTTGTTATACTAAACAGGAGATTTATTCCGATGAGTGAGAATGTAAAGAAGTGGTATGTGCTTCGGGCGATCGGCGGGAAGGAAAAAAAGGTTAAGGAGTATATCGACAATGAAGTCGCACGCCTCAAACTTGAAGAATTCATCTCACAGGTTCTTATCCCTACAGAAAAGGTTTACCAGATAAGGTCGGGAAAAAAAATAAGCAAGGAGAGAACCTTTTTCCCCGGTTATGTGCTCGTGGAGGCTCTCCTTACAGGCGAAATACCTCATCTTTTAAGAAATATTCCAAACGTGATCGGATTTCTTGGTTCGCAGGAGGGAGATCCTGTGCCCCTGAGGAAATCGGAGATAAACCGGATCCTCGGTAAGGTTGATGAACTCAACGCAAGCGACGAGGAACTGAATGTTCCGTTTTTTGTTGGTGAAGCGGTCAAGGTTATTGACGGTCCATTCAACAGCTTTACAGGAATAATTGAAGAGGTGAATGAAGAAAAGAAAAAGCTCAAGGTTATGGTCAAAATATTTGGCAGAAAGACACCTCTTGAGCTTAGTTTTATGCAAGTTGAAAAGGAGAATTAACAGAAGATATTGACAGTTGTGATATTCATAATGCTTCCTGAATGACTGTCATGCTCTCGCAATAAACAAGCAAATATTAAATTATGGCAAAAGAAGTTGCTGGAATTATCAAATTACAGATTCGTGGCGGAGGAGCCAATCCATCACCACCTGTTGGCCCGGCATTGGGATCAAAAGGTGTTAATATCATGGATTTCTGTAAGCAATTTAATGCGAGGACTCAGGAAAAAGCTGGAAAGGTAATCCCGGTGGTCATTACAGTATATGCAGACAAATCATTTGATTTTGTAACGAAAACACCTCCGGTAGCTGTTCAGCTTCTTGAATTTGCCAAGACTAAGAAAGGTTCTCAGGAACCTAACAGAAATAAAGTGGCAAGTGTCACCTGGGACCAGGTAAAAACGATTGCAGCAGAAAAGATGGAGGACTTGAACTGTTTTACACTCGAGTCGGCCATGAAGATGGTAGCTGGTACCGCAAGAAGTATGGGAATCACCGTAAAAGGAGAGTTCCCGGTAAAAAATTAATTAGCAGAAAAAATGACCAAACTTACCAAAAACCAGAAGCTTTCCTTCGAGAAACTCGACAGGAACAGGCTTTATACGTTGACAGAGGCATCTGCAATGGTTAAGGAAATAACCACAACAAAATTTGATGCTTCAATCGACCTGGATGTAAGGTTAGGTATCGATCCAAGGAAATCCAATCAGATGGTTCGCGGTGTTGTCTCCCTTCCGCACGGTACAGGAAAACAGACACGTGTTCTCGTGTTGTGCACTCCTGACAGGGAAGCGGAAGCAAAAGAGGCCGGAGCCGACCATGTTGGTCTTGATGACTTTGTTGAGAAGATCAAGGCTGGTTGGACTGATGTTGATGTTATCATAACCATGCCATCCGTAATGGGAAAAGTAGGGCAGTTAGGACGGATCCTCGGTCCTCGCGGACTGATGCCAAATCCTAAAAGTGGAACTGTTACAATGGAAATTGGTAAGGCTGTTAAAGAAGTTAAGCAGGGTAAGATTGATTTTAAGGTTGATAAAAACGGAATCATTCATGCCTCAATCGGAAAAGTCTCTTTCGAGCCAAATAAGATCGTCGAGAATGCAAGGGAGTTTATCCAGATGGTAAACAAACTGAAGCCGGCTGCCGCAAAAGGAACCTACATCCGTAGCCTGTTCCTCTCAAGCACAATGAGCCCGGGTATTAAGATAGATCCAAAAGGTCTTGATGATTAAATTGTTAAGTTAAAACTCGAAAAGAAATTATGAGACGGGAAGAAAAAAATGCTATAATAGACAGCCTTGCTGAGAGAATAAAAGAGTACAGCCACTTCTATCTGACTGATACTGCTCAGCTTAACGCTGCTGATACAAGTGATCTCAGAAGAAAGTGTTTCGAATCGGACATTAAACTTATTGTCGTGAAAAACACTTTGCTGAAAAGAGCACTGGAGCAGTCTAATGGAAACTTTGAAGAACTTTATCAGGTTCTTACAGGTACTACGTCCATCATGTTTGCCAACACCGGAAATGCTCCTGCCAAACTCATTAAGGAGTTCCGCAGACGACATGATAAACCTTTGCTGAAAGGCGCATACGTTCAGGAATCAGTTTATATCGGGGATAATATGCTCGATGCCCTTGTCGAGGTAAAAACGAAAAAGGAACTGATCGGAGATATTATTCTCATCCTGCAGTCACCTGCCAGGAACGTTGTATCCGCTTTGCAATCAGGTGGTAATAAAATTCATGGTGTTCTCGAAACACTATCAAAAAAAGAAAATTAGTTTAAGTATAATCAAATTAAAAATCAATAAAAATGGCAGATCTTAAGAAGTTTGCAGAAGAACTGGTAAACCTCTCTGTTAAAGAGGTAAACGAACTGGCAAAAATACTTAAAGAAGAGTATGGTATTGAACCTACAGCCACTGCAGTGGCAGTTGCCGGACCCGCTGGTGCCGGTGATGCAAAAGCAGTAGAAGAAAAAACAACCTTTGATGTTATTCTTAAAGCTGCAGGAGGGCAGAAATTACAAATTGTTAAACTGGTTAAAGATATAACCGGACTGGGACTTAAAGAAGCCAAGGCAGTTGTTGATTCTGCACCGGCTCCGGTTAAGGAAGGAATATCAAAAGACGAAGCAGAAGCTATTAAAGGTCAATTAGTTGACGCAGGAGCTGAAGTTGAACTTAAATAAGTTATACCTGACTGCCGGGTTGAAGGTTTAGTCCCGACATATCGGGGCTAAGCTTTATTACATATAATTATAAGTTCACTTAATCCTATCATAAATGTTCTCAAAAAATACTGACAGAATAAGTTTCGCATCCCGACAAAATCAGCTTGATTATCCTGATTTTCTGGAGGTTCAGTTGAATTCATTCGGTGAGTTCTTTCAGCTTGGTACCACTCCTGAAAACAGGAAGAAAGAGGGACTCTATAAAGTCTTTACTGAAAACTTCCCCATAACTGATACCAGGAACAATTTCGTTCTGGAATTTCTCGATTATTACATCGATCCCCCACGTTATACAATAGAAGAGTGCATTGAGCGCGGATTGACATTCAGCGTTCCTTTAAAAGCTAAACTGAAGCTTTATTGCACCGACCCTGAACATGAAGATTTTGATACAGTCATTCAGGACGTATATCTTGGAACCGTTCCATATATGACTGAACGTGCAACATTCGTAATCAACGGTGCTGAGAGGGTCGTGGTATCACAGTTACACCGGTCGCCGGGAGTATTCTTCGGTCAAAGCATCCATGCTAACGGTACAAAACTATATTCTGCACGAATAATACCTTTTAAAGGATCATGGATTGAATTCGCTACCGATATAAACAATGTGATGTATGCTTATATCGACAGGAAGAAGAAACTTCCCGTAACCACATTGCTCAGAGCTATCGGATTTGAAAGTGATAAGGAGATCCTTGAGATCTTTAATCTCGCTGAAGAACATAAAGTCTCAAAAACCAGTATCAGGAAGCTTGTCGGACGTAAACTGGCTGCAAGGGTTCTGAAAACATGGGTTGAAGACTTTGTTGATGAAGATACCGGTGAGGTGGTATCAATAGAAAGAAATGAGGTGATCCTCGACAGGGAAACTGTAATCGAACAGGAACATGTCGATATGATAGTTGATTCCGGAACAAAAGCTATACTTCTGCATAAGGAAGACACATCCCTGTCAGATTTTGCGATTATTTACAACACACTGCAGAAAGATCCGTGCAACTCTGAGAAAGAGGCCGTTATCTATATCTATCGTCAGCTCCGAAACGCTGAGCCTCCCGACGAAGCAACAGCAAGAGACGTTATTGATAAACTGTTCTTTTCGGATAGGAGATATGACCTTGGTGAAGTAGGACGTTACAGGATCAACAAAAAGCTGGGTCTTGAGACCGATATGGGTGTCAAGATTCTGACAAGGGAAGACATAATAAAGATCATTGGATACCTTATTGAGCTCATTAACTCAAAAACCGACATTGATGATATAGACCACCTCAGCAACAGAAGGGTGCGTACTGTCGGCGAACAGTTATATTCCCAGTTTGGTGTCGGTCTGGCCAGAATGGCCAGGACCATACGTGAAAGAATGAATGTCAGGGATAATGAGGTGTTCACTCCGGTTGACCTTATCAATTCAAAAACCCTTTCATCAGTTATTAACTCATTCTTCGGAACAAACCAGCTTTCTCAATTCATGGATCAGACCAACCCGCTGGCTGAAATGACTCATAAGCGTCGTATGTCAGCGCTGGGACCAGGAGGTCTTTCGCGTGAACGGGCAGGTTTTGAAGTCAGGGACGTTCATTATACACATTATGGTCGTCTTTGTCCGATTGAGACTCCCGAAGGACCAAATATCGGTCTTATATCATCTCTCTGCGTTTATGCCAAGATTAACGACCTCGGGTTTATCGAAACCCCGTATCTTCAGGTGAAAGATGCAAAGGTTGATTTCAGTGAAGATGGCATTGTATGGCTGAGCGCTGAAGAAGAGGAAGAGAAGATAATTGCACAGGCTAACGCTCCTCTGCTTAAGGATGGACATTTTGAAAATCAAAGGGCAAAATGCAGACATGAAGCTGACTATCCTTTTGAGGAGGTCATCAAGGTTGACCTCATGGATGTAGCTCCGAATCAGATTGCCTCAATAGCTGCTTCGCTTATACCTTTCCTGGAACATAACGACGCCAACAGGGCTCTCATGGGTTCGAACATGATGCGCCAGGCAGTTCCGCTTATAAATCCCGAATCACCAATAATCGGAACCGGTCTTGAAGCTCAGGTTATAAAAGACAGCCGCATACTATACGTCGCCGAAGGTGACGGAGTTGTTGAATATGTTGACGCCGATGAGATTGTCGTCAGATACACACGCACCGATGAGGAGAAATTTGTAAGCTTTGATGATGATATCAAACACTATGTCCTTCCAAAATATAAAAAGACCAACCAGAATACCTGCATCAACCTTGTTCCTGTCGTAAAGAAAGGAGAGAAGGTAATCAAAGGGCAGGTTCTTACAGAAGGTTACGGAACAAAGAACGGCGAACTGGCCCTTGGACGAAACCTTAAAGTGGCATTCATGCCATGGAAAGGTTACAATTTTGAGGATGCGATTGTTATTTCCGAAAGAGTTGTGCAGGAGGATATGTTCACCTCCGTTCATATTGATGAATATCTGCTTGAGGTGCGCGACACAAAGCGGGGCCTTGAAGAGCTTACATCCGATATTCCGAACGTAAGTGAAGAAGCTACAAAGCATCTCGACGAGAATGGTCTTATCCGGATAGGGGCTCACATCAGACCAGGAGATATCCTTATTGGAAAAATCACTCCGAAAGGAGAATCGGATCCTTCCCCGGAAGAGAAATTGTTACGGGCGATCTTTGGTGATAAGGCAGGAGATGTTAAGGACGCATCACTGAAGGCCGGTCCTTCACTCGAAGGTGTGGTTATTGACAAGAAGCTGTTCACCAGGGCGATCAAGGACAGAAAGGCGAAAGCTATAGAAAAGCCGCTCCTCGATAAGATCGAATCCGATTTTACAAAAGCCTCAGAAGAACTGAAGGCCCGCCTTGTTGACAAACTATTCATTCTGGTTAATGGCAAGACTTCACAGGGTGTAAAGGATTATCTGAATGTCGATGTCATTCCAAAAGGAAGCAAGTTCACTCTTAAGCAACTTCAGGAAATTGATTTTCTGAATGTCAATCCCAATAAGTGGACCACTGATAAGAAGAAAAACGACAGCATCAAACAGCTGCTCCATAATTATATCATTAGGTACAAGGAGATTGATGGAGTTTACAAGCGCAATAAATATAATATAACAATAGGTGATGAGCTGCCGGCAGGTATTGTTCGTCTGGCCAAAGTTTATATTGCCAAAAAGCGTAAGGTTAAAGTGGGAGATAAGATGGCAGGCCGTCACGGGAACAAGGGTATAGTTGCCAGAATAGTCCGTCAGGAGGATATGCCTTTCCTTGAGGATGGCACTCCTGTTGACATTGTCTTAAATCCGCTTGGTGTTCCTTCAAGGATGAACCTTGGACAGATCTATGAGACTGTTCTTGGCTGGGCAGGACAGAAGCTCGGACTTCAGTTCTCTACGCCGATCTTCGATGGAGCAACAATTGACCAGATCACCGAATACACCGAAAAAGCCAATCTTCCGAAATATGGTAAAACTTACCTTTATGACGGAGGCACAGGCGAAAGATTTGATCAGCCTGCAACTGTAGGAACCATTTATATGCTTAAGCTTGGTCATATGGTAGATGACAAGATGCATGCCCGTTCAATCGGACCATACTCACTTATCACACAACAGCCTCTGGGTGGAAAAGCCCAGTTTGGAGGTCAGCGTTTTGGTGAGATGGAAGTATGGGCTCTCGAAGCATTCGGTGCCGCTCATATACTGCAGGAGATACTGACAATTAAATCGGATGATGTTGTTGGTCGTGCCAAAGCCTACGAGGCTATTGTTAAGGGAGAACCGATGCCTCAACCAGGTATTCCCGAATCACTGAATGTGTTATTGCACGAACTGAGAGGATTAGGTCTGAGCGTTATACTTGATTAACAGCTCATTCCTTTTTTGATTTTTAATTTTTAAATAAAAAAAATTCAGTATATGTCATTCAGAAGAGATAACAAAACAAAAACTAGTTACTCAAAGATCTCAATAGGTCTTGCTTCACCCGAAGAGATTCTGGATCGTTCGAGCGGTGAAGTGCTGAAACCTGAAACAATTAATTACCGTACCTATAAACCTGAGCGCGACGGATTGTTCTGCGAGAGGATTTTCGGACCGGTTAAAGACTACGAATGCCATTGCGGTAAGTACAAGAGGATCCGTTATAAAGGGATCGTATGCGACCGTTGCGGAGTGGAAGTTACCGAGAAAAAAGTGCGCCGTGAAAGAATGGGACATATCTCACTTGTTGTTCCGGTTGCTCATATCTGGTATTTCAGATCATTACCAAACAAGATCGGGTATCTTATTGGGCTTCCGACCAAAAAGCTTGATTCAATAATCTACTACGAAAGATATGTGGTTATTAATCCGGGTATTAAAGCGGTTGACGGAGTAAAGTATCTTGACTTTCTGACAGAAGAAGAGTATCTGGAAATAACAGAATCGCTGCCCAAGGAAAATCAGTATCTCGAGGAGACCCATCCTGATAAGTTTGTTGCAGATATGGGTGCTGAAGCCCTTTATAAGCTTCTCGGCCGTCTCGACCTTGATGAAATGTCTTATTCACTTCGCCACAGGGCTAACACCGAAACATCACAACAGCGTAAAAACGAAGCACTTAAGCGTCTTCAGGTTGTTGAAGCATTCAGGGATTCACAGCATGTCAACAAACCAGAATGGATGATCATAAAGGTTGTTCCTGTCATTCCGCCTGAGCTCAGGCCTCTGGTTCCGCTTGACGGTGGTCGTTTTGCTACCAGCGACCTGAATGATCTCTACAGAAGAGTTATCATCAGGAATAACCGTCTTAAAAGACTTATTGAGATAAAAGCTCCTGAAGTGATCCTTCGTAATGAGAAACGTATGCTTCAGGAAGCTGTCGATTCTCTTTTTGACAACTCAAGAAAAGCAAATGCTGTTAAAACAGATGCCAATCGTCCTCTTAAGTCGTTGAGCGATAGTCTTAAAGGTAAACAGGGACGATTCCGTCAGAACCTGCTTGGTAAGAGGGTTGACTATTCAGCACGTTCTGTTATTGTGGTTGGTCCGGAGCTTGATCTTCATGAATGCGGATTACCGAAAGACATGGCTGCTGAGCTTTATAAACCATTTATTATAAGGAAGCTCATTGAACGAGGAATCGTTAAAACAGTTAAGTCGGCGAAAAAGATTGTTGACAGAAAGGATCCGGTAGTCTGGGATATTCTTGAGAATGTTCTGAAAGGGCATCCTGTTATGCTTAACCGTGCACCAACACTTCACCGGTTAGGTATCCAGGCTTTCCAGCCAAAACTTATTGAAGGAAAAGCCATACAGCTTCATCCGCTTGTATGTACAGCATTCAATGCTGACTTCGACGGAGACCAGATGGCGGTTCATCTTCCACTTGGCAATGGTGCTATACTTGAAGCTCAGATGCTGATGCTTGCATCTCACAATATTCTTAATCCCGCAAACGGAGCGCCGATAACTGTTCCTTCACAGGATATGGTGCTTGGTCTCTATTATATTACCAAAGGGAGAAAAGGTACATCAAATGAAAAAGTCAGGGGAGAGGGACTCGTTTTCTATTCCCCCGAAGAGGTCCATATAGCTTTTAACGAAGGGAAGATAGACCTCCATGCAGTTATTAAGGTTAAGGTTACTGACAGGGTTGACGGGGAACTGATCAATCACGTGGTTGAGACAACTGTCGGAAGGGTTATATTTAATCAGTATGTACCTGCAGAAGTTGGTTTCATAAATGAGATCCTTACCAAAAAGTCGCTGCGCGATATAATCGGACGCGTGCTTAAGCTTGCCGGTACCGCAAAAACGTCTCAATTCCTCGATGACATCAAAAATCTTGGATTCTATTCGGCATTCAAGGGAGGTCTTTCATTCAACCTTGACGATATTATCATCCCTGAGGAAAAAACAAAATTTGTAACTGAGGGTTACGAACAGGTTGAAGAGGTGCTGAATAACTACAGCATGGGGTTCATTACAAACAACGAACGCTATAACCAGATTATCGATATCTGGACACACGTTAATGCAAGGCTGACCCAGTCGCTCATGAAACAGCTTTCGAACGACAAGCAGGGATTCAATTCAGTCTATATGATGCTTGACTCAGGAGCAAGAGGATCGAAAGAACAGATACGTCAGCTTTCGGGGATGAGGGGTCTTATGGCCAAGCCTCAGAAATCGGGTGCAACAGGATCTGAGATTATTGAGAACCCGATCCTTTCAAACTTTAAAGAGGGTCTGTCAGTCCTTGAATACTTTATCTCTACTCACGGTGCCCGTAAAGGCCTTGCCGATACTGCTCTTAAAACAGCTGATGCAGGTTATCTGACCCGACGCCTTGTGGATGTGTCGCAGGATGTCATTATTAATGAAGAAGACTGCGGAACCTTAAGAGGACTGGTAGCCACTGCAATTAAAAAAAATGAAGAGGTTGTTGAGTCACTTTATGAGAGAATACTTGGTCGCACAACTGTTCATAACATCTATCATCCTCTAACCGGAGATCTGATCATTGAGGCTGGTAAGGAGCTTACTGAAGAGCTGGCTATGAAGATTGAAGATTCTCCGATCGAACAGGTCGAGATCAGATCGGTACTTACCTGTGAATCGAAAAAGGGTGTATGTGCAAAATGTTACGGACGAAACCTTGCAACAGGTCTGATGGTACAGAAGGGAGAAGCTGTGGGTGTAATAGCTGCCCAGAGTATCGGTGAGCCTGGTACTCAGCTCACACTCCGTACATTCCACGTTGGGGGTACTGCTTCCAATATAACCACCGAATCAAGATTGATTGCCCGTTACAACGGGATTGCCGAGATTGAGGAGTTACGGTCAGTACCTAAAAAGGATCCCGAGAAAGGGAATATAGATATAGTTATCGGACGTCTTGCTGAACTAAGGATCATCGACAAGAAAACCAGCATTGCGCTTACAACCCATACAATTCCTTATAGTTCAAAACTTTATATTAAACCAGGACAGGAGATTGAAAAGGGTAAGCTCATTTGCGAGTGGGACCCGTTTAATGCCGTCATCATTGCTGAACTTGCAGGGAAAATCGGATATGATTACCTCATAGAAGGGATTACCTTCCGTGAAGAGTCAGATGAGCAGACAGGTTTTAAGGAGAAAGTTATTATTGAAAGCAGGGATAAAACCAAAAACCCTGCAATAAAGATCTTATCACCTAAGAATGATGAGTTGCGGTTGTATAACCTCCCTGTTGGTTCACACCTTGTGGTTGATACCGACAGAATGGTTGAAGCAGGCGAAGTACTTGCAAAGATACCTCGTGCTGTCGGAAAATCAGGCGACATAACCGGCGGTCTTCCACGTGTAACAGAGCTGTTTGAGGCACGTAACCCATCCAATCCGGCAATCGTTTCAGAGATTGATGGTGAAGTGACATTCGGAAAAATAAAGAGAGGTAACAGGGAAATCTCGATAAAGTCAAAAACCGAAGAGATTAAAAAGTACCTTGTGCCCCTTTCCAAACAGATTCTTGTTCAGGAAAACGATTACGTGAAAGCCGGTATTCCTCTTTCAGATGGAGCTATAACTCCTGCAGACATTCTGGCAATTAAAGGACCTACCAAGGTGCAGGAATATATAGTAAATGAAATACAGGAAGTATATCGTCTGCAGGGTGTTAAGATCAATGATAAGCATTTTGAGATCATAGTACGCCAGATGATGCGCAAGGTTGAGATAGTTGACCCGGGAGATACTAAATTTCTTGAAAGACAGGTTGTTGACAAGCTTGAGTTCATGGATGAAAACGACTGGATCTACGGCAAAAAAGTAATAATTGATTCCGGCGATTCCCTGACCTTACGACCGGGTATGATTGTTTCGGCCCGTAAATTAAGGGATGACAACTCTATACTTAAGCGCCGCGACCTGAAGATCGTGGAAGCAAGAGACGCAATACCTGCAACCTCAAGTCAGGTATTACAGGGAATAACAAGAGCTGCTCTTCAGACACATAGTTTCTTCTCAGCCGCCTCTTTCCAGGAGACAACCAAAGTGCTTAATGAAGCCGCAATTCTTGGTAAGGTCGATAAGCTTGAAGGACTTAAAGAAAATGTGATCGTAGGACATCTCATTCCT
The DNA here is from genome assembly GCA_035529055.1 of Bacteroidales bacterium. Taxonomy (GTDB): domain Bacteria; phylum Bacteroidota; class Bacteroidia; order Bacteroidales; family VadinHA17; genus LD21. The sequence continues at coordinate 20,064 of DATKXL010000114.1, forward strand.
GCAGGAACAGGTCAGCGCGAATACAACAGCATTATCGTCGGCTCGCTGGAAGAATACGAGAGTTTAACCGGAGAGACGATTGAAGCTGAAGTAGCTACATCAAAATATAATTAATACGAATGAGCTATGTCAGATAACAAGAATCCAAACCAGATCAGTATTGAGCTGAACGAAGAGGTAGCACAGGGCACTTACTCAAACCTTGCTGTAATTACTCATTCAGCTTCTGAATTTGTAGTTGATTTTGTGCGGATCATGCCGGGAATACCGAAGGCGCAGGTCAAATCAAGGATTATTCTTACACCTGAACATGCAAAGAGGCTTGTCGCAGCTCTTCAGGATAATATTGCGAAGTTTGAATCTGTTCATGGCAAAATCAAAGAGGTAAAAGGATCAGGGCATACAATGCCGCTGACATTCGGCGGACCAACAGCTCAGGCCTGATCAAACTCAGTCTGACGGCTTATTTTTTGCTCAGATCAAAAATAAAACGTAACTTTATAAGTTAAATAGATATAATTTACCATAGATATATGACGTTTGCCAGAATACTGAGAAGAATACTAGTAATAGTTATTGTGATCCTGCCGGTGTTTGCCGATATGGGCTGCAGAAAGCAGGAAAAGTGTGGTTGCGACGGAGATATGCTGTATGAACTTGACAGAGAGCAGGCAAAGGTTTATTTTACCGAAAGCAGCGCTACATTCTCTCCGGCATCAAACCCATATTATACATATTATTTCTGCAATCCGGGTGAGATGTTTCCCAAATTGAAGGAATACGCATCAGGAGATATGCTCATCGTATCCGGTAAAGTCTTCTGGGAATGTAACTTTATCTATCAGAGCAGTAATTATTCTTATCAGACATATTATAAGGTTTATATGATCCAGGTCTCTGATGTAACGATAGACCTTTACGGTAAAAAATAGTTCTGTTCGTTTTATTATCCCAGTTTTCTGGTCTGGTAATACAACAAAACCAACATTTACTCAAAATTCCTTCAATTTTGTATATTTCAGAAAATTTTCTGATGATACGATATAATATATCTGTTGTTGGGGCAGGAAACGTTGCATCATCTTTGTGTGAAGAGATGTTCTGCAGGGGGCATCGTGTTATCCGGATTGTTTCTGAGACCCGGAAGAGAGGTATCCCCCTTGCCGATTTATGCAATGCCTCATGGTCGGATGAGCTTGTTTTTTCAGAAGAGTCAGATATAGTTATAGTTGCTGTGCCTGACAACAGATTAAAAGGGGTACTGGATAATATTAGTTGTGGAAAGAACAGTGTTGTTGCTCACACCGCAGGCAGCTTCGGTCTGGATATTTTTCCCTCAAGAATGACGCATTCGGGTGTTTTTTACCCTCTTCAGACATTTACCAAAGGAAGGAAAACTGATTTTTCATGTCTCAACATCCTGATCGAAACATCTGATAACTATTCTTCATCAATTCTGGAGAAACTTGCGGCTTCACTTGGGAGCAAAATCCGGTATGCTGATACTGAGCATAGAAAAATGCTTCACCTGGCTGCAGTTTTTATATGTAATTTCACAAACCATATGCTGACTGCAGGAAAAGAAATTTCGACCGGAGCAGGCTTTACGTTCGAAATACTTGAGCCGTTGATCAGGGAAACTTACAATAAAGCTGTTGAACAGGGACCAGAGTTTTCACAGACAGGACCAGCTGTAAGATATGATATAAACACTATTGAAATGCATCTGGAATTGTTATCTTTCAAACCGGAACTGCAGAAAATGTATAAAGTGATAACAGAATCAATTATGAATCATTATAAACAAAGCTGAGAGATGACCAATTTTAAAGAGGATCTGGCAAAAATAAAAGCCTTTGTGTTTGACATAGATGGTGTATTATCACTTCAGACAATTAGTCTGAATGTATTCGGAGTGCCTAACAGAACTGTTAACCTTCGCGATGGTTATGCGTTGCAGCTTGCTGTTAAAAAAGGTTATCACATAGGGATTATTTCAGGTAGCAATTCAAAAGACTATCAGAAAAGATTAAAACTGCTGGGGGTGAAGGATGTCTATCTTAACAGCCGCTCCAAGCTGGAGCACTTTAATGATTTCATAAAAAAACATAATCTGAACAGTTCTGAGGTTTTATTTATGGGTGACGATATCCCTGATTTTATGGTGATGAAGAACGCCGGAGTTGCAGTTTGTCCATCAGATGCCGACAGTGAAATAAAACAGCTCGCCTCATATATTTCTGATAAAAAAGGCGGGGAGGGCTGTGTCAGGGATGTCATTGAACAGGTACTGAGACTCCATAATAACTGGATGGATTCACAGGCTTTTACTTGGTAGCTGATGAAAGCATTTTTAAATCTTGTCAGGTGGCCTAATCTTATCATTGTAATACTTACAATGGTACTGATGAGGTATGCTGTTATCGAGCCTCTCATAAGTAAAATAGGCGTTATCCTGCTGGAAGGCTCCGGCGAAGAACTTCCAATGATCCTTCAGCTTCCATGGTATGATTTTATTATTCTTATTGCTGCCACTGTCTTTATAACGGCAGGAGGGTATGTTATCAATGATTATTTCGATATTAAAACGGATCTTATAAACAAAGGGGAAGTTATTGTGGGAACAAAGATACCTCGCAGGGAGGCAATGATGTGGCATAATATTTTAAACATTGCAGGGGTAGCGGCCGGTTTCTATATTTCATGGAAAGCAGGGTACTTCTGGCTGGGCTCCCTTTTTCTGATCGTCTCGGGTTTGCTTTATTTCTATTCGGCAAGCTACAAGAGACAATTCCTGATAGGAAACATAATTGTGGCCGTACTGACTGCAATGGTCCCGATGCTGGTTGTTATATACGAATGGCCCGCCCTTTACAGGTACTATGAAGTAAACGCCATTGTTCCTCCAAAATTCAACCTGATCGTTTACTGGGTAGGCGGGTTTGCTTTGTTTGCTTTTCTTACAACCCTTATAAGAGAGATTATCAAGGATATTGAAGACTTTGAGGGAGATCAGGCTTACGGAAGAAATACCGTACCTGTAATAATCGGCATACTTACATCTAAAATTTTGTCAGCATGCCTTATAATCATCACTATTGCAGCTCTTTATGTTGTGTGGTATTTTTTCATAAACGATAAGATAACTCTAATCTATCTTTCCCTTTGCATAGTTTTACCTTTGTTTTTTGTTATCTGTCAGTTAATTATAAGTAAGAATAGAAAACAACTGCATGGTGCAAGCAGGATGATGAAAATTATCATGCTTGCAGGTATTTTCTATGCTCTTGTTGTTAAAATAATTCTTACCTGGAGTCTTTTCCAACGATGATAACAGAAAGCCTTAATAAATACAGGATAATTCTGGCTTCCCGTTCCCCCAGGAGAGAGCAGCTGCTCAGGAAATTAGGCCTCCGGTTTGACGTTGTGATCAGGGATTGGCCTGAAATATATCCTGAAAACCTCAGAGGCGAAGAGATTGCCCTGTACCTTGCGCGCGAAAAAGCAGACACTTTTAAGCAGTATATAGTGGAAAACGAGATAGTCATAACTGCTGACACCATTGTCTGGTGTAACGGGAGGATACTTGATAAGCCTGCCGGTAAGGGAGAGGCTTTTGAAATACTGAAGGAAATATCCGGAAACACACATGAGGTAATTACCGGTGTCTGCCTTCTGACGACAGAAAAGCAGGTTACTTTTTTTTCATCAACAAAAGTCACATTCGATTTCTTATCTGATGATGAGATAAACTATTACATAGATAATTACAGACCTTTTGATAAAGCGGGTGCTTATGGTATCCAGGAGTGGATCGGGCTTGCCGCCTGCAGTAAAATTGAGGGTTGCTATTTTAATGTAATGGGCTTACCGGTTCACAAAGTATATACCGAGCTGAAAAATTTTATTTCTTACTAAAACCGGATTGTGTATTTTACCTTAACCCTTGCTTCGTAAACCTCAGACCTGAACCTGTTAAGCGGATCGATCAGTGGTGAGTTGAATGTCAGGAAGATCTCTTTCCCGGGCTTAATTATCCATTGGAACCTCGACTGCCAGTCAATTGTTTCCGTCCGGTTTTAGTACTGAGCAAAATTATACTATGAGATGTTCAGGTTGAAAAAGTAATGTCAGTATGATCTTATGGATTTAAGTTTATCAGCAAACTTTTGATAAACAGCTTCCTGCTGGGCAATCTGGTCATTTACGTTATCCTGAATCCTATCATTTCTAGGTATTTCTCTGGTGTCCTTATCAATTGCGTTGTTAGCTTTATTTATCTTCTTTTCTGATGATTCGATAGAATTTAACGCTTTCTTTTTCCTTTTCTCAAGTTCTTTGATATAATCCATCTCTTCCTTTTGGGCAGGTCCTGCTTCAATTGTGCTCAGCTCGCTGTTATGCTCAACCAGTGCCGCGGTAACAGTAGTCAGTTCGTTATTTTGAATTACAATATTTTCTTTTTCACGTACTAATAAACTATTGTTTGATTGAATTGATTTTCTAAAGCGTTTTTTTTCATTTTCCAGTGAGGATAATTCCCGTTGCAGATCACGGAGCTTCCTTTCTTCAGCATCAGCCTGACTCTTAGCGAGATCAATGTATTGATTTTTGGCAAAATTTTTCAGGTAATTTTTCGCTTTGTTCAGGTCAGCCTCCCCTGTTGAGATTTCAATATATATGTCCTTTTTCAGCTCAAACGAGACAGCCAGCTGAAGCATGGTGTCAAGATTCATTAACCTGCTGTAAATGTTTATAGGATTGGGGCTGATATCTTTCATCCTTGCACCAAATATCGTCATATCTCTATTCTCAGCAACTACTTTCGACCTTGTGCCTGT
>DATKXL010000115.1:0-4489 GCA_035529055.1 Bacteroidales bacterium
GCCGGACCGAGCCACATATCATAGTCGAGTTCGGCAGGAACAGGCTCCGGTTTCATATTATGAAGTCCGCTCCAGTAGAACTTCCAGTCATATCCTGTTATACCACTGACAGTTACTTTGAGCGGCCATCCAAGCACGCCGCTATCGACGAGTTTTTTGAGGGGCTTGACAGTGGTTCCCAAACCATAAAACTGGTCCTTGAATCTGAACCAGGTATTAAGACGGAACATCCTGCCATGTTTCTGAACAGCCTCAACAACCTTAATACCTTCCCCGATAGTCCGGGTCATCGGTTTTTCGCACCAGATATCCTTTCCGGCTTCAGCGGCCATTGTTGCCATGATCCCATGCCAGTGAGGAGGGGTGGCGATATGTACCACGTCAATATCCGTTCGGGTAAGCAGCTCACGGAAATCGCGATAACCTGCAACATCGCCACCTGCAGCGGCAACTGCCTGATCGAGGTGGTTTTTATCGGCATCACAGACTGCAAGCAACTTTGTACCTTCATAATTAAAGTGGCCACGGCCCATTCCGCCAACCCCTATTATCCCTTTTGTAAGCTGGTCGCCCGGGGCAATATACCCCTGTCCCCCCAGCACATGCCGTGGAACAATTGTAAATGCAAGTGCGACAGCAGTGCTCCTTTTAAGAAAATCACGTCTGCCCAGATTTTGTTTCTTCATATCTATTAATTATAAAACTTGCTTCTTCAGACAATAAACTGATACTGCCCATAAATAAACCATACAGGCTATCAATACCGACATCCCGAGGGCCATAGTGCTGATATCGCTAATCCATCCTACCAGAAGAGGAATCACTGCACCTCCCGAAATTGCCATCATCATGAGACCAGAGATCTCATTGCTTCGTGTGGGATATTTTTCCACTGCTATAGAAAAGACCAGAGGCCAGATATTTGCAACTGCCAACCCGATAAGGAACACAAGACCCCAGGCCATTACAGAAGATTTTACAAGGAGTATTGCTATAAAGCATAATATCCCAAGGACAGATGTCCACATGAAAAATTTTCGTGAAGAGATCTTGGTAAGCATGATGGCTCCTGCAAAGGTTCCCAGCATACGGCCGAAGAAATAGACGCTGCGTCCCGACTCTGCTGCAGTCTGTTCAATCCCGAACTGTTTCATCAGGAATTGTCCCGAATTGGAATTAAAACCGACATCAACCCCGACTACCAGGAAGATCGAAAGAACCATTAACAGTACAAAATTATTGCCTAGAAGCTTGAATGCAGAAGCAAATGTTGCCTTTGGTCCCTCCTGTTTTGTCTCCTCAACTTTCACTGAACCCAGCCATAGTACAGAAAGGATAGATACAATTCCAAATACCAGGAATAACACCTTCCAGTCGCCGAATTTTGCTGCGAAAAAGCCGGCGAGAGGAGCTCCGAGCATAGAGCCTATTGCTTTGATAAATTGTGAAAAGCTGAGGAAGCTCGATGCTCTGTTACCTGGTACAACATCAACAAGCAGTGGATTTGCTGAGACCTGTACGATTGTATTTCCTATTCCCAGCAGAGCAAAGCCCACCAGCACCATACCGAACGAGTAGAAGAAGAAAGGAACGAGCAGCCCCAGAGCCGTAACTCCCATTCCTATATTCAACATATTTTTCTTTCCAAGACTTGCCTGCAATACCCCTACAGGAACCGAAAGAATAAGAAACCAGAGGAAGGCTGCCGACGGAATCAGCTGGCCTATTGTTGCACTTAAGTTCATATCCTTACTTACGCGGTCAACTCCGATTCCGACCAGATCAACAAAACTCATAACAAAAAATGCCATGAGAACCGGCAGTATAATTTTAACGTCAATTTTTTTGTTCATAATAATTATGGTGTAAGGGTTTGAGGTTTAATGGTTTAAGGGTTTAATGGTTTAATGGTTTAATGGTTTAATGGTTTAAGGGTTACATGAGGGGAAGGGCATGCTGTACTGATTTCCAGAAATCATCGTTAAGAAGAAAAGCGCTGCCTGTCAATGCTGCATCCTCCTTCAGTTCAGAAAGGGCAACTTTACAGTCACAACCCTCCTTTTTCAGTCTCTTTTCGAAAACATCACCGAAAAGATTGTATGCATGGGAGATATTCCCTCCCACAACAAGTATCTCGGCGTTAAATCTGATAAGCCACGGTGCAAGGAAGGTTGCCAGGTTATTTCCAAATTCTGAAAACAAATCCCTGACTATTTTATCTGTATCAGCAAGTTCAGCGAATTCTTTCACACCGCTTAGCTCTTTTCCTGTCAGTCTTTTATAGCTTCCGATAAACCACCTTGTCGAAAAATAGTCATCAGCAATATTATCCCCATAAGGAAGGTGATATACGCATCCAAGTTTAGGTACCTCGGGACCATCAACGATGGGAATTCGGTCGCTGATGAATGCCGATCCGAAGCCTGTGCCCAGTGTAACGGACATTGATCGGCTTACGTTTGCAGCTTTGCCCACGAGGGCTTCACCAACTGCAAAAGCAGAAACATCATTCATAAATCGAATGGGAAAGTACTCAGGGGATTTCAAAGAATTGGAGATGGCTTCTTTTACATTACATCCAAAAAGATGTTCGTATTTTGCCACACCTTTTATGTAACTGATCCCTTTTACATAATCAAATGGCCCGGGCATACCAAAACCGATTCCCTTAATCTTTTCCAAACCGGTTCCTTTTATCACATCAGAAAGTGCATCCGACCATATTCCGGTAATCTCGTCGGCCTGTGCCTTGTTGTCAACAGCCTTTTCAGTAAGTGTTTCCCTGAGTATCCTGAATGTAACAAGGTCAACTGCTGCACAGCTGATATGACTTCCGCCAATATCAACACCAATTGCAATATTTTTCTCCATATAAATCTTTTTAAAATGGTAATAATAAAAAGTGAAAAACCCGACGTTGAATGTATTTAATTTTGTCGGTAATGCAAAATATTACAGATCAAAAGTGAAAAAATCAGACCCCGAAATTGAATATTGATTTAAACTGATTTTTCTCATATTTTATTTCGGATTTATAGTTGTACCTTGTAAAGATTAAAACCATAATCGCATTTTTTCAACTATTGAATCAGATTCGTCACGAATTAAAATCCTCAATCCATGCCTAAAGTCACAAAAGAAGATGCACTACTTTATCATAGCAGAGGCCGTCGTGGTAAAATAGAGGTAATACCTACAAAACCCTATTGTACACAGTATGATCTCAGTCTGGCATACACACCCGGTGTTGCTTACCCATGCCTGGAAATTGAAAAGACGCCTGATGATGTATATAATTATACAGCTAAAGGAAATCTTGTTGCCGTGATATCAAACGGTACTGCGGTGCTTGGATTGGGAGATATAGGAGCTATGGCAGGTAAACCGGTTATGGAGGGCAAAGGACTCCTTTTTAAGGTTTTTGCCGATGTGGATGTTTTTGATATTGAAATTGATGAGAAGGATCCTGAAAAGCTCATTGAGATTTGTGCAAAGATAGCCCCCACATTCGGAGGCATCAATCTTGAGGATATAAAAGCTCCTGAATGCTTTGAGATCGAAACAAAGCTTAAAGCCATGCTTGATATTCCGGTATTCCATGATGATCAACATGGAACTGCAATAATATCGGGTGCAGGGCTGTTGAATGCGCTGGAGATTACAGGCAAGGAGATTGATAAGATAAGATTAGTCGTCTGCGGGGCAGGTGCAGCAGGAATATCGTGTACAAAATTTTATGTTTCCCTGGGGGTAAAAAAGGAGAACATAGTAATGGTAGATATTAATGGTGTGATAAACCTAAAGCGAAAAGACCTTAACAAATACCATCTGGAGTTTGCAACTAGCAGGAATGTTGATACACTTGCCGAGGCGATGAAAGGAGCAGATATGCTTCTTGGTGTTTCTGCAGCTAATATAGTGTCGAAGGAAATGCTAGCATCAATGGCAAAGAATCCGATTGTCTTTGCTATGGCAAATCCGAATCCTGAGATTTCTTACGAGGACGCAATATCAACAAGGAGCGATCTTATTTTTGCAACAGGAAGGTCAGATTATCCTAACCAGATAAACAATGTGCTTGGGTTCCCGTTCATTTTCCGGGGAGCCCTCGATGTCAGGGCTTCTACAATAAATGAAGAGATGAAGCTGGCTGCAGCCAAAGCTCTGGCGTCCCTGGCAAAGGAAACGGTTCCCGCTGAAGTATTAAAAGCATATAATATTGAAAAGCTTGAATTTGGAAGGGATTATATTATCCCCAAGCCGCTTGATCCGAGGCTCATTTCGTGTGTGGCATCATGCGTGGCCAAAGCTGCAATAGAGAGTGGTGTTGCCAGACAACCTGTCACTGACTGGGATGCATATAAGAAAAATCTCGACAAACGGGTAAGTGTGCACATAAAGAGAGTTGGAGAGATTAGCGGTTTCTAACAGATTGTTTTTAGTCTTTTTCTCTCGGTGATCTGGCGGCACACCTTCTTCTCATACATGG
>DATKXL010000116.1:0-4962 GCA_035529055.1 Bacteroidales bacterium
TCCGGGGCAAGCCCCGGGGAACCGACCCGCCGACTGGTGGGGAGCTCGGCGTAGCCAATTAAACCATAACTTCTCGTCCGCCGTAGCGGAACGCGAAGGAGGATTAAAATATTTTTCATTAAATCTTAAACTTTAGAAGATTCCATTGAAAAAGATTGCTGATTTTTTCTTCTTTGGCAATTCTCAACAGAAAATAATAGGCGGCAATATAAAAAGGGAATGCCCATCCGAATTTATAAAAAATATTTGTACTATTGGAAATAACATGACTTAAGACAACCTTAGTCTTTCATCAATATTATTGGTAATAGCCATGTTTCTGATGGGAGGGCAGCAAAGAGTTGGAGAGCATAGGTAGATCTGATAATATGCTGCCTGTCAGTACTTTATTATACGAAAATGAGCTAGAAAGGTTACAATATGAGGTAATAAAAAACAAATAGAAAGTTACACTAATATTACACTATATAAAAACAAAAAAGCCCACACATTTAGAATATATGGGCCTCTCAGCATTTGTGTCTGCTCCCCCCGCATTCATTTCATTATTGCGGACAAGCAGGAAGGACTTCCACCTACGCTTATCGCTCCGGCGAATAGACTTCTCGTCCTTCTTTTTCTTAAAAGAAAAACCCCTGACATCACTGCCAGAGGTCTGTGTCGCATAGCTCCCCAGGAAGGACTCGAACCTTCGACCTACGGATTAACAGTCCGCCGCTCTAACCAACTGAGCTACTGAGGAATTTCTATCTTTATACCCTCTCTCCGCCGCTCCCTGCCTGCCGGTCTCCGGCGCCCATAGCCTTTGGCGACGGCTCGAAGGCAGGGACTGAGCTACTGAGGAATGTTTCAGATGCAAAAGCGCTTCGCTCAAATTTAGCGTGGCAAAAATAAAGGCTTTTAGTGAATTAACCAATATATTTGCCAAATATTTTGTGAGCCTGAATTGCTTAAAATTACGTTGAAATGAAAAGAATCCTGGGAATAGGGAATGCATTGGTTGATGTAATGACGATACTGGAAGATGATTCGGTCATTCACGAACTTGGTTTTCTCAGGGGCAGCATGACACTGGTAGATTCATTAAAATCAAAACAGATCAGGGAATCAACGTCACAGCTGAAACGGAAAATGGCCTCAGGAGGCTCGGCGGCAAACACAATTCACGCACTGGGGATGTTGAATGTACCTGCAGGATTTATCGGGGCAATCGGTAAAGATGACACGGGTGACTTCTTTGAAAAGGAGCTTGAAGCTGCCGGAATAAAGACCTACCTGCTAAGAAAGGAGTCAGATACAGGTACTGCAGTTGCACTCATATCTCCCGATTCGGAGCGGACTTTTGCTACGCACCTTGGCGCAGCCATAGAGTTATCAGCAGATGATCTTGAGGCTGACAACTTTTCAGGTTGGGATTGGCTTTATCTTGAGGGTTACCTGATAACAGATACTGATCTGGTTGAAAAAGCATGCAACCTTGCCAGAAAAAAGGGGATGAAAATTGCCATTGATCTGGCTAGCTTTAATGTGGTTGAAGCATTCCTGGATAAATTCAGGAATATTACGGAAAAATATGTTGATCTGATATTTGCCAACGAAGAAGAAGCCAGGGCTTTTACAAGCCTTAAAACAGATGAAGCACTCATAAGTTTATCTGAGTTGTGTGAAATAGCGATTATTAAAACAGGGAAGAAAGGATCGCTTATACGCAGAGGGAAAGAGGTGATAAAAGAAGATGCCCTGGAAGTTGAAAGCAGTGATACAACAGGGGCGGGCGACCTTTACGCAGCAGGATTTCTTTATGGTCTGGCAACAGGCGCCACTCTTGAAAAGTGCGCAAGATATGCTACTATACTTGCCGGTAATATAATCCAGGTAGTAGGTGCGCGGATGGAGAGAAGAAAATGGGCAAGCGTAATAAAAACCATAGGAAATGTATAGACGAAGTATGAATCCCGGCTAGTGCATTGGCTTCGAACTTCGCCCCGATTTCCCGGGGCTACGTCCGATGAGTTCGCCCAGCCCGTAAACTCGGTTCCCGGCTTCTTGCGGCGAGGAGCTTCAATTTATCAGTTCAGAAAGAAAGAAGGCATTCTTTGAAAAGATCATTGAGATCACAGGCGGAAACCGGCAGATATACTATTTTACCACGGTGACACACGGCTACTACAGTGCACCAACATAGAGGGAAATTATTCTGAGCCGGATCTAAAGATAAGCTCCACTATATCAGCATCACCAAACAGGTCATTCGCTACTTTTCTGATATCTTCTACTGTAAATCCAATTAAAAGGTCTTCATAGTTAGCTGGATCATTATAGTCTATTCCGTTATAATAATAGGTATATAAAGCTGATAGCCAGTAAGAATTGTGCAATTTTGATTCTTCACGGTTCTTGAGTGCATTACTGACTGCTTTATTGAGGTGCTCCCGGCTTGGCCCGGTGGACTTAAGTGTTTCAATCTGTTCATAAACGATCTTTTTTAATTGGTCGGACCTTTCAGGATCGCAATCAAAAATGACCATTGCGTTAGCCTCCTCTTTTGGATATTGCTGGAGCGAAATACTTATTGAAACACCATAAGTTCCTCCCTCTTCTTCCCTGATGGTTTCATTATAGGCAATATCAAGTATACCATTGATTATCCTGAGCGCCTGTCGGTTGTATGCTGTATACGGAACATGGTTATCAAAGCTTATAACTACAGTTGCCTTAGGCACTGTTAAAGGCAATACGATCTCTTTTTGGGTAATGCCTTCCGGTCCTTCCTCATTTCTGTCGATCCACCTCTCTGATCCATCTACACTTGAAAGCGACCCAATATACTTCTCGATCAGAGGCCGGGCATCCGCTTCATCGATATTACCTACAATAAAGAATGTAAAATCATCAGCATCCCTTATCCTGGACTTGTAAAGTGTGACGATTTCTTCGAAATCAATATCCTTCAGGTAATCGGTGTCCATCACTCTGGCCCGGGGGTGGTAATCCGACAGGATCAGGGTTAAAGAATCCTGAATGACCTTCTGAGGATTATTGTTCAGTGAGGTCATGAATGCCAGGTAACGTTCCATTAATGCATTATGCGCATCGCTATCGAATCTTGGTCTTTCAAATTTCAGGTAGAGCAGTTGAAGCATAGTCTCAAAATCCCCGGGTGTTGACGAACCGCTCAGATTCTCCGTAAGTTCACCTATGGATATATTAAGGGAAGCTTTTTTCCCAGTCAGCATTTTCTGAAGGGTGATAATATCATAATCGCCTGCTCCGTAGGTAGAAGCAAATGTAGCAAGCATGTCGATCTCAGGAATCAGGTGGTCATCTACAAGGGAAGATCCGCCAGGAGAGTATGCTGACAGCGTAATATTATCTTTCTCATAATCAGCTTTCCGGAATATTACCCTGGCTCCGTTTGAAAGCAACCAATCAACAGCCCCAAATTGTTCGAGGGGTTTGATATTCACTACTTTCCCTCCTTCCAGATCCTCATTTATCAGGGAAGCGCCTGCAGAAATATCCTCATATGGTTCAATTTCTTCCGAAGATACTCTGGTTATGATCTTCCTGGCCATTTCTTCGGTCAGGTACTCAGTGCCATCCTCTTCAGGGCCCGTGACAATGAGAACACGGTTCTTATCTGTCATCCAATCCCTTGCCTTCTCTGAAATCTCCCCGAGGGTTATTCCGGGCAGAATTTCCTTAATAGCTTCATATTCAAATTCAACTGAAGGAAGTGGTTCATTAATAAGGAAGTGCTGCTCTATGTTACCCGCGTAGGTTTCATTATTGATTTTATCCCTCTGCTTATAGTAACTTTCCCAGCTTGTAAGCATGTTGGATTTAGCTCTATCGAGCTCCCCGGGGGTAAATCCCCACCTTCTGATTCTCTCTGCCTCGGTATATATGGCTTCAAATGCCAGTGCATCTTCATTTTTCTTGGACTGTGCTCCAATGCTGAACACATCATAACCCCTGACAAAACTGCTATAATAGACTGATCCTGTAATGAAAGGGGGTATACCTGTCTGTAGCAGCTCACCAACCCTGCGTGACAGCATTGAGTTAAAGAGGGTTCTGATATATTGCTCTCTCAAATAATCCATGGATTTGTGTTCCGGATCAAATGCCCTGATCTTAATGTACATGTCGATTGAATTCTGGCTAGCTTCCTTATCGGTTGTTAGACTATAGAGCATATCGTCATGATCAGGTAATTCATAGAATTTCCTTTCAGGCGGATTCATTGCCGGCGGAATCTTCGAGAAAAGGGATTGCACATTCCTTTCCATCTCTACAGGGTCAAAATCACCTACAATTGCAATTGCCTGCAGATCTGTCCTGTACCATTTTTGATAGAAGTCACGAAGCACTTCAGGTTCAAAATTCTGAATAACATCAAGATCACCCATGACATCCCTTTCGGAATATTTTGATCCGTGAAGGAGTACCGGCATGAAATTTTCCATCATTCTTGCTGCGGCGTTTCTTCTTGTTCTCCACTCTTCGGTAACTACTCCTCGCTCAGCCTCAATTTCCTCATCAGTAAGCAGAAGATAATTCGACCAGTCAAAAAGGACCATAAGGCATGTATCAACTAATCCCGGAGGATCGACCGGTACATCACTCAGGTTATAAACTGTTTCGCCATATGATGTTGTGGCATTTATGTTGGAGCCAAAGGCAACTCCGTGCTTTTCCAGTGTGTTGATGATCCCCTTGCCAGGGAAATGCCTGGTACCATTGAAAGCCATGTGTTCAAGGAAATGGGCCAGCCCTTTCTGATTGTCTTCCTCAAGCAGGGATCCTACATTCTGTATTAAATAGAAGCTTGCACGGTTTTCAGGTTCACCGTTTTGTCTGATATAATATGTCATTCCGTTGTCCAGTTTTCCGTATCTTATCTGCGGATCCATTGGTACCGCCTCTTCTGAACAGGTTTGGGAGTAGATGTTTGGGAAT
>DATKXL010000117.1:0-12049 GCA_035529055.1 Bacteroidales bacterium
TTTGTTACGACTGTTTCGAACTCATTTACATCAATATTGACCGGTTCGCTGACTGTATGCCACGCCATATCAAGGAATCCGAATCCAAGCTGCCTGTTACAGACATATCCCTCATTGAATGTGGAAGCTTCTTTGATCTTCCTGATTATCTCATGCGGGATCTTTTCCCCTGTTCTGTCGAGTGCTGCAACTGTATTCTCAAAGGATGGAGGATCATTGTTATCCGTTATTGAGTTTATTTCATCCGATGCAGACTTAATTGCTTCATCCACAGCAGGTCTGAAATGATGAATCTCAATCAGGTTAAAAGGTGGAGTCTCAAATGGAGTCTCCCAATGACCTAGAAGTGGATTATTCATACAGAAATTATTTAGAAAAAAGCTTCAATCCTTATCTTTTGTATCAGAAAGGCAGATCGCTTAATTCTTCATAATCAGGAGGAACATCTTCAAGTGTGCTGCGAGGCGGTGCAGCCTGGTCATTGCCCGATAAGGACATTTTCTCAATTTTCCAGGCGTCAAGATTAGTAAAATAGTTGATCTTTCCGTCGCGTTCCCATTTATTCCCTTTAAGATTAAACCATATTTTTACTTCTTCATTGAGATATGATTCATTGATAAGATCACATTTGTCCTGAATAAGCTGAAACTTGATATAATCAATAAAAACTGCAGGTCCGCCTGTTTCTTTCTTTTCAATGACAAACTCACGTTTCTTAAATTTGTCACTTACCTGATTAACAGGAGAAATGTCAATAACTTTTCCGGTAATCTCAAAAGCCATTTCCCGTTCTGTTTGTTGTGAATATATATCTTTTTACTGTACTATTTCAAGCAGCTCAATCTCGAAGATGAGAGTTGAATAGGGTCTGATTACTTCGCCGGCTCCACTTGCACCGTATGCAATGCTTTCCGGCAGGCATATCTTAAATTTTGAACCGGCAGGCATCAACTGTAAAGCTTCTGTCCAACCTTGTATAACACCTGAAACGGGAAATTGAGCTGGTTCCCCTCTTTTTACTGAAGAGTCAAATTCAGAACCATCTATCAAGGTGCCCGCATAATGAACTTTTACAACATTTTCTGGTGTGGGTTTCGCACCGGTCCCCATCTTTATTACTTCGTACTGCAAGCCGCTGGAGGTCACGGTTACACCCGCTCTTGTTTTGTTTTTTTCAAGATAAGCCTCGTTTTCCGCGATATAGTCATTGTAAATGAGTTTGTTACTTTCTGCCTGTCTGGCCTGTTTTGAATTTTCGCGTTCATTTATAAAAAGCATGATAAAACCTCTTGCAACGTCATCAGACATAACAGCTTTTCCATTCTTTCCATCAAGCATTGCTTTTGCAACAATTGCCGGATCGAGAGAAAGACTATCTGCTGAGAGAGCATTATAGTTTACGATTCCGAATGCGTAGGAGAGTGAATCTTCCTTAGTTTTAATCTTGGCACTTTTAAAGGAACTACTGCCACATGAGCTGAGAAGGTAAGCAATTACAACGGTCAGAACAATTAATCCACTGATTTTCATAAAATATAGTTTTTAATTTAAATTTTGCGCAAAGATAATACTTTGCCCATATCAAAGGCATGAAAAGAAAATATTTTTTCAAATTTTTACGGCCCTGATAATATGTCTTTTACCCGGAGGACCGGGGAGGAGATTTACCTCAAATCCAGATTGCTTAAGGCTTCTTTTTACATCACCTTTTGCAGAATATGTTATCAGAGTCCCTTTTCTGACAGTTATTTCAGATATCTTTTTAAAAACTTCCCTGGTCCACATCTCCGGCTGTTTGTCAGGACCGAATGCATCAAAATAAATAAGGTCATAATTGCCCGTTATTATGTCGGTTGTAAGATCTCCTCTGATTTTGTTCAGGACAAAGTTCCCGGTGATCTTTTGAGGTACATTCCAGGAGGATGCGTGAATAGCCTGAAGAATTGAACTGCCGGTTTTATCTATAAATCCGGAATAATTAAGTGAATTAGTGATTTCTTCAGAGAGAGGGGATTTTTCAATGGCAGTGTAATTAACCTGCCTGCTGGTATTAATACTTTTTATCGCTGTAAGAAGCGCGTTTAATCCCGTTCCAAAACCAACCTCGAAGATATTGACAGGGTTTGCCATGCAGAAATCAAATCCGTTATTAATAAAAATGTATGTTGATTCCTGAACAGCTCCGTTTACAGAATGATAATGCTCATTCAATTCAGGAACATAAATTGTATGAGAACCATCAGCTGTAGTTACAATTTCTATCACCTCTTCGAATTTTTTTTAGAAATGAAAATCATCATCCGGTTTTAATTCTAAAAGTATTGTATTATTTTTAAAATCTGATTTTTGTAAATATTTATATTTGAAAAAAACCTGATTGAGTATTTCTAACCAACAAACATCATAATCATGAAAAAAGCAAAATCCAGAAGAGAATTCCTGAGAATTTCTGCTGCAGGCGCAGCAGGAGCATTATTACTTTCGCATTATTCCTGCAGGTCGGGAGGTAAACCTGCCCGGAAAGCAGCAACGGCCGATCCCAAAACATTTGGCATAGGTCTGCAGTTATATACCATTCGTGATGCCATGGCAGCTGATGTACCGGGTTCGTTGACAAAGGTTTCTGAAACAGGTTATAAATATCTTGAATTAGCCGGTTATGCAGATGGCAAATTTTATGGTTATGAACCTGTCGAGTTTAAAAAGCTGGTAAATGACCTGGACATGGAAATTCTCAGCAGTCATACACAGGTTGAAGCTGCGGGTATTACCCTTGATAATGCCAGGAAGATGGCTGAAGACCATGCAAAACTAGGTGTTAAGTATTGCGTGCAGCCCTGGGTGGTTGAGGAGGCACGGACAACGATAGCCAGTTATCAGAAAATGGCGGCAGACTGGAATCAGGTTGGACAGATAATGAAAGAAAATGGCATTCAGTTCGGATACCATAATCATAATTTCGAATTTGCCAGCGTCGAGGGCAAGATACCATACTTTGATGTGTTTATGGTCGAACTTGACAAAGACCTGGTTACCATGGAGCTCGATATGTTCTGGACAACCAAAGCCGGACAAAACCCCGTTGAGGTCATAAAGAAATATCCCGGGAGGTTCCAGCTTTTCCACATGAAAGATATGTTTACTAAAGAAGAGCCTTTCTTTACTACCGAAGGCGTTGCGGATTTCGCACCTGTGGGAGCAGGATTAATTGACTTTAAGGAAATTCTGGCGGTTAAAGATATTGCCGGAATGAAATATATGATTGTTGAGCAGGACAGTACAAAGGATGGTCTGCCATTTGAAGCTATAAAGACAAGTATTACAAACCTTAAAACAAAAATACTCGTTTAGTTCTGATTTAAACAGCCGGTACTATAATTCTTTGCCCTGTGCCCTGTGCGCCCTTTGTCATCTACCAGTTTGATTCATACCATGATCTGACATCGGTGACGATCATTCCTGCTTTGTGTGCAGCCTCGATACCAAGCTCTGCATCTTCAAAGACCTGAATTAGAGGAGGCTCGATATGCATCAGTTCAGCACACCTCAGAAATGTTTCAGGATGAGGCTTGAAAGAATTGACATCGTTGGCAGTAACGACAATGTCAAAATATTGGCGGAGGTCTGTTATTTCAAGAGTGCGTTCAACAGCTTCCCTGTGACCCCCTGTTCCGACTGCCATAGGAAGCTTTCCATAATATTTTTTTACTATGTCGGTAACTGGTTCAATAGGTTTCACAAGATGTTGAATCTTAAAAAACTCGGTAAGCTTTTCGTTCATTATCTGTTCGATCGTAACACTTCCATTGAGATTACAGCTTTTAATTATCTCGCCCGCAATAATCCAACCCGGACTACCGGTATGTTTACGAAGGAAGCCGGTATCTATATGAGCACCGTATTTCAGGCATGCTTTCTTCCACCCATGGAAATGATAAGGCATGGTATCGGCAAGTGTGCCATCAAGATCAAAAATCAATCCTTTAACCCCCGGTTGAATATCGTATTTCATGATTTTAATTAAGGGGCAAAGGTAGTGGAAAAATCTGTTTTCTCTTAATGGGCTTTCATGGTTATCTGAAAGAAGATCTCGGGGAGATATGCACTTATGATGAAAATGGATTAAAAATCTTTACATTCGTTCAGCAGTTTGTAAACTATAGTGTTTCGTTTGTCGAATCCATTAAAGAATCCGTCAAGATAAAGATTCATCTGTTTTTTCACTCTATCACTCAGATAAGGGAAATCGGTAATGACCCTGTAAAACTCCTCTTTGTTGTCGCTGAATTCTATGATAGCATTCTTATAAACTTCTTCACTTCTGCATATGCCCATAAAGAGTCGATCGGTTACCTTTTCGATCGGCAAAGTTTCAAAAGGAACAGCGTAATCGGTATTTACAAGTCCGGAGTAATCGAAATCAAATGGTACAACTATTCCGAGATCAGGTCGCTCTGAACCAGGTTGTGTCAGCACCAGCATATTATGCTGATTTGGTACAGACCAGTCGGTATTCCCTATCATGTAGTTGAAAATCGCAGCCCGGTCCATCATATCTGGCTTTAAGTGTTTCTGGGTCAGGGCACCGGTTTTTACTTCAAACGAATTTGTTCTTTTTTCAAAAAGACTTATGGGTTCAATCGCAAACCCGAACTGATTGATAGGTTTTCTTTCTTTAGCGGTGTTGATGTAGTTAATTTTGAATAGCCTTACTCTGAGACTATTATCTGTGAGTACATTATATAGCTTGTAAATAAGATATTCTTTCAATATATATTCCTCGTAACCTAATTTGCAGTATGGAACAATCTTCAATTTGTTTATACCTGCAAATTCTTCACCGACGGAATCTTTCATTTTAAAATTCAATAACAGAGGAGGAAAATCGCAGATGGCGGTACGGCGTATCTCGCCACGTGCCCTCACTTTTATATTTTTATTAACCGAGTCTGTTTTGCTTATATGATACGTAAGTACAGCATCCAGATACTCCTCATCCGATCTCTTCCTTTTGTAATAGGTGATATCAAATCTTAGTGTTATCTCCAAAAGATCATCAGAATCAAAGAGAGTTGCTTTTACATCCTGAGTATCAGCAATAGCAAAACCCGTATTAATGGTATCAATCTGGCCGAATGCAGGTTCTGCAAGAAAACCTGCCAGAAGAATCAGGGAGCAGAATAGTTTTTTCATATCAGGCTTATCATTTAAAGGACATAAATAATAATTTTTAGTCTAATTTACTAATATTATAGTAATTATGAAAATAAAAAAAAGGCCGCTGATGAGGCGGCCTTACGAATGATCATAATGTTTACCTTTTATATTGAGCCAGGTAATCGCTTACCTGACGATAAACATTCTCAGCTGTGAACCCGAATTTTTCATCCAGCACTTTATAAGGTGCTGAATAACCAAAACTGTTAACTCCCCAGACTTTCCCTTTAGTACCGACCAGACCTGTCAGTGTAACAGGCAGTCCGGCAGTAAGTCCAAAAACAGGAACATTATCAGGTATTACTGATTTACGGTATTCCTCCGGCTGGTTTCTGAAGAGACCCTCAGAAGGAGCCGACACAATTCTGATTTTAAGATTATCATTTCTTAGCAGGGATGCACCTTCGGCAAGAGTTGAAACTTCCGATCCGCTTGCTACTAATATTATATCCGGCTCTCCTTCGCAGTCCTGAACGATATAAGCGCCCTTTTCCGATTTCAAGGAATCAGAATATCTGTCACCTGTATCTGATGGAAGATCCCTGATGTTCTGTCTTGAAAGTATCAAAGCTGTTGGTGTATTTCTGTTTTCAACTGCCATTTTCCAGGCAACTGTGGTTTCAGTAGCATCTGCAGGTCTTAGTACAAGCATGCTGTTGTTCCCGTGATGGTTTTTAAGATGCTCCATAAGACGGATCTGGGCCTCCTGTTCAACAGGCTGGTGGGTTGGCCCGTCTTCGCCGACACGGAAAGCATCATGCGTCCAGATATATTTTACAGGCAATCCCATAAGACAAGCAAGTCTGACTGCAGGTTTCATGTAATCGGAAAAGACAAAGAATGTTCCGCAGGCAGGTATCACACCGCCATGCAGAGCTATTCCATTCATTACTGCAGCCATGGTAAGCTCTGAGACACCTGCATGCAGAAACGCACCGGTAAAATCTCCTTTTGTAAATGGCTTTGTATATTTCAGGAATCCATCGGTTTTATCGGAGTTTGCCAGATCGGCAGAAGCAACTATCATATTTTCAACCTTCTGAGCATAAACCCCTAGTATTGTTGCAGAAGCAGCTCTGGTAGCCGACCCCTCCTTTTGCCGGATCGCCATGTAATCGATATCAGGTACCTCCCCCGAATAAAAGGAGTGAAGCTTTTTGTCAGACTCACTGTTCCCGTCTGCCCATTCACTTTTTCTTTTTCTCCACTCTGCAGCGCTCTTTCTCTTTTTGTCCAGGATATTATTGTAGTGTTCTTTTACATCTTCGAATATTATGAAAGGATTGTTAATATCACCACCCAGATTAGTAAGCGATTTTTCAAAAGAGCCGCCGGCTTCACTTACCGGCATACCATGAGTTGAGGTTCTTCTTTCAAAACTTTTTCCTTCATTATCAAGAAGCCCTTTGCCCATAACTGTCTTTCCGATGATGATGACAGGTTTATGTTTTGAATTGATTGCCGTCCTGAGAGCATCCCTGATCTGGTCATGGTCGTTCCCGTTAATTGTAATTACATCCCATCCCCATGAGCGATATTTCATTGCTGTATCCTCTATGGTCACGGCTTTTGTTTCGGTTGACAGCTGGATGTCATTTGAATCGTAAAACATGATCAGGTTATTGAGTCCCAGGAAACCAGCCATCCTGCCTGCTCCCTGGGATATCTCTTCCTGAACTCCGCCGTCAGAGATGAAAGTAAATGTTTTATGACTGAACAGTTCGCCAAAACGGGCGGCCAGAAATCTCTCGGCAATAGCCGCCCCTACTGCCATGGTATGACCCTGTCCAAGAGGTCCTGATGTGTTCTCTATCCCTCTCATCAGATCCAGCTCAGGGTGCCCGGGGGTCGGACTTCCCCACTGGCGGAAGCTCTTGAGGTCCTCAATGTTGAAATGACCGGTTAATGTAAGGACAGAATAAAGCATAGGCGACATGTGACCCGGATCAAGAAAAAACCTGTCACGGTTTATCCATGCCGGATCATCCGGGTCAAAATTCAGAAATTCGGAGAACAGAATATGAATGAAATCAGCACCACCCATTGCACCGCCGGGGTGCCCTGATCTTGATCTTTCAACCATCGACATTGCGAGTATGCGAATGTTATCTGCTGCTCGTTTATTAATTTCTGTATTCATCAAAATAGAATATTAACCGTCATTATCCCTAACGGTAACAAAAATAAAACTAATTGTTAATAGAAAAGGCGGATCTTATAACTAAAGATATTTTCTGTCCTCCTCCGGTACGTCAAAGTATTTGTCATAAAGTGAAGCATCAGGCCCTTCCGCCTCAATCCTGGTTCCCCTGATCTTGTAAGTGCACTTTTCACCGGCTATACCCGAGAAGTAGATGTTAAACTCCTCACCCTCATCATCAATCATTAATATTCTTACCAGGTGATTGTACTTGGCACTGTTTAACTGTGAGTGACAAATCGGACAGGTGTAGATATATTCTGTACCCTCTTCAATTTTGAAAGTCGGATGTGTAGTGGTGGAATAGTTCCCGATTTCAGGATTCAGGAAAATCAATCCTCTTTTGGAACTGTTCGCTTTTGAAGCAGCAAGGACAATAGAGGTCTTTACCTTTAAATGACCCCTGCAGATTTTGCATAGATATTCAACAGCCATGGTGTACCTCCTGTGTATTTTTAAAGTTTATAAGGTTAATTATTTTGTCGGCTTCATTCTTTACAAGATACGAAATATTTTCACCAAATGCAATTTTTTCGGGCTGAATTCCAAGAACAAATACCGGCATTGCAAAAAAATCCGACACTTTATTAAGAGATATATTATGCGTATTAAATGTTAAGTCACGTATCTTATTTATCGACAATAGCTTAGATGTACCTGGTGTCGCTTTCAAATCAATTGCGTCGATGAGAATCAGAATATCCGGATTAAGTGAATTGATCTTGCCAATGTAATTTTCAATGCTTACTTCGACTGTCAGGGCTGAGATAGTGTCTGTTTGCTTTATGTTACTGCTGATATAGACACCCGCACCATCGTCCATTTTTAGAAGATTCCCGATGCCGACAAAAAGTATCCTTTTATCTTTTTGAGAAATCAGATCTGTTAGTTCCTTAAGCACCTTTGTGTAAGTATTTTACAAGGATCAGACGGAGGCAGTTCGGACAGATGATATTGAACATGTCCTTCCTTTTCAATTCATCTCTGATCTCTATGCTTACATCCTGTCCCTCAGCCAGCTTAAGTTTCTGATTCAGCAGGTTAAGATTAAGGATGGAAGAGAATGCTTTGGGGCCCAGTTTCCTGTGCATATAGTGCAGATGCTCTTTTGTTGTTATGACAGCATTGCAGCTTTCACAGATCAGAAGCTCTTTCTCCTGATATTCAATGCATTTATTTCTGTCAAAAACAGCCATGTCATAAATCTTATCCGATAATATGACACCTTTCTGAGTAATGCAATGCTCCTGACACTGCCCGCAAAAGATGCATTTTCCGTAATCTCTTGTGATTGTTCTGATACCTTTTTCCTTATCATCAGAAAATGTAATGGCAAGGGGTGGACAAACATTTGCACATGTTTCACAGCCGACACAATTCTCATCATCAAC
This sequence comes from Bacteroidales bacterium, assembly GCA_035529055.1. Taxonomy (GTDB): domain Bacteria; phylum Bacteroidota; class Bacteroidia; order Bacteroidales; family VadinHA17; genus LD21. Next base: position 8,809 of record DATKXL010000117.1, read on the forward strand.
AACAGGTTTTCCTCTGAACTTTTCGAAAGGAACATGAGGTTCAGCCGGAAACTTTGAGGTGTAAGCCGGAGTGACAAGCGATATAATTGCCTCTTTTAATTCTCTGATCTTGGGATATTTCATTTTACAACATCTTTGTAATCATCTTTTACGCTTCTTTTGTCAAGCTTTGTTCCGAAATGATAAGCTCCCCTGATAAGGGCATGAGCTGCAACGGTTGAGGTGAAGAACAGAATTGGGATTGCGATCAGCGCCTTAAATCCTGCATCCGTGAAACCAAAATGAAATAATACTCCGAGGAGAATACTGCAGCAACCCAGAGTTACACATTTTGTTGCCGACTGGAGTCTGTTGTAAACATCGGGAAGGCGGATCAGTCCAATACATCCGAAAATGTTGAATAAGACACCGATACTTATGAGGATTATGGTAATCATATTATTCGTTTAATTTTTTACCGCTCAGGTATTTTGCCATTGTCAGGGTTCCGATAAAGCTCAGGATAACCCATGCTATTCCGATGTCGAGGATAAATGATTTCTCGGTTTGGATGGCTATAATGGCACAAATGCCGACAACCAGTATCCCGAAAATATCGATACCTACCATCCTGTCAGGAATTGTCGGCCCGCGGATAATCCTGAACAAACAGACAGCGCTCAGGCCTGTCTGAATATAGAGCAGTATGGTCAGTAAATCAGTCATTCCGCAAATCTTTTAATGTATTTTTCAAATTTCCCGGTTATCATGTTAGTATAAACGGCAGGATCTTCCGACTTCACATAGATCCAGTGAATATAAAATTCATCATCAATGATATCAACCGTTATCGTTCCGGGAGTCATTGTAATTGAGTTGGCCAGTAATGTCTTTGCAAATTCAGATTTCAGGGTTGTTTTTACTTTGACTATACCGGGTTTTATCGGCATGGCAGGGTGCAGAACACGGTATGCAACATCAAAATTGGCTTTTATACAAGCCCAGATAAAGAAGAACAGATATACGGAGAACCAGTAATATCTGTGAGGTTGAAGAAATTTATAAACATTATGAAAATAGTACCTGGCAAAGATCGCCGAGCATAATAGTGCCGCAACAGATCCGACCAGAATATTTGAAACTGTGAATCGGAAAGTAATCAACAACCAGAAGATCAGAGCTAAAATAAATATTGCAATATATCTCATCTTATATTCCTGTTATTTGAGAAGTGTATTTTGAAGGATCCATAAGGATATCTGTTGCCGGTGTCAGAATGGTTTCCCGGATCCCGGGGAAAGCGAGAAGACTAAGCAACAGACAGATTATACTCAGGATAATCATGCTGAAAACCATCGGGAAGGGCACTTCCTTTATATTGTTCTTTATCTTTTCGGGGGCTTTATCATAAAAGGCATATCGCTGAAACTTCAGGAATGAAGCCAGTGTTATAATACTTACTATTGCGGCAAGCGCAGCAAGAAAATAAAAGCGAGCCATCACGGCAGCAATAATTATTATAAGTTTACTGAAGAATCCATTAAAGGGAGGGATGCCTGAAATGGATAATGATGCTACAAACGATGTTGCCGATGTAGCCGGCATTGATTTTGCCAGACCTCCCATTTCATTAAGGTTACGGGTACCGGTGGAATATTCAATTGCACCGGCATTAAGAAAGAGCAGTCCTTTAAATGCTGCGTGATTAATAAGGTGGAATATACCTCCGGCCATTGCCAGTGCTGCTACCTCCTGCCTGACACCCCTTGAGATAAGGATCATACCGATACCGACCGACAGGATCACATAACCCATCTGACTGATGCTGTGATATGCAAGCAGCCTTTTAATATCCCATTGTCCGATTGCAAGAAATACGCCGACAACCATCGATAATGTCCCGAGGGTAGTAATAAGTATGGCCATCCCTTCGGTTATTGCAAACATATTGAAAAAGAGCCTGATAATCACGTAAATACCTATCGCTTTTATAAGTACGCCCGATAACATTGCCGAGATGGGAGACGGTGCTGAGGAGTGTGCATCGGGCAACCATGCATGGAATGGAATAATGGCAGCCTTCAGACCGAAGCCGCATAACAGCAGGATCTGTACAAGAAGGTTGTATTTGGGGTCGTAACCTGAACTGAAAATTGTTTTTATATCTGCAATGTTCAGGGTTTTTGTTTTCCAGTATATAAAACCTATTCCGAACAAGATAAGGAATGACGCCAGTCCTCCTAACACCTGGTATTTGAATGTTGCTTCAAGCTCATCTCTTTCAACACCAAAGGCAACAAGAGCATAGGAGGAAATAGCTGAAATCTCAAGAAATACATATATATTAAAAAGATCTCCGCTCAAAACAACCCCATTCATCCCGGCGACCATAAGGCAGAATAATGCATAAAAATAGTTTTCGGAGGTATATCTGCTTATGTATGATATTGAATAAACCACTGAAAGAAATCCTATGAGATTTACTATGCAGAGTATAATGATTGTGAAAGCGTCAAGAACCATATGAATGCCTATGGGGATCCTGTTTACAGGTTCCCATCCGCCTACTCTATATACAGCACTGTTTTCTCCGGTCGTAAAAAGGCCGTAAAAACTGATAACTACAAGAAAAAGAAGGATAAGAGAAGCAAGAGTTCTGTCAAAATGCTTTATAAACCTCCCGAGGATCATAATCAGGAAAGCTCCTGCAAGCGGCACAACAACAAATAAAGGTATCAGCGGATTCATTTTTTATCCTCTTAAGTTTTTCATTTCTCTTATATCAAAGGTCCCGTATTTTCTGTAGAGCCTTATTATGACTGCCATCAGCATTGCAGTTGTGGCCAGACCTATTACAATTGCCGTAAGAACCATCGCCTGGGGTAACGGGTCAACATACGTTTTAACCGGATCGGAAGGATCGACGATAGGAGCAACACCGCCTTCAACATACCCGACAAGCGCCAGCAGGAGAAAAATGCTGAACTCCATGATCGACAGAGAGATGGCAATCTTTACCAGGTTACGCCTGGTAATCACTCCGTAAAGGCCTGTAAGGAATAATATGAAACACAACCAGTAAAGTGTCATTTGGATATTTCTTCTTTAAATATTACCAGTGCCAGGAATATAGACAGGATTGAGGCAGCAACCTCAATGCCGATAAAAATATTGTATAGCGGCAGCATGCCTGCGCTTACAAGCTCTCCCGGAGTCCCTTTTGGAAGCCAGTTCAGGAAAAAGACACGGGTGCCGAAAAGTA
>DATKXL010000118.1:0-3905 GCA_035529055.1 Bacteroidales bacterium
CATTGAAATATAACATGGTCCGGCATATGGGATCAGTATCTCATTCTTTTTTTCAAATGACACTTTTTCGGGATCATATATCAGAGTTGTAAGCCCACCTCCAAAAGCACCATTGAATTCCATTACTTCATTTAGAACGTAGAGCAGCTTGTTTCTGCCGGAATAACAAAAATATGCCGGATTTGGACCCACATCCCATTCCGTAATTAGCTCAAGATTACCGTTCCTTTTATCAAACTCAAAAATTGAAAGTCCCTTCTGTCCGGGTTTTGTGAATCCTCCGACAAAAAGTCTGGGACTCTCCTTGCAGCTCTGCAGCGAAAAAACAAAGAGTAACAGGACGGGATAAAAAAGATTCAGGTAATTTTTCATTTTAACTTTATTATTTGTTTTTCTTCAGCTTTTTATCCAACTCATTAAGTTTAACTCTGACACTTATAATATATGGCTGTTTATCTTTCTTACCACGGAGGACACTGAGTATCACGGAGTTCAACACTGTGTGACTCTGTGCAACTCCATGGTTAATTAGTAGGGATTTATAAAAAAAGGCTGTTTTAGCAGCCTTTCTTGTGTTCCTATGCCTCAAAGCTATCGCATTCGCGGTAAGCCTGGATAACCCTGGCCTCCCCTTCCTTGGTTCGGTTGCTGATACCATGCTCCATACAGATGACCCCATTGTATTTACGGTTATAAATGTGCTTGAACACATTCTTATAGTTGATCTCACCTGTAGTCGGTTCGTTTCTGCCGGGGTTATCGCCGCAGTGGAAAGCAGCTATTTCGCTCCATGCGGCATCAATGTTCGGGATCAGGTTCCCTTCGGTGATCTGCTGGTGATAGATATCATTTACAATCTTGCAGGATGGTCTGTTAACAGCCCTGCAGATTGCATAAGACTGCGGAATACCATTCAAAAAGAGTCCGGGATGGTTCCTGAGGGTGTTTAAGGGTTCAAGGACTATTGTAAGTCCGGCCGGTTCAACAACATCACAACAGTACCTCAGATTATCAATAACATTTGCAGTCTGATAATCCCAGTGCAGTCTTTCATCGTATCGTCCGGGAACAACCAGTGCCCATTTTACACCTGTCCGTTTAAACACCTCAACACCTTCTTTCATCTTATTGACAAGCATCTCACGGGTTTCGGCATTATTAAGGACAAAAGATGTCACTTTAAAATCAGCATAGAGAACAAACGGTCCCATCTCCATGCCAAGGCGTTTCATCTCATCTGCAATCTTTACCTGATCTTCGACCGGCCGCCCGGGCAGTCCGTTGTCGAACATTGCCCTGAAACCCATATCGTAGCAAAATTTGATGTTATCTGCAAACTCCCGTCCGGCATGCTCACGGAACATACCAAGGCTGGGCGCATATTTAAGCTTGAACGGAGCGGTAGCATCAGTTGCTTTTTGTTGTCCTGCAGCTTTCCGGAAACCGAGAAAGGCAGGTGCTGCCATAATAGCAGCACCTGTCGTTGTGGCTTTTTTTATGAAGTTTCTTCTTGAATTATCCATATCATGACTGATAAGTGATATTTATCTGACCATTAGTTGGCCGATGCGGCTGCTTTTTGTCTTGCAGTTCTCTCGGCGGCTCTTTGTCTCTCTCCTTCTGCATCATAAGCGAGCCCTGCTACGGGAACCTCCTTCGGAACATCAACAGGACCGAATGCCAGAGTTGCCGGGCCAAGTTTCATATCGGAGTTCATCATCTCCTCATATGTTACCTCTTTGCCTGTATAAGCTGATACACGCCCCATTATTGCAACCAGAGTTGAGATAGCTGTTGCTTCGGCTTCGTTTATCGGTTTGCCAGTACGGATTGCTGTTACAAAATCAATATGCTCCTGTACATACGGACGTATCTTTGACCTGTCAGCTTTTCCTTCGGCATCGGTAACATATGGATATTTCCAGATCTCAGTTCCTGCCGGATCCCAGATAATGTCCTGACAGTTGGTCGATCCTTTTGTCCCCTGCAGTCTTTCAGATACATTGTTTGCACATCCGTTTATCTGGCGGCACATACTGTGAAAATGTCTGCCATCTTCAAAAACAAAATCAACACTGAAATTATCGAACTGATCGCCTGTAACCCGTCTCTGCCTTGAACCCATACCAACTGCTTTGACAGGATGGGATCCTGTGAACCAGTTCATTACATCTACATTATGAACATGCTGTTCAACAATATGGTCGCCTGAGAGCCAGCACCAGTTAACCCAGTCGCGGATCATGTATTCCATTTCTGACCACATTGGATTTGGATCGCGGTGCCATAGTTTGCCACCATTCCACCAAATATTGCCGCCAACGATATCACCCATGAGGCCTTCCTGTACCTGCTGCCAGTTAGCAACATAGTCAAGCTGATGACGCCTCTGTGTTCCAGTTACAACACAGAGTTCCATGCCTTTGGCCTTTTCAGCAGTTGCCATAATTGACCTGGCTCCTGTGGGGTCAACACAAACGGGTTTCTCCATGAAAATATGCTTACGGGCTGCTATAGCTGCTGCAAAGTGTTCAGGACGGAAATAGGGAGGTGTTGCAGTAATAATGACATCAACACCTGCATCAATAACTTTCTGATAAGCATCGAAACCGGCAAAGCACATCTCTTCAGGTACAACCTGTTCTTTTTCTTTTTCAATCCTGGCTTTACATGAATCCACCCTGTCTTTAAGAACATCGCCCAGAGCAACGATCTGCAGGTTTGGCCCAGCGTTAAGGAAATCAATTGCTGCACCTGTACCACGGCCGCCGCAGCCTATTACACCTGCTTTCAATACCGGACCATCAGGGGCTGCTTCCAGCATGACAGGTATTTCTACAGTCTTCTTTTTTGCTTCACGGGCACAGCTTGTTATAATGGTAGGAACAACTACCCCTGCTACTCCTACGGTTGCGGCTTTACCCAGAAAATTACGTCTTGAGATACTTGATTTTTTCATATTAGATTAGATTTATGAGAACTTAAAATAACCGGATATTAAGGTAACAGATTGTAACCAAATGTAAATATATGGATTATAAAAACAAAACAATAAGCATATTTTAATATTTTTTAACTATCACCAATGAGAGTTTATCATGTTGTGATCCTTAGTGACCCTCGTGGTTAAAATCTGCATAACTCATAGATCTTCAAAGTGGTTTAAAAAGGGTGATACCAAGAAATTCAAAAATGTAATTAAATTTGTACAATCTTCGAGATTTCACAAGTTTACAGTCGGATAAAGAAATGATTAAATAATGGCTATATTTCAAAACAAACTATATTTCATTCCTTTCATTTATATTGTATTAAGCTGTAGCAATAAACCACATGGTAATGTGACAGATACAGGCAGACTGCCTGTAATTGACCCGGATTACTCCGAAATTATCATCCCCCCAAATATAGCACCTCTTAACTTCATCATTAAGGAAGTGGGGGCTGCTTTTTTTGTCAGATTTTCGGCCGCATCCAAAGCAGTAATTGAAACAGGGTCTGGAAACGGGATCATAAGGATCCCTGGAAAGAAATGGAAGAAAATGCTGGAAACCTGTAAAGGTCAGGAATTTAATATTGATGTTTACATCAGGGACAAAAAGGGAGAATGGTCAAAATTTAGAACCATCTCAAATAAAATCGCTGCAGAACCGATTGATCCTTACTTGTCTTATCGTTTGCTTTATCCCGGATATGAAAGCTGGAGCGAACTGAGTATTAAACAAAGAAACCTTACTGATTTTAGAGAACATTCAATTATCGAAAATATCCTTGTTGAAGAAAATTGTATAAACTGCCACTCTTACAATAACGGGAAAACCGATGATTTTCTGTTTCATATGAGAGGAACTCTTGGCGGTACTTATTTCTATTCCGGCGGGGAATTCAGGAAAACAAACCTGAAA
>DATKXL010000119.1:0-5046 GCA_035529055.1 Bacteroidales bacterium
GACAAATTGGATTTGTAGGCCTGCTTCCTGAATATGAAAAACTTGGTAAAATGATTAATAGCTATTTACAATATGTCGAAACACGCTGGAATTCTTAACCTGGTACCCAGAGACCCAGGAACCAGGACCTCGAAGCGAAGCGAAGATCCCGATTTATCGGACAAAACCCAGCGACCTTAATTTATATCTCGTTTCAGGTTTTTTCGTAACTTTGATTATCAGAAGGCTTAGGGTGCCGGGAAGAGTATCGTAATTATAAATGCCATTATTATGAGAAAGTCAATTATCATCATTCTTCTGCTTTCCTTAATCCATACCGGGGCAAATGCCCAGCTGTGGAAACTCAGAAGATATGAGGTGTCTGCCGGACTGTGTACCACTCAGTTCTTCGGCGATATCGGCGGATTCTCAAGGGGCGAAAATATATTGGGACTAAAGGATTTTTCCTTCAGGCATACCAGTCTCAGTATAAATACCAGCTTTAAATACCGGATACTGGATGATGTGTCGGCAAGGCTAAACCTTACATTCGGGTATTTTCATACTACAGATGAGAGAGGTTCTAACGTGGAGAGAGAATTTGAATCGAGGACATTCTTTTTTGAACCTTCCCTGACAGGTGAATATTATATTATAAAGAACAAGGGGGAAAGCAGCTTCCTGGTAACAAAAGGAGTAGGGAATCCTTCCCTGTCATTCTTCTCATTGATCGACTTCTATGTCTTTGCCGGCATAGGAGGACTATCATACCATGTCAAACCTAATGATAATCTTGCTCCATTTGTAACAAAACCAGACGGCTTTACCGCTGTCATACCTGTCGGACTGGGAGCAGACTTTAACTATTCAGGTATTTTTAATTTCGGAGTGGAATTAGGTGGCAGATATGCCTTTTCGGATAATATCGACGGCTATTCTTCAATCTATTCAAAATCGAACGACATTTACTATTTCCTGAATTTTAAATTCACCTATAAGATCAAAACCGGCAAGAACGGGTTGCCGTCGTTTTTGAAATGACGAAATTCCGGCTTCCAGGTTTCAAATTCCAAATTCTCCGCTATCTATCCACTTCATCTCCAGTAGCGACCAGAAGTCGAGTGCCAGACGGTTAAGCACATATTCATACGGGAGCCATCCGTAACCCTTCTCGCCCCAGGCGCCGCCCCAGGAATTACGTATCAGTAAAGCTCCCTTTGTTTCGGTGTTACATCTTGTGTTTTTTATAATATGGTTATCATCATAACCCATCGCAACAACCGCATGTCCCCATTGTGCTGATTCTTCCTTACAGGGCCAGGGTATATCGCCCGGCGTATCAGAGTCTTCAAACGACTGAAAACCCCAGAAGCCGAACATGGAGGGGATGCCTGCCTCAAGATATTTTTTCACAGAATCAAGAACGTCTTGCCTTTCGCTCCCTGCTTTGCTCTCCGTAGCTGTAGCGGAGGAGAGCGGATCATGACAGAAATATTTTACCGACTGGTAATTATCGGCCAGTGAATAGACAAAGCTCCCGGGCTCCTTATCATAGTCCGCGACATTATATGGCCAGTATTTTTCAGCCGGCACGCCGCACAAAACCAGTGCACCCATTGTGTCCCTGAGCCATGCGCCGGTGTCGCCGGTGACCTGCATAAGGTTTCTTGTGGCTTTATACAAAAAGAGCCTTGAAGCTTCTATATGCTTTCCATATGCCCTTCTTTCAAAATACTCAACTATGCCGACACCTGCATGGGCAGTACATGACCCGAGACTAAGCTGGTCCTCAACCGGGGAGCACCACTCCCTGAGATCAACCATGGTCTGCTGCCTGTGGTTTTTGGCTGTCAGACCCAGCTTCCTGTTAAAGACTTTAATTTCAGTGTGAGTGTTGGTATAATCGCGGAGGTCAGGCAGGGGAGAAAGCCAGCCGGTTCCCACCTGATGGGAAAGTCCGCTAATGGTTATTTTCCTGTTTAGAATGTTGGGATTCATGACAATAAATTTCAGATTCCAAATTCCAGATTCAAGGTTTAAGGTCCTTTAAGAGGAATAATTTCTTTTATGGTTGTTCCGTCGCGGCCGGGAATAATTTCATAAATCTTAAAGTATGTACCGGATTCATCAGTATCAGACATTCCTGGTCCGGTGAATCCCTGGGCAGCATAAGCACTCTTTGAAAGCATGGCTGCAACGGCTTCAAGGGTCTCTGAGAACATTGATTCACTGACCACCCCGTAAGAGGTAAGCGAGCTGTTCGTGAATGTCAGCTTAATATCATTTGAACCTATGCCGGTTTTAAACTCCAGGTACTGTGGATTTGCCAGGTCCGGCAGATACACGACAGATGTTTTGACCGTATTATCTTTCTCTGCCCTGTATTCCACAAGAAGATAGGGTTTGAGGGTATAATAGCGCAGTCCGGTTTCATTCTTCAGATCAGGATCGGAGTAAAATTTTACCGTGGCACATCCTGCCAAAATAATAATGCTTCCAAAGAGAAGGAGAAGGATGATTAACTTTTTAACCGCTCCTGGGCGGAGGCCGTAAAGAACGGCCGCTTGTTTTTTTGTCATTGCTATTGGTTTCATGATTATCAGACTTATAAATGCAAGGTAATAAAAATCAATAAGAGATGCAATGAAAAACGGTGCGAGGCACGGGGCGCGAGGCACGGGGCATGCGGCGCGGGGTGTGCGGCACGGGGCACAAGAAATGTTTAAAGGTTGAATGTTTAAAGGTTGAGGTTATTCAGCTAATTATCTCACCAGACCATAGCTGCCCCAGGAATTCCTGCCAGGGAAGAATAAGAATCTTTTCGGTTTTTCGGGGATACGGATCAGTGCTGACCACGATCTGCTTTTTTACTTTATATTCTTCAGCAAAACTGATCAATCCTCTTAAATGCCGTGGATTAACATTATTTGTTGCTTTAACTTCAACTGCCACTTTATGATCACCAAGAATAAAATCAACTTCAATCTGAGAAGCGGTCCGCCAGTAACTTACAGGATAGTGAAGATCGGAATAATGGCTGTGAGCATAGATCTCGTTAAAAATAAAATGCTCAAAAGCCTTTCCGAAGGTTTCATTCCCCGGTATAATACTCTTTCTTTTCAAAAGGAAATTGGTAATTCCGACATCAAAAAAATAAAATTTGGGGGCAAGAATTACCCTTCTTTTAGGCTTTTTCTGAAATGAGGGTAAAAACCTCCCTGTCAGTGTATCTTCAAGTATCTGAAAATATCCTCTCACCGTCGGAGAACTGACACCGCATTCAGCGGCTATGTTTGAATAATTAACAATCTCACCATTTGAAAATGCCGCTGACTCAAGGAACCTTGAAAAAGAGCCCATATTTCTTATTCCGGCTTCAGTCTGTATTTCATCACGGAGATAATTACCGATATATGCTGAAATACGCCTTTCAGACGCAGATGACAGATAATGCCGTGGCAGCAATCCGTTATTCAGCGCCCTGAGAAGATCAAATTCAGGAATCTCTGCCGAAACCAGAGGATATAGTTCGTACCTTAACGCCCTTCCGCCGAGCAAATTGCCTCCTGATCTCAGGATATTTCGAGGATTTGAACCGCTCAGGATGAATCTTGTGTTCTTATTCCCCATTAACCACTGAATCTCATTAAGCAGCGATGGTATACGCTGAATTTCATCAATTATTACAAGATTATTTTTTGCGGATGCTGATACAATCTCCCTGAGAAGGGACGGATTTGTCAGGAACCGCCGGTATTCATCATTAAGCAGCAGATCAAAACATAAAACGTCCGGAAAAAGCTGCTTTATTAATGTGCTTTTACCTGTTTGCCTCGGACCCCATATAAAAGCACTTTCTTTTCCTATCCCAGTAAAATCTTGCTTCCGTAAATACATGATAATTTAATTTTCTATTTTTATTTGTCATGATATTTTAAAGTACAAATGTAAATAAAATTATGATTCTTTCAAAAAATTGAGAGGCGCGAGGCACGAGGCGTGAGGCACGAGGCGTGAGGTGCTAGGCGCGAGGCGGGAGGCATGAGGCATGAGGCGCGAGGCACGGGGCGGAAAATGTTATATGTTTAAAGGTTGAGGGGTTTAAAGGTTATTTGAACTTGTAATGGGCATGCGGCGCGAGGCACGCGGCGTGAGGCATGCAGCCATCAATATCTTGAATACACTTGCCGCGTGCCGCAAACCGTATTAATTCATCACAAATCATTATCTTTACATTAGTGCTATTTATTATTAATTTAAAAATCGCTGCATCATGGGTAATTTTATGAAACTCAGGGTATGGCAAGTTGCCAAAGAACTTGCTGTTAAAATTTATCGTATAACCAGGATAAAGGAATTTGCCAGAGATTTCGGTCTCAAGGACCAAATACAAAGATCTGCTGTAAGCATAGTAAGTAACATCGCAGAAGGAGATGAACTTGGTTCTGATAAGCAATCTGTAAGGTATTTTTACATTTCAAAAGGATCTGTAGCTGAATTGACTACACAATTAATTATTGCTAACGAGATTGGGTATATTGATGATAATACCAGGAACAATCTTCTTGATGAATGCGACAGAATATCAGCTATGCTTACTAAGCTGATTAGAGCAAGAAGTCAGACAGATTAGAATCCTTTGCCGCATACCGCGCGCCGCGTGCCGCGAGCCCATTGTTTTCGCCAATAAATCTTATATTTGTCAATCAATTAAATTGCTTGATGAGTATAAAGTATACAATAAAATCATTTTTTATATTCTTCATAATTTCAATATACCCTGTGTTTTTGTTTTCTCAGGAAGTTCCACATGCTGTAAATAATATAGGAGTCTATGAATTCCTTGATGAACTGGCAAACAGCCAGATAATTACAATCAACTCAGTTGTAAAACCCTTTTCAAGGTCATTTATAGCGAACTGCCTTAAAGAAGCTGAGGAGAAACGAGATCAGTTGAACCTGAGGCAGCAGAAGGAACTTGAATTTTATATGATGGATTTTGGGAAGGAGCTTGAGAACGGTACAACGGTACAACGGTACAACGGTACAACGGTTAAATGGTTTGGC
>DATKXL010000120.1:0-16647 GCA_035529055.1 Bacteroidales bacterium
AGGGTTGCTGATAATCCGCTTACGGGAAAAATTCCCGCTATCTCCTCCCCGGTGATTCTCTTGTATTCAACGTATCCTGCATTCATCGCCAGCAGAGAGACCATTAACAGCAAAATGAGGGTGAGAGAAATATTTGCATCAATATGAGATCTTTTCTTCATCTCAATTCCTTCAAACCTCTTAATATGAAAGAAGAGTCGCCTGCTCAGAAAAATGATGATTGCGACTGCGATCAGAAGTGCAAAGAGATCACCGGAGGCAATAATGAAATCATAAACCGGACCAAGAAATTGCAAAGCTCTTTCTGTACCTGCCAGACCATCTATTACAATTTCGATGCTGCCAAAGAGTATCACACAGAAACCCCAGAATACAAGCGCGTGTAAAAAGCCTGTTACCGGTCTGCGGAAGATCTTGGTTTGCCCGAAAGCTACCTTCATCATTACGCCAAACCGTTTGTCAAGGTCTCTGATGGGAAATGCGGGCCTGGTGAATCTGAAGAATTTAATGAGCCGGTTTATAGTATAAAAAAAGACTCCGAATGTTATGAGCAGAGTAAGTGCGAATACTATTTGTTTGGTCATATAAGGTCAGTTCAGTTGATGGTGAAATTTATACAAAGTAAAAATCTTTTTTAATATCAGCCCCTAAATCCCCTAAAGGGGACTTTAGAATTCCCGGGATTTCTTTAACCCCCTTCAGGGGGCAGGGGGCGAAATAAACTTTGTAGGTAACTATTTCTTTAATTCCCTTACTGCTTCAACAAGCCTGGGTAATACTTTCATTGCATCGCCGACAATTCCGTACTGGGCTGCTTCAAAAATAGGTGCATCCTTATCGGAATTGATAGCCACAATGTATTTTGAGGAGCTTATCCCTGCCAGATGCTGGGTTGCACCGGATATCCCGACAGCTATGTACAGGTTCGGGGAAATAATCTTCCCTGTTTGCCCTGTATGCTCCTCATGAGGTCTCCATCCTTCGTCGGAAACGGGCCGTGAGCAGGCTGTTGCTCCACCGAGGAGAGAAGCCAGTTCAACAAGAGGTGCCCAGTTATCAGGTGATTTCATACCCCTTCCGCCTGAAACAACAATATCTGCATCAGTAAGAACAACTTTGCCTGTCTGCTTCTGAGTCTCTTTCATGGTTGTTTTGACCGATGATCCGTCAATGTTCATCGTTACCTGATCTATAGTTGGAGTAACCGGTCTTTCAACCAGTTCAAATGAGTTTTGTGCAAGCGTAAGTATCTTAATATCTGATCCTATTACAAGGTGAGCAAATGCATTTCCCGAATAAGTTCTTTTATACACTGTGAAAGGATTGAGGTTCAGCGGACGTTTGCTGACACCGGATCCGATCCCTGCCTTCAGCCTGACTGACAACCTTGGTGCAAGAGCCTTCCCGGTATTATTATTTGAAAGAATAATAACCTTCGATCCCTCCTTTTGTGCAATTTCTGCGATCACACCTGCATAAGCTTGATTATCAAGTATTTTAAGCGACTGGTCGGTTATATTGATAATCTTTTCAGCTCCATAGCTGCCTAGTTTTTGTAACTCGGCTTCATCAGTTATTCCTGTCGTAAGCGCCGTTACTTTTGTGTTAAGCATCCCGGCAACAGCAGAAGCATAAGAGATAAGTTCAAAAGTGAGCTTTTTGAATTTCCCTTCCCAGTGTTCGGTATATACTAATACTGACATTTCTTATTGATTTTCTGTTATAACTAATTATCAGATGACTTTAGCTTCGTTCTGAAGAAGATCGATCAGTTGTGCAGGATTTTCAGCATCAACATATTTACAGGCAGCCCGCGGTTTTGGTTTTTCAAAACCTGAAATTTCGGTAAGTTTATCGAGGGCGACAGGTTCGACGATCTTTACAGGTTTGCTTCTGGCCATCATTATTCCGCGCATAGCGGCAATGCGAGGCTCTTTGGCAATTCCTTTCTGAACAATGGCAACAAAGGGATAAGGTACTGATACAATCTCTTTACCCCCATCTATTTCACGGGTCAGAACGGGTTCTCCGTTTTCAATTTTTATTGAAGAGACTGCCGAAACAGATGGTATCCCGAGAAATTCTGAAATCATTCCGCCAACCATTGAGCCATTAAAATCGCTTGATTCAATACCGCACATGATAACATCAAACTGCTCTTTCTTAACCACTTCGGCAATCTGCCCTGCAACAAAGTAAGCATCGGACGATTCAGCATTTATACGTATCGCATCATCGGCCCCGATAGCCAGAGCCTTCCGTATTGCAGGTTCAGATGCCGCTGTACCGACATGTGCAACAGTGACCGTCCTGAAACCGCTCAAAGGATCATCCTTCAGTTCCAGAGCCCGGGTAAGGGATAACTCATCCCATGGATTAATAACCCATTGCACGCCTTTAGTGTCGATGGAACTATTGTCCTCAACAAGCTTGATTTTAGTTGTAGTATCAGGGACATTACTTATACAGACCAGAATTTTCATTGAGAAAAAGTATTAATTAAACTATCAATCTGGATTCCTTCAACAAAATAAAATTTGTCATTATTTTAACTTTGAGGCGGCAAATATAATAATTTAAGCTTCACAACCAAATCTGCCCAAATCTGCAGTATATCATTTTTTAGACATATTCGAAATCCTGATTTTCATTATATTATTGTATACCTGCTATTTAACCTGTTTGTTTCTTATCCTGTTATTTGATAGTCGAAATATTCCGGGTTTGATGAAATGAACCGGACAAGTTTTTCTTCCGTCAGCTAAGGAAATACAGATAATAAGCATAAATTCGCACACCAAAAACTTTAATAATCAGGGCTGAAAAATTGGATAACAGGGTCAGGACATATGGTGCAGTACTTCTGGCAATGATCTTCTGGTCGCTTTCATTTATATGGTTTAAGGCAGCAAATGAGACATTCAAACCAATTACAATAGTCTTTGTAAGACTGGTTTTTTCAGTAATAATTCTGATCTCCTACCTTATCATCAAGAAGAAATTCATGAAGATAAAAAAGGAGGATCGCAAGCTTTTTATTATGCTAATTCTTTTTGAGCCGTTCTTCTATTTTCTTGGTGAGAGCTTCGGACTCACATATGTATCGGCGACTGTCGGATCGGTCTTGATCTCAACAATACCTGTAATTGCCACCTTGGGCGCCTGGATAATATTTAAAGAGAGACTGAAGGCTATTAATTATATTGGTATAATTCTATCATTTATCGGTGTCGTGGTATTTATTGTCAATAAGGATGGCACTATCTCGTTTAATATCAAAGGGCTTTTGCTTATGGCCCTGGCTGTCATCTCTGCAACCGGATATAACCTGACATTGAGCAGGCTGGTAGGCACTTACAGCCCTGTGTTTATCGTCACTGTTCAGAACCTCTTCGGGGCATTTCTCTTCCTGCCGATATTTCTTGTATCTGACTATAATCATTTCATAAATACAGATCTTTCATTCAATTCTTTTATTCCGGTGATTGAACTAGCTGTTTTTGCATCCTGCGGCGCTTTCATATTCTTTGCCTATTCGGTCAGAAAAATAGGTATAACAAAGGCAAATGTTTTCACTAACTTCATCCCGATCTTCACTGCCATTTTTTCATTCATAATACTGAATGACAGGCTGACTATCCAGAATATTGCAGGAATGATCATTGTTATTACCGGAATATTCATGGCTCAGATGAATGGAAGGTCAAAAAGAACAGATAATGCACTGATCCTGACTGGAAAAACAGCCTGAACATTTTCTTAATACATTCTGTCATTCAATAGTCCTTTTTGTTCCACTTAACCAGTTAAATATTAGTATATTTACTTTACTATTTGCTATGCGAAAGAGAGTAATAAATATCTTGATATTCACGATCCTGGGATCTGCTTCATTTTCACAAACCGGGGGAGATAATGTTTATGAGTTCCTGAATCTTACACATTCCGGTCTTGTCTCCTCCCTGGGTGGGTCGAACGTCTCTTTAAATATAAATAACCTGAATCTGGCATATCATAATCCTGCTCTTCTGAATGCAAAAATGGATAAAACTCTTGCTTTGAGTTATGCCGATTATTTTGCAGGCATAAATTATGGCCTTGTAATGTATTCAGGGTCATTCGGGGTGGCAGGAAATCTTGCAGCAGGTATTTGTTATCTTAATTACGGATCGTTTACCGAAGCAGATGCCTCGGGTACAATAACGGGCCGATTCACCGCTTCGGAATATGCATTTCCGGTTCTCTATTCCCGCGAAATTGATTCAATGTTCATGATCGGAGTGAATTTCAAACCGGTAATATCACATCTTGAAAGATATACATCTCTGGGATTTGGGCTTGATATTGGAGCGGCCTGGCATAGCAGCAGCAATCTGCTATCGGCCGGAATTGTAATAAGAAACATTGGTTACCAGATCACGACCTATGCCGGAGAACCGCGTCAGAAGCTCCCTTTTGAGGTACAGGCGGGGTTTTCTGCAAAGCCTGCTCATGCTCCTTTTCGTTTTTCCCTGACCTTAAGGCATCTTGAAAAGTTTGATCTTACGCATCTCTATAACGAACCGGCAGCAGATGATGATCAGAATTCCCGGCAATCGGATCTGTTCGAGAATATCATGAGACATATAATAATCGGCACCGAACTTATCCCTCACAGGAACTTTTATTTCAGCGCAGGATATAATTATCAAAGAAGAAGAGAGTTGCAGATTGAGTCCAAAGTATCTACAGTTGGTTTTTCATGGGGTTTTGGTATTAATACCTCGGTTCTGAATATAGAGTTTGGCAGAGCTGCGTATCATCTGGCAGGTTCATCAAATCATATTTCTCTGATTGCCCGGCCCGATCTGTTATATAAAAGGTTGAGGAACGAAAACTGATAATGAATTTGGTCAAATATTTTACCATATTTGTATTTTAGGCTTGGATTGTGGACAAGAAACTCATAATAGCTATTGACGGTTATTCCTCCTGTGGTAAAAGCACCTTCGCCAGGACTATCGCCCGAGAATTGAATTACATTTACATCGACAGCGGAGCAATGTACCGGACTGTAACCCTCTATTGCCTGAGAAAAGGTTATATTGGAAAAGGTATGCTTAAAATGAAGGATATACTTTCAGACATTAAGGATATTCATATCAGTTTCATATATAATTCTGACAACCTTGAATACGAAACATTCCTTAATGCTGAAAATGTGGAACCGGAGATCAGGGGTATTGAAGTATCTGCTTATGTCAGCAGAATCAGCCAGATCCATGAAGTACGTGCACGCATGGTTGAGCTTCAGCGCCAGATTGGTGTATTCAAAGGGATCGTAATGGATGGCAGAGATATCGGGACCGTTGTCTTCCCTGATGCTGATATCAAAATATTCATGACCGCATCAGTTGATATAAGGGCTAAACGAAGGTACGATGAACTTATAAATAAAAATATTGATGTTGATTTTGAGGAGATAAAAAGAAATATTATTGCCCGCGATATTGCTGACGAAAACAGGGATATAAGTCCTTTAAGAAGAGCTGAAGATGCTTTAATGCTCGATAACAGCAGGATGAGCGTACCTGAGCAGATGGAATGGATTCGGAAGGTTATTGAAAAGAAGATAAATGGAAATTGATGTTGACAGCAAATCAGGCTTTTGCTTTGGAGTACAGAATGCTGTTGAGATTGCTGAAAATGCTCTTCAGCGGGGAGAAAAGGTCTTTTCTCTCGGCCCGATAGTCCACAATGATAAAGAGGTGGATCGTCTTGCTGCCATTGGGCTTATTTCGATAGATCATGAACAATTCCGGAATCTTAAAGACTGTAAAGTACTCATAAGAGCGCACGGAGAGCCACCGGAAACATATGCCATAGCAAAGAAAAACAATATCATTATTATTGAGGCTACATGTCCCATCGTAAAAAAACTTCAATCAAGGATTAGGGGGACATGGCTGAAGGTCAGGGAGAATAATGGCCAGGTTGTGATCTACGGGAAACAGCATCATGCGGAAGTAGCTGGTTTGCTTGGTCAGACTAATAATGAAGGTATCTTAATCTCAGGTCCCGATGACGTTGATAAGATTGATGTAAGCCGACCGGTATATCTCTTCTCCCAGACAACAATGGATACAAAAGAGTACGAATTAATTTCAGAGATGATATTTAATAAAATGAAGGGAAAAGGGATCCCCGAACCTGAAAAAATGCTCTTTGTGAACAAAACAATCTGCGGCCAGGTTTCAAACCGGGAGTTTCATATTAAAGCATTTGCAAAAAAACATGATATCATCATCTTTGTAAGCGGTAAAAAGAGCTCCAACGGGAAAATGCTCTATTCGGTCTGCAGGAAGGTCAATCCTGATTCTTATTTCATTTCGTCCCATGAAGAGATAGATATCTCATGGTTCAATGGTAAAAAATCAGTCGGGGTCTGCGGAGCCACCTCTACTCCCAAATGGCTTATAGAATACGTACGTGAATTCATCTCAAGTATCTGACTTCAGGGTAGTTGCTGGTTTTGTCGTGCTTAAAAATTATGTTATCTTTGTCGTTTTTTAAAACATATATTTAATGGGAAAAATCAAGAAAATCGGCGTGCTGACATCAGGAGGGGATGCCCCCGGTATGAATGCAGCAATACGCGGCGTAACAAGAACAGCAATTTATAACGACCTCGAAGTTATTGGCATACGGCATGGGTATCAGGGGTTAATAAATGCAAACTTCAAAACGCTTCAGTCATACAGCGTCAGCGATATCATTCAGAGAGGTGGTACCATACTTAAAACCGCAAGATGTGAAGAGTTTAAGACTCCCGAAGGCAGACTTACTGCCTTTAATAACCTGAAAGAAGCACAGATAGATGGTGTTGTGGTCATTGGTGGTGATGGATCCTTTACCGGAGCAAGAATATTTAACGAGGAGTACGATATCCCTTTTGTAGGTATCCCCGGTACAATTGACAATGATATTTATGGCACCGATTACACTATCGGCTATGATACAGCTCTGAATACCGTTGTTGAAGCCGTGGATAAAATAAGGGATACCGCCAGTGCTCACAACCGAATGTTTTTCGTTGAGGTGATGGGTGCCGAAGCAGGGTTTATTGCCCTTTACAGCGGTATAGCAACCGGAGCTGAAGCAATTATCATTCCTGAGATCAAGGGGGAAGCACGTAACCTGATAAAGATGATTGAAACTGGGAACAGCCGGAAAAAATCTAGTAATATTATTATTGTTGCGGAAGGAGACGAAGAGGGTGGAGCATTTGGTATTGCCGAAAAAGTAAAAGATGATTTTAAAGATTACGACATCAGAGTTTCTGTTCTGGGCCATCTTCAGCGGGGAGGGTCTCCGTCGGCGATCGACAGGGTGAATGCCAGCCGCCTTGGACACGCAGCTGTTGAGGCTCTTATTGATGATCAGAAAAGTGTCATGGTCGGGATAATGAACGGGGAGATCACCCTGGTACCTTTCCGGAGAGCTGTTAAGCTTCACAAAGATGTCAACCATAATATGATTGAATTAGCAAGGATATTATCGATTTAGAAATCTTCAAAACAGATTAGGACCAGATACCTCAAAAACCGTAACGGAAAAACTAATGAATACCAAAGTCCGGGTTGCCCGCTAAGTCTTGATTCAACATTTGCTGCACAGGAGGCGCATGACATCCCTGTAACAGGGAACTGTTTCTTCATATTGTTTGTAAGAATCTTTACACCCGGAGGAATAATCCTGACGGGGGGATTACCGGATCCTATTCAGTAATCATTGTAAGTCTGATATACCTTACGGCTCCTGTTGTCTGATATGTCGTAATCCCGAATGGAACCGATGATTCCATTTCCCACCTCAGCGACAGATCGTGATTTCCGATTGTAAAATCAACAATCTGGTAATCATCTGCCCAGGCTTCAATTTTTTCATCGGTCACTTTCAGCCGTATACGATACCACCGGTTTGATGAGAAACCATAGGAGTTATATGTTAAATTATTTGCAGCATCGTATCCGTCAATACAGCTCAGTCCGTTAATATTTCCTCTCCATCCTCCCAGCACCAGTGTAAGAAAAGAATTCTTTACAGGGAAGGTCATCCCGCAAAAGAAATCAGGACCTCTGACCCGTTGAGCCTGCAAATTGATTTCATAATTGGTTTTTGGGAATTCCTTATTCCATCTGATGCCGGAAATTGGTTCTCCCGACTCAATAATTATACTGCTGTCCTTAACGGATATGTATCCATGTCCCTCGAAATCAATAATTTCCCATCCGTTTAAAGATAGTCCGTCAAAAAGTATCTTAGTTTCCTGCGAATATTCCTTACTGAATAAAACAATCAGAGCAAGAACAATGTGTAATACTATCATAAACAATTTATTAAGAAAACCTTCCAGGCAACAATCTTATTATTTACCAGTTTAATCCTCTGAATAGTAACAGGTTTCACCAGCCCGGAGGCTTTCAGAGGGACCATTTGCCAACGAAGAATAGCGATGTGACAGATCTGAGAGCCCTGACTGACAAGATACGTTATAATAAAAATATTACCATCAGTTTCACCTGAAAGATAGTGTAAAATATCATTTAAACCCCTGCTAATGACAACAAGAATAGAGGATATTAGTAACCGCCGGACTAAACAAAAAAGAGCTTCTGCCCATGAAGAATACAGCACAACGGGATGAGGAATCTCCATGATGTACTCCCAGGTAAAATATGAAGAAGAAAAGACGGTTCATCCAAAATAGTATGGCTCCCCTTTAAAAGATCAGGTTTTTCATGTTTCCTGAACCGTTGCATTTATAAGAAAAAACTGTAATTTTCTTAAAAATTAATACCAGGGAAAAATGAGTGACAGAATCAATGTGCCATCCGGCAGAGATCATACAGCATACATCCGCACCTGCTGCGGGAATCATGGATTCCCATCAAACGAAATTACACGGCGGAAATTTGTTCAGGTTGCCGGCACAGGTGCCCTGGGCACTGTTGCATTATCAGGTCTCTCCTGGTCTTCCATTATTTCAGGACAAACTGAAGGGAGATTTGCAAATCAACGACAGCCTCTTACAGTGAAACCTATTCTTACATATGAGGTGCCTGCACGCAGGGAGCAGACCAGCTGGAGGAACTGGGGAGGCATTCAGACTGAGAAGGATGCCATTGAAGAGGTAACACGGATCCAGGGAGAACTTAAAGCACTCAGTTCCACGGCAGATTTCCCTGTTAATTTTCTTCCCATAGCCAGTATCAGGAATGATAAGGATCTAAACAATATCAAGGATCTGGAATCAGCAGATCTATTGTTAATATATGCTGCAGGAGGTGGTATGGATAAGTTCGATAAATTGAATAAGACCGGAAAAAACATAATCTTTTTCTGCCGCCATAAATCAGGGCCTGTTTATCTCTGGTACGAAATAATCAGTCCACGTTATCTTCGACAACATACCGACAAGCTGGCTGTAAAAGGAATAGACGAAGAGGATGTTGTTATTGACAGCCAGGATGAGCTCCTCTGGCGGTTAAGGGCATTGTGCGGATTAAAGAATACACTGGATTCAAGGATCCTTGCCATAGGCGGTATAGGTGCATGGGCCCAGCCTGAAGGGGTTGTCCCTAAGTTGGTGCAGGAGAAATTCAAGCTGGATATTCGGACTATCTCTTATGAAGAACTAGGCAGCTTGATTACAGAGGCCAGAAAGGATAAATCGTTAATTGCCCGTGCAAAAAGCCTTTCCGATAAATACCTACAGGATACCGGAATAAAACTGGAAACAAAGCGGCAGTTTGTTGAAAATTGCTTTGTACTGGAGGATATCCTTGAACAACTGATGGTGAAATTTAATTGCAGGGCTCTTACAATTAATAACTGTATGGGAACCATTATGCCGTTAGCCGAGACATCTGCATGTCTGACCCTTAGTTTACTCAATGATGCAGGCTACCTTGCATTTTGTGAATCTGATTTTGTCGTTGTTCCTTCAGGTATCCTTATGGCCAACATCTCCGGTAAACCTTCATTTTTGAATGATCCCACCTATCCGCATGATAAAATAATCACGCTGGCACACTGTACAGCTCCCCGAAGGATGGACGGGAAAAAGCTTGAACCTGCAAGGATCCTGACACATTTTGAATCTGATTATGGTGCTGCCCCAAAAGTTGAGATGCTTATAGGTCAAACCGTTACGAATATCATGCCCGACTTTGCATTCAACCGCAATGTCGGATTACTGGGAAAGATAACTGATAACCCATTCCTTGATATCTGCCGTTCCCAGATTGATATAACCTATGACTGCGACAGCACAAAAGTGGCAGAGCAGATGCCCGGTTTTCACTGGATCACTGTCTATGGTGATTACATAAAGGAGGCAGGTTATGCTCTTAAAAAAATAGGGATCAAATTTGAGAACCTTGTGTGATTTGTGTGCAACTCGTGGTTAAGCAGACTTTCATATTAAGGATTCACTTTTAGGACTATATTAGAATCTCATCTATTCATCATCTTTAAAAATTACCGATGAAGCTGAAAAACGATCAACAATATCCGGATATTTGATGTTTATTTAATAAACCAGTAATTCTATGTCGGTTGAGGAAAAGAATAAAGCCGGTTCCGGATTAAAAGAGCTGTTTAAATTATACAGGTTTCTGAAACCATATCGCTGGAAGTTTGCTCTGGGGATGTTTACCCTGCTGATATCCAGCGGGGCAAGCCTGATGTTCCCAAAGCTACTCGGGGATATGGTGGACATGGGGAACAAGGGAAAGATGCTGGATGAGATAAGCCGCACAGGATTGATACTGCTTACCATCCTGGTGGTGCAGGCAGTTTTTTCTTACCTCCGCACAAGGATCTTCGTGCTGGTGACAGAGAAGACACTGGCTTCCATCCGTCAGCATGTTTACAATCACCTGATAAAACTGCCTATGGCCTTCTTCGCCGAACGCAGGGTTGGCGAACTGAACAGCCGTATCTCCTCGGATATCTCCCTCCTGCAGGATTCACTTACCGGTACACTGGCAGATCTGCTCTCCCAGCTCCTGATCATAACCGGCGGGATAACACTTATGATGGTAAGCTCCTTCAAACTCTGGTTGGTCCCAGCGGTGCGGGTAAAACCACTCTTGTATCGCTGTTGCTTAAGTTCTATGAACCCGCAAATGGAATGATCCTTTTCGATGGTCGCGACAGTCGCACTTTTCCAATTACATCCTTACGTACGCAGATGGCTATTGTAATGCAGGATGTATTCTTATTCGGAGGCACGATCCGTGAGAACATTGCCTATGGTAAGCCCGATGCCGGTGAACAGGAGATTATTGATGCTGCAATCCAGGCAAATGCATGGGATTTTATCCGGTCATTCCCCGATAAGCTGAATACAATAGTAGGGGAGCGCGGAGTGCAGCTTTCCGGAGGGCAGCGTCAGCGTATCGCCATTGCCCGTGCCGTATTGAAGGATCCTAAGATATTAATTCTCGATGAAGCCACCTCCTCTCTTGATTCGGAATCAGAAAGGCTTGTACAGGAAGCTCTTGAAAAGCTGATGCATGGCCGTACATCTGTCGTAATTGCACACCGTCTGGCCACTGTACGCAAAGCAGATAAGATAATAGTCCTTAATGGCGGAGAGATTGTTGAACAAGGCACTCATGACCAATTGCTTTCAAACGAGAATGGCCTTTATAAAACTCTGACGGAGCTTCAGTTTGTTACTTAAATCAAAAGTTTTTTCACTGTCAGCTATTACTGTGCTTTCAGCGAATACAGGCCCTTTTTATCTGTTCCGATTTCATCGAGTGTGAGTACCTGTTCCGAACTTATCACTTTTTTTATCTCATCGGGATTATTTGCCATGAACAGTATCCATCCCCAGGGCATATACCAGGTCCATTTTGGTTGTTGCTGCAGTATCTCAGTAGTCGGCAGTTCACCTACTTCGCCTAAGGCAATCGGTTTACCTTTACCCAGTGAAACTAACTGATCATGATGTGATTGTTTATAGTCTTTCCGGTAAACATCGGCTGCCAGGATATCGACATACTCATCACCGGGATAGAACCATTCATAAGGCCACGCTTCATCATTGGGGAGATCACGGGGCGCGTTAGTATTCCATACCCATATCAGGTTATTAATTTTATGGTGGTTAGTGAAATAATCATACATCATAATCCAGAGGCGTTTGAATCCCTGATCGCCTTTCTGGTTGCACCACCAGAACCATACACCGTTCATCTCGTGGTAAGGTCTCCATAAGACCGGGATATCGGCATCCTGTAACTGTTTCAGGTATCCGGCTATCTTATCTGCACCCTCCTTCCAGGCTTTGTTCAGTTCTGTACCCTCTGTAACCAGTTTGTCCCATTCTTCGGGTGTGGGACGGTTTTCCATAGCCCAGATTGAAGAGCCTTTACAGCAATCACCTTCAGTCGGGTAACATCCATGCCACATCAGTGTGATGATATGTCCTTCGGCATAACGTTTTATGGCTTCTGTAATCATCAGACTCCTAGCCTCATTGAGTGTTATATCCAGGAATTTAGGCTGCATTTTGAACATCCTGCGTGCTGAGTCGGGTGGTAATCTGAAGGCATCCATTGAAATGGCCGGCAGGTTGGCAGGTCCGCAGTGCTGATACCTCATGGCATCTTCCCCTTCAACACAGAAGCTGAAATCAGAACCCCAGATAATGGCCTTTTTGCCGGTTAATTTTTCGAGCTGGTCAGTATATTCCGAACCCTTGCCGCAGAAATTGTGTTGCCCCGACAAAGTATACTTACCCTGGATGTCCTGAATAAAATAAAAGAGTTTCTTTACTTTTTGGGTAGAGTTTGGATTTACCGGCTCCATGTAATCTTTTGAAAGGTTATTCTGCCATGGCCCGTTCTGAAACCAGGGTTTGGTTTCCTGAGCCATCAGGCCCCGGGTTAATAAGAATGCAATGAAGAAGAACAGAGTTTTTCTCATAAGGTTTTATTTTTAAAGTTATGATAATTATCGAATGTCAGAATAATCAACTTGTTTCAAAAAAATATTTCCCGTAATCAGGCCTGATTTTTAATAATAAAATTAATACGGATAATCCCGTTTGTAAAGTTAAATAGAATAAATGCCCTATTCTCTCTTTAAAAACAGGTTGTTTACCGATGTATTCCGTGGAATGTAATGGCATGTAGCGTGGAGCATGGAGCGAAGGGTGCAGAAAGCAGTGAAACTCCGTGATTACTCAGTGCGACCCCGTGGTAAAAAAAAGAAATCACAATAATTAATTCTGGTATTGTCGTAAATTTGACTGACCTTATGAACAAATCAAAATCAATATGATGAAAAAAGGGATTTATCTGACAACAATTATCATACTGCTTCTGCAGATACACCTGAATGGGCAGGATTACAGGCATCTTAAAGATCCGAAAGGATTAACCTTGCTTACAGCCGATAACGGTATTGAAAAATCCGTAACAATAAAAGTAGTTTATGACAACTATGTAAAAGAGGTAGGGCGGAAAGCAGATTGGGGTTATTCCATTGTGATTGAAGGACTTGACAAGGGCATCCTCTTTGATACTGGAACCCAACCTGATATTTTTGAATCAAATTTCAAAGAGATGGGTCTCAACGCCGCGGACATTGATATAATTGTCCTCTCACACGAACATGGGGATCATACACAGGGAATACCGGCACTTGTAAGGATGAAATCGGGCATCCCGGTATTATTTCCCCTCTCCTTTTCAGAGGATTTTAAAAAGAAAATGGTTGACTATGGATTAGAACCGGTTCTGGTGAAGGAGCCTGCCATGATCTGTGAGCATCTTTATACCTCAGGGGAGTTTGCAGGCCAGATACCTGAACAAGCCCTGGTGCTTAACACAAGAGAGGGATTAGTTGTGATGACAGGCTGCTCGCATCCTGGAATAAATATGATGTTGAAAGAGATTAAATCGATATTTGGGAAAGACATATATATGGTTTTTGGAGGATTTCATCTCTTGAATAAAACGAAACAGGAGATGGAGGATCTGATATCTGAGATGAAGTCGCTTGGTGTTAAAAAATGCGGTGCCACGCACTGCACCGGGGAGATGCAGATAAAGATGTTTAAAGACTCATTCGGAGAAAACTATTTTGAACTTGGTGTCGGGAATGCC
This sequence comes from Bacteroidales bacterium, assembly GCA_035529055.1. GTDB lineage: Bacteria > Bacteroidota > Bacteroidia > Bacteroidales > VadinHA17 > LD21. Next base: position 14,166 of record DATKXL010000120.1, read on the forward strand.
ATTGTGATCTGGTAGTTATAATCATCCGGCTCGCTTTCAAAACAATTGCTATGAATTATACACATAAGGGAAAAACCATGGTTAACGGGGCTGTTGACCCACGTTCAATTTTGGCAGAAACAGATGAACTGACACTTCAGCCTGAAGATGATGGATTTCATATTATTGATTACACTAAAGGTGATTTTGAGTGGTGGTATTTTGATATATTTGATCAGCTATCAGGTTGTTTTCTGAAGATAGTTTTGCATATTGGTACCAATCCCCTCAGAACCAGGATATTCCCTCAACTTGCAGTTTCAATAAATACACCTGGAAGGAGTGAAAGCATTTCTCATCCCTGTAGCATCAGCGAAATGAAAGCTGATACTCAACAATGCAATATATCGGTTAAGGAGGAAATAAAAATCCGGGCAGAATCCAATGATCATCCCGAATATTTCATAAAAATTGATATCCCACGGTTTAAATGCAACTTCAGATTTAAAGGCGAAATTGAAGGATGGAAACCTCTGGGGAAGGGAATACAATATCAATCAGGGAAAAAGAAGGGTGAATTTTCCTGGATAATCCCCATGCCGAAAGCCTTGGTCGAAGGAGATTTTTTCCATGAAAATAAAAAGTATAAATTAGACAATGCCATCGGTTACCACGATCACAATTATATAAAAGTTGACAAAAAACATCCTTTATACCTGGATGATCTGGCGATTAAATGGTATTGGGGAAAATGTTATGCTGACAGGTTTACAGTTATATTTGCGGATTTGCATGGCAGGACAAGTCGCATTCTTCCCTTGATGGTTGCTGAAAACAATAAAATTATCCAAAGTTCTAATAATCTGTCAGACTGTTCCATTTTATCATATGGTTATGACTACATTGTTCAAACAAAATACCCCGCATCATTAAATATAAAATCACTTGATGAACATTTTCCATTTCAGGCACTATTTGAAGCTGATAAAATCCTGGATCGTAAAGATCTGTTAGAGGGAGTTAATCCGGTTTTTAAGTTTTTAATTAAAAGCATGGTCGCTAAACCAGTATATCATGGGATACTTGCCAGGGTTAAATTAGAATTAGGATACAACTATCTGGAGGGATCCGGAAACTATGAATCAATGGTATTCAGGGAAAAATAGCCGGGGGTGTTACCCTTAGTTTTGCTGTGTTGCTGTTGTAATCTTCATGCTCGGGGATAATTGTTTCCAGCAGGTCAACACGTTGTTCCATGGTCAGGTCAAAACTGGTCATAATGTTTTAAAAATATGTATGAAATATACGAAAAATGTCGATGCCTGGAATATGGTGACCAGTAATAAAGGCCAACATTATTCAGGCATTGACTAAGGTACAGCAGTACTCCGGTGCGACGGTATAATGCTACAGACAATAAAAAAATCAGCAATTTCAATTACCAGTGAGTTAAATTCTCATAGTTTTTTAATATAGACTGTTTTTATATTTACGTACTCCCTTATTCCCTGAATGCCCAGTTCCCTTCCATAACCTGATCGTTTGGTTCCTCCAAAGGGTAATCTCGGGTCGGATTTTACCATGGAATTTATAAATACTGCACCGTCATGAAATTCATGGACCAGATCACCGGCTTTCCTGAGATCATTTGTAAAAAGGGATACTCCCAGACCAAAATTTGTCATGTTGGCAAGTGCTATTGCTTCGTCAGTATTTTCTGCAACTATCAGGGGAGCGACAGGGCCAAAAACTTCTTCATCGAATACGGGCATTCCCGGTCTCACATTTGTAAGAAGGGTGGGCAAATAAAATGCCTTATCACGGATACCTCCTTCAATAAGCCTCGCTCCCATTTCAACTGATCTTCTTACCTGCTGCTCCACTTTTTCCGCCTGCTGAATATTTGCCAGCGGCCCTAAATCTGTATCTTCTTTTGCCGGATCACCGGTCTTTAACTTCTTCAGTCCTTCAAGGAATAACCCAATGAATTTATCAATGACTTTTTCATGAATAATAAATCGTTTTGCTGCAATGCAGCTTTGTCCGGCATTCTGCATACGTGCTTTTATCCCGATTTCAACAGCCTTAGGTATATTTGCATCCTCAAGTACGACAAAAGCGTTGCTTCCTCCCAGTTCAAGAAGAGTTTTCTTTATCTCCCTGCCTGCAATCCCAGCTACTTTTTGTCCCGCGAATTCACTTCCGGTCAGGGAAACAGCTTTGACACATTCATGTTTAATGACATTCCCCACCCTGTCTGAACCTATAACAAGATTCTGGAACACTCCCTGAGGAAATCCTGATCCGGTAAAGATGTTTTCAATATTCTGAGCACAAATCTGGACATTTGAGGCGTGCTTCAGCAAAACGCTGTTTCCTGCCATTAGTGTTGGAACGGCAAAACGAAATACCTGCCAGAATGGAAAATTCCAAGGCATTATTCCCAGGATCGTTCCAAGGGGTTCATAATGCACGTAACTCATATCTGCATCAGTCTCAACCG
>DATKXL010000121.1:0-46098 GCA_035529055.1 Bacteroidales bacterium
AAAAAAGAAGAGGTAGCATAATTTTGATTTAATTTGAATTGTGAAAGTCAATGTCTGATATTCCAAGTCGGGCGACCGGAAGGAATGACACCTCTGAAAAGCTAATTTCGGTTAAAAACTCAATAGTTGCAAATGTTCTAAAAACAGGTCAATGTTTCTTATATATTTCTTATTTCAAAAGAAAAAACCCGTATATTATTAATATACAGGCTTTTAGGCTTTTTCTTTGTAGCGGAGGGAGGATTCGAACCTCCGACCTTTGGGTTATGAGCCCAACGAGCTACCACTGCTCCACCCCGCAGTAATGAGGTGCAAATTTAACATTTAAGGCGCAATAACCAAAAGAATTATGGATTTTTTTAAAATTTTAATTATTAAGTTTGCCACAAGTCAGAAGTCCGAAGACAGAAGACGGAAGGCGAATGAAACATCCCCCTGCCCCCTTCAAAGGGGGATTTTACTTCGGTCTTCGGTCTCCGGTCTTATCATCTCTGAAACATTATTTATTAAATATATCATTAATCCCAAAACACCATGCCAAGAGTCTTTAAAGCTATAGACATAGAAAAAGAGGATAAAGAGATAAAACGCGAGTACCTCGACAGACATATGCCTCATGTCATCTGCCCCGATCAGGTAAAAAGAGGAGAGAAGTTTGAAGTGAAAGTACGACTTGGAGAAGAGTACCCTCACCCCGATGAACACGAACATTTCATCAGCGTTATTCAGCTGTGGAACAGGGAAACCCTGCTCGCTGAAGCACGCTATACAGCAGGTGTATATGGAAATCTGCCGACTCATTATGAAATTGATTTTTATATAGTTGCCCCCGATGTTTCAATGAACCTTTCAGCAATGTCAGTCTGCACCAAACACGGATTATGGCAGAGTGAGGATAAACCGGTAAAGGTCGTTTAATGTGAAAATAATCCATTTTCATATCCTCCTGCCTGATTGTTGAGGCAGGATTCATTATCTTTGCAGCCCGGACATTTAGAAAGATATGGCTAAAAACGAAAAGAAAAAACGAAACTGGCGCGATAAATACAGGGTATCTGTTACACATGATACCACCTTTGAAGAGATCTGGAGAATACGACTTACTCAATACAATGCTTTTCTTCTGATCACCGGGCTGGTCTTGTTTATTATCGGAGCCACCTCCGCGCTAATCGCATTTACAAATCTCAGGGAGTCTATTCCCGGATACCCCGATGTAATAATGCGACGTAATATACTGATGAGCGCTATACGTCTCGACTCACTTGAACAGGAACTGATTCTCAGAGATAAATACTTTTACAACCTTAATGCAATTATTTCGGGAAATAAGCCGGTTGACATGTATTCCGGAAGAGATCCGGCCACTAATTATAAAGCAATCAGTTTCAGGAATTCACCTGAAGACTCAGCTCTGAGAGTACAGATTGAAAATGAGGAACGATATAACCTTTCCCTGGGACCTATATCCACTGAGTCGGTTACAAGTCTGGCCGGATTGCATTTCTTCCCTCCGGTAAAGGGAATTGTATCGGGAAAATATGATCTGCGTACCAAACATTTCGGTACTGACATTGTAACAAAACCAAAATCGCCGGTTGCCTCAGCTCTTGATGGAACAGTCATTTTTACCGGTTGGACAATGGAGACCGGATTTGTTATACAGGTTCAGCATTTAAACAATATTGTATCAATCTATAAACATAATGCTGCCCTGCTTAAAGAGACCGGCGACCTTGTACGTACCGGTGAAGCAATTGCCATCGTTGGAGATTCCGGCGAGATGTACACCTCAGGTCCGCATCTTCATTTTGAAATATGGTATAAGGGGAGTCCTTTAGACCCCGAAAAGCATATTATTTTCTAATTATCTGGAAACCGGGCATGCCAAAAAGAATTGCATTATTGGGTTCAACCGGATCAATCGGCACTCAGTCTCTGGATGTCATCTCAAGATATCCTCATGATTTTGCTGTTGAGGTTCTGACTGCCGGAAATAATGTAAAACTACTTACACAGCAAGCGAAAAAATATCTTCCTGACACGGTAGTCATAGGGAACAAGGCTCATTACCAACAGCTTAAGAATAATCTCAGGGATACCCGTATTAAAGTGTATGCAGGTGATGATGCAATTGAACAGGTTGTTGCAGGTTCTGACATTGACCTTGTCGTTGCAGCCATGGTTGGTTATTCAGGTTTAAGACCCACAATCTCAGCCATAAAGGCAGGAAAGAATATTGCACTGGCCAACAAGGAGACACTTGTTGTTGCAGGTGAAATAATAGGTAAATTGGTTCGACAATCCGGAAGCCGCATTATACCTGTCGATTCAGAACACTCGGCAATTTTTCAGTGTCTTGCAGGAGAAGCCGGCAATCCCATAGAAAAGATTACACTCACAGCATCAGGAGGGCCATTCCTTAATTACACTGAAGAAATGCTTTGGAATGTCAAACCTCATGAAGCTCTGAAACATCCAAACTGGGATATGGGTAACAAAGTAACCATCGATTCAGCATCCTTGATGAACAAGGGTCTGGAAGTAGTTGAGGCAAAATGGCTGTTTGACCTTAATCCTGATCAGATAAAAGTTATAATCCACCCGCAGTCAATTATTCACTCTTTAGTTCATTTCAGTGATGGCTCTGTAAAGGCACAGCTTGGAATACCCGATATGAGAGTCCCCATACTTTATGCCCTCAGTTACCCCAAAAGACTGCAATCTGATCTTCCACGCCTTGACCTGAGTATCCAGAATACTCTTACATTTTCTGAGCCGGATCTTAAGAAATTCCGTAATCTTTCACTTGCTTTTCAAGCCTTAAAACAGGGTGGAAATATGCCCTGCATCATGAATGCAGCTAATGAGGTAGCCGTGAATGCATTCCTTTCAGGGAAAATCGGATTTATGCAAATGTCAGATGTTGTTGAACATACAATGGAGGAGGCAGAGTATTTAGCCAATCCGGGTCTTGGATTCCTCGAAACCACAAATAAAAATGCCAGAGAAATAACTTTAAATTATATTAACGAACTACATAGATAAACATGACCATCCTTATCAAGATACTGCAATTTGTAATGAGCCTTTCAATTCTAGTACTTATTCATGAAATGGGGCACTTTGTCATGGCAAAAATTTTTAAGACAAGAGTTGAGAAATTCTACCTTTTTTTCGATCCCTGGTTTTCTCTGTTTAAATATAAGAGAGGAGAAACTGAATATGGAGTGGGATGGCTTCCGCTTGGCGGGTATGTCAAGATTTCAGGAATGATTGATGAATCCCTCGACAGGGAGCAGATGAAACAGCCTGCCCAGCCGTGGGAATTCAGGTCCAAAACATCAGGGCAGAGGCTTCTGATAATGACCGGAGGAGTGCTTTTCAATTTTATTTCAGCGTTATTGATATATGTCTTTGTCCTTTATGCATGGGGTGAAACTTATCTTCCAAACTCAAACGTTAAATACGGGATCGTTACTGACTCTGTCGGATATGCAATGGGCCTCAGAAACGGTGATAAAATCCTGACTATCGATAATCAATATGTGGACGACTTCCTAAAGATTACTCCTGATATAGTCCTTAATGACCGTAAAACGATACAGGTTGACCGTGATGGACAGATCATAAATATTGATATTCCCAGGGAGTACATTGCTCAAGTGCTTAAGAATAAGGGACAAATCGAACCCAGAACACCTTTCGGACCATTTATTATCTCAGCTTTCGGGAAGGAGTCACCTGCAAAAGATGCAGGGGTTCTTTCAGGGGATGAACTGATTGCTATTGACGATGTCAGATTCATATGGTACGATGAATTTCAAAAGTACCTGTCAGACAATAAGAACAGGGCAGTTTTGTTAAATGTTCTGAGAAAAGGAGAAAATGTAAATATTCCTGTAACGCCAACCAGCGCAGGCATGCTTGGTGTTGCATCCAACCGGACTTTCAGCCAGATCTTTGAACTGAGAACTATCAGATATGGATTTCTGCAATCCTTCCCAGCAGGTATAAACAAAGGTGTAAGGACTATAGGTGACTACCTGAAACAATTCAGACTTATTTTTTCAAGAGATACAAAAGCTTATGAATCACTTGGCGGTTTCATTACAATCGGAAGTATTTTTCCGGGTGTCTGGGACTGGCAGGTATTCTGGAACATGACTGCTCTTCTTTCCATCATCCTTGCAGTGATGAATATTCTTCCTATTCCTGCACTTGATGGAGGCCATGTGATGTTCTTATTGTGGGAGGTAGTTACTGGCAGAAAACCCAGCGACAAGTTCCTTGAGTATGCCCAGATAACTGGCATGATCATCTTATTTTCGCTGCTGATATTCGCTAACGGTAACGATATTCTGAAACTGCTGAGAAACTAGTTTAATTTAAATCATAGTTTGCATATCACTAAACAATTATTAACTTTGTATAAATTATAATACTTAAAGAGATGGGAAAGATTGGTATAACTGAGATCGTTCTGATATTACTGGTTGTTGTTCTTCTTTTCGGTGGCCGTAAGATTCCTGAATTGATGAAAGGTATAGGGCAGGGAATGAAAGAGTTCAAGAAAGCTTCTAAACTTAATCCCGAGGATGAGGGAAAAGAGACTGCCAAGTAGGAAAATTTTTAATCCGAATCATATCAATAGTGACCCGCATTGCTCAAGTGCGGGTTTTTTGTCAAATCACATCAATTCATACTTCTGGTTTCTTCTGACAGGAACAAATCCTGCCTCTTTAATTATTGACTGAATATCCCCGGCATCAAAACGGTTGACTGCCCCAGCTGCACTTACAACATTTTCCTCGATCATTACTGATCCGAGATCATTTGCCCCGGCATTTAGTGTCAGTGTCGCGATATCTTTTCCTACTGTCAGCAGCGAAGCCTGGATGTTCTTTATATTATTCAGCATAATCCTGCTGATGGCTATAAGACGTATATAGCCCGGCCCGTTGTAACTGCTTCTTACCCCCTTTTTTACTGACAGGGGAGTCCCTTTATCCTGAAATGGCCATGGAATAAAAGTAATAAATCCATAATGGCCGTCAGGTCTCTCATCCTGAAGCTTCCTTAACAGGATTAGATGTTCAATCCTCTCCATATCAGTTTCTAAATGACCATACATCATTGTGGCAGAGGTTGGAATATTCAGTTTGTGTGCTTCTCTCATCACTGCCAGCCACTCATCTGATGTAGCTTTAGCCGGCGATACTATTCTCCTGACCCTGTCGGAAAGTATCTCTGCCCCTGCTCCGGGAAGGCTGTCAAGACCTGCAGCGATCAACCGTGAAAGGACTTCGTAATAAGATATATTCTCCTTCTTTGAGAGATAGACAATCTCCGGAGGCCCCAGAGCATGAAGTTTAAGTGAAGGATAAAGCTCTTTCAGCCTGCTGAAAAGATCAATATAAAAACCGAGCCCGAGGTCAGGATTCATTCCCCCCTGAAGTAAAAGCTGATCGCCTCCGAGAGCATAGAGCTCATCAATCTTCTTTATATATTCATTTATTTTAGTGATATAAGCATCGGGGGAATCTTTTATCCTGCAAAAATTGCAGAAGAGGCATTGCGAAAAACAGATATTGGTAATGTTAATATTTCTATCGATCATCCATCCGGTGATCTTGCCGGGATTGTAGATGTGCCGGAGCCTGTTTCCTATAAACATCATTTCTTCAAGCGGAGCCTGCTCATAAAGAAATAATCCCTCTTCCACAGTGAGAGGAAGGCAATCAAGCGCTTTCTTATATAATTGTTCCAAAACAGGCATTTGTAACTTTTTAACCCAGGCAAAGGTAACACTTTGCAACCTGATCATTCAATATTTTGATTAACTTTACATCTTCAAAAAAAGGCCGTCAATAATATGAAATCCCGGATAATAAAAATAAAAGAAATATCTCCCGATCAGTCAGTTATATGTATCCTTGGAAGCGATGAAATCCCTGAAAACCTGAGACTAAGTAAGACCGAGAAAGAGTATGCGCTGAAAAGGATTTCTGCAAAGGAGGAGTTCGTTGTTATCAACTCCTATTACAAGCACTCTTACATTGTAAGAATAAAGGAGGGTCTCAACAGTTACAAGACTAAGGAAGAGCTTCGCAAGACTGCATTTAATTTAAGAAAGCTTATCAGGTCGAACAATCATCCTGAGCTGGTAATTACCTCTTACAAAGCCTATGAAGGAGCAGTTGAGGATTTTACCGAGGGTCTGCTTTTAAGCTTCTATGCTTTTGATAAGTATAAAACCAGGGAAGAAAACGGGGAGAAGAAGGACTATCCATCTCAGTTATTACTACATGGTAATTTAAATGATTCAGATATTAAATGGCTTATTGATCTGACCGATGCAGTTTACATGGCACGCGATCTGATAAATGAACCGGTTAACCATTTGAATGCACTGACATTGTCGGACGAGATCAAAAAAGCCGGATTAAATGCAGGTTTTACCGTTGATGTATTGAATAAGGGAAAGATCGAAGCCCTTAAGATGGGGGGCCTTCTTGCAGTGAATAGGGGAAGCGTTGATCCTCCCATATTCTGTATCCTTGAATGGCGGCCCGGGAATTGTCTTAATGAGAAACCTCTGGTGCTGGTTGGAAAGGGCATTGTATATGATACAGGCGGCCTCAATATCAAGACAGGTGACTTTATGGATAATATGAAAGCCGATATGGCTGGTGCAGCTACCGTGGCAGGTGTTTTATATACTGTTGCAAAAACCGCATTGCCGTTGCATATTATCGGATTGATCCCGGCAACAGATAACCGTCCGGGGGGTAACGCCTATACCCCGGGGGATATTCTTACCATGCATAATAATATGACTGTTGAGGTTGGCAACACCGATGCTGAAGGACGACTTATCCTTGCAGATGCAATAAGTTATGCATCCAGATATTCACCGGAATTGATTATCAACATAGCCACCCTTACAGGTTCCGCTGCCATGACCTTTGGAAACCAGGCTATAGCTATAATGGGCAATGCTGAGAAAAAATACTTCGACCTGCTTGAAGAGTGTGGCAATGAGGTTTACGAAAGAACAGCCCGGCTACCTTTCTGGGAAGAATATGGTGAGATGATAAAATCGGATATTGCCGATATTAAAAATGTTGGGGGAAGGGAGGCCGGAGCAATCACCGCAGGAAAATTCCTCGAGAATTTTGCAAAGTATCCTTTTATTCATCTTGATATTGCCGGCACCGGATCGCTCAAAAAAGATGATTTTTACAGGTTAAAAGACGGACCCGGATCAGGCTTAAGACTTTTATCTGTGTTTATGAAGAAATTAGCTGCAATTATTGCAGAAAAGAAATGACACTATATGGAGAAAAAAGCAATTATAGCAGGTATCTCACAAGGAGATATTAATGGCATAGGCTATGAGGTAATTATCAAGGCCCTTATGGACAACCTGATAAACGATTTCTGCGTTCCTGTTGTTTACGGGTCACCAAAAGTAGCCTCCTATCATCGTAAGGCATTGAATATTAATAACTTCAGTTTTAATAATATCAGGTCAGCAGAAGAAGCCAATCCAAAAAAGGCTAATATGATCAATTGTCTTGACGACAGCATTAGAGTAGAGCTGGGTAAATCGACGCCTCAGGGAGGCGAAGCAGCCTTTATTTCTCTCGAAAAAGCTGTGGAGGACCTGATACAGGGTAAGATTGACGTACTTATCACGGCGCCTATCGATAAAAGCAATATCCAGTCGGAGAGCTTTCATTTTAAAGGTCACACTGAATACCTGAGATCCAAAGCCGGAGCAGAGGCAACCCTGATGTTTATGATCGGAGAAAGCATGAGAATTGGCTTTGCTACCGATCATGTTCCGCTCAGTAAGGTTCCTGAAATGATTACCTTGGAGCTGCTTCTTCAGAAAATAGGACTTATGAATCATTCACTTATTCTCGATTTCGGTATCCGCCGCCCCCGGCTAGCAATCCTTGGTCTGAATCCCCACGCGGGTGATAACTCTTTGCTGGGAAATGAGGAGACTGAAATTATCGTTCCGGCAATAGAGCAGTCACAAAAAGAAGGTATTTTAGCATTCGGACCCTTCCCGTCTGATGGTTTCTTTGGTGCGGGATCTTTTGCAAAATTCGATGGCATACTGGCTATGTACCACGATCAGGGGCTTACACCTTTTAAAGCTCTCTCTTTCGACTCCGGTGTAAATTTTACCGCAGGTCTCCCGTATATCAGAACTTCACCTGTCCATGGTACAGCTTTCCAGATAGCCGGGAAAGGAGAAGCTTCGGAAAGCTCATTTCGTCAGGCAATTTATCTTGCGTGCGATATTTACAAAAACCGGCAGGTCTATGCGGAGATTACAAAAAATCCACTCAAACACCAGGATATAGAAATTCATGCTGACCGCGTTGATGAACTTCCTCCTGATATTTTTAATGCTGAGCAGCCATTATGATAGATTACATTAAAGGCACTATTATCACTATTACCCCAACGTTTCTCATTATCGAAACAACGGATCTGGGCTATTTTATTAATATATCGCTGACTACTTTTTCGAAACTTGAGGGAAGGAATGAATATAAGATACTGGTGCATGAAGTCATAAGAGAAGACAGCCACCAGCTATTTGGATTTGCCGATAAAGAGGAGAGGGACATTTTCCGTTTACTGATATCGGTATCCGGGGTAGGAGCAAACACTGCAAGAATGATGCTTTCATCCCTGAATCCTGCCGAAATAGAGAAAGCTATTATCGGATCAGATGTTAATGTTCTGAAAAGTGTTAAAGGAATTGGATTAAAAACTGCACAAAGAATAATTGTTGACCTGAAAGACAAAGTTGGCAAGCAAGCCGGAACCGGTGAAATATTTGCGTTTTCAGACAATACAAAACGTGAAGAGGCGTTATCTGCATTAGTGATGCTTGGGTTTGCCAAAAGTGCTGTCTCAAAAGTCCTTGATAAGATTGTCAGGGAGGAAAAGAACCTGACAGTTGAGGATATTATCAAGAGAGCGCTTAAAAACTTATAATGCAGAATATAAGCCAGTTTGGGATCAGGGATATCATATAAAAATCTACTGATATTTTTATATCTTTTATTTTTTGTTTCTTTGGTTCTATGGCCTACAGAAGCATCTGGTCAGAATAATGCTCAATCCGTCTCATCAGATACAACCCGGCGATCGGTTCTGCAATTAAAGGATGTCTCTGGAATTCCCTGGGAATCACCTCAAAAAGCTCCATTATTTCTCGATAATCCTTCAAATATTAAATCAACTGTCATTTACAATCCTGAGAAAAACGAGTATATCCTTTATCAGAAAGTAGGAGCATTCGATTATCGCACTCCGGTGCACATGAGTCCTGAAGAGTTCCGTAAATATCATTTCAATAAGGAGATGCGCGATTACTGGCAATCGCGAATTGCCGGCAAGGAATCGGGTTTCAGGTCAAATCTGATCCCGCAGATAGAGGTTGGAGGTGAAGCTTTTGACAAGATCTTTGGAAGCAATGTGATCAACATTATTCCGCAGGGCTCAGCTGAACTTATTTTCGGGATCAATATCTCCCGGACTCAGAACCCGACTCTCTCAGAGAAACTCAGGACTATTCCCACATTTGACTTCAAGGAAAAGATCCAGATGAATGTAACCGGTACAATAGGAGACAAAATGCAGCTTGGAGTCAATTATAATACTGATGCCATGTTTGAATTCGAGAACAGGACAAAGCTTCAGTATTCAGGCAAGGAGGATGAGATACTGAAAAAAGTTGAAGCAGGAGATGTTACACTTCCGCTCACAGGGTCTCTGATAACAGGAAGCTACAGCCTGTTTGGTTTAAAAACCGAAATGCAATTCGGGAAGCTTACCGTGACCACTGTCCTGTCGCAGCAGAAAGGTGAATCATCGGTAATTGAGGTTAAAGGTGGTGCTCAGGTAAGTGATTTTGAAATATATGGTGATGAATATGAAGCAAACCGTCATTTTTTTCTGTCCCAGTATTTCCGAGATATTTATGACGGTGCATTGAAAAACCTTCCTGTGGTCAGTTCGGGTGTAAATATCGAACGGATAGAAGTGTGGGTTACAAATAAAACGAGCCGGTTTGAAGAAGCCAACAACAGGAACATAGTTGCGTTTCTGGATCTGGCTGAGAACAGTAATCATATCTTCAATAATATACCTGCTTTTCAGGCAACCCCTGGTGCATTGATTTATCCCGATAACAAGGCAAATCAGCTGTATGAGCAATTGACAACTGCTTACGGACTGGTACGGGATGTTGATCAGGTTACAAACGTCTTTGATCCTCTGTATCCCGGATTCCAGATAGGTCGCGACTTTGAGAAAATAGAAAATGCCAGAAAGCTTAATGACCGGGAATTTACCTTCAACAGGCAGCTTGGGTACATATCGCTTAACACAGCCCTGAACACTGATGAGGTGCTGGCAGTTGCTTACGAATACACAATAGGGGGTCAGGTTTTTAAAGTGGGGGAGTTTTCGACAGATGGCATAACAGCTCCACAGACTCTTATCCTTAAACTGCTGAAGGGGACTACCTTAAGTCCGAAGTACCCGACATGGGATCTCATGATGAAGAACATCTATTCCCTGGGTTCCGGCAGACTTGAAAGTAACAAGTTTGAATTAAATGTGCTTTATGAAGATGACAGGACCGGTAACTCGATAAACTATATTCCTGAAGGTAAACTGGCAGATAAAATACTTCTTCAGATAATGGGGCTTGATAATCTTAATTCACAGCTTGACAGGGAGTCTGATGGCTTCTTTGATTTTATTGACGACATTACTGTAATAGTCAGCCGGGGGAAAGTTGTGTTTCCTGTAACTGAACCATTCGGCACTCATCTGCGAAACCAGATCGGAGACCCGAGGATTGCTGATAAGTATGTTTTCCAGGAGCTGTATGACTCCACTCAGACTGTTGCAAAACAGATGGCTGAGAAAAATAAATTCAAGCTTTCAGGCCAGTATTCATCTGAGTCAGGATCTGAAATAAGGCTTAATGCCACGAATATTCCGGAGGGCGCGATAAAGGTGACTGCCGGAGGAGTCACTCTGACCGAGAATACCGATTATACTGTCGATTATAATATGGGTACAGTCAGAATTATCAACTATGCATTAATTGAATCACAAACACCGATCCAGGTTTCGCGGGAAAGCAACCAGTTTTTCGGATTCCAGACAAAAACACTTGTCGGAACCCATCTCGATTACAGGTTTTCAAATAATTTCAATATCGGAGGCACAATTCTGCATCTTACAGAGAGGCCATATACGCAGAAGGTCAATTTTGGCGAAGAACCCATTTCAAACACCATCTGGGGTCTGAATACATCTTACAAGAGTCAGTCACAATTGCTTACGAAGATCATTGATAAGATCCCGTTTCTTGAAACAAAGACCCCTTCAACATTCAGTTTTTTTGGCGAGTTTGCAAACCTAATACCCGGTCATTCGAGGGCAATTTCCAATGCAGGCAATTCATATATCGACGATTTTGAGGCAAGCGAAATTCCTTTGGACCTTAAGTCATTCAATGCATGGACCATTGCGAGTATTCCGCAGGGGCAGGAGCAGCTTTTCCCGGAAGCGAGGTTTAATAACAATCGTGTCAGCGGTTATAACAGGGCCAGGATAGCATGGTATGTCATTGATCCTCTTTTTCTCCGGAACGGTTCCTCCACTCCGGATCATATTAAGCAAAATGCAGAGGAGCAATCCAGCCATTTCGTCAGGGAGATTTATGAAAACGAGATCTTCCCAAACAAAGAGAGTCCCAGTGGAATACCAACAAATATTTCTGTTCTGAACCTGGCCTATTATCCCGATGAGAAGGGACCTTATAACTTTGACACAGATCAAGGTCCCTATTCAAGAGGCATGAACGAGGATGGAAAACTCAATGATCCTGAATCAAGATGGGGCGGGGTAATGAGAGAGGTGCTGACCAGCGATTTTGAAAATGCTAATATTCAGTATATTAAGTTCTGGTTGATGGATCCTTTTGTGGAAAATCCTGATCACCAGGGGGGCGATCTGTATATAAACCTTGGGAATATCTCCGAAGATATTCTGCGCGACTCAAGAAAAAGTTTTGAAAATGGACTTCCCGGTTCGGCAGAAGTCAAAAATGTAGATACGACAGCATGGGGAAGGGTCCCTACTGTTCAATCGGTCGTTAACGCCTTTGACAACGCGGTAGAATCAAGAAGATACCAGGATGTGGGATTAGATGGTCTGCAGAATCTGGATGAACAGACCTACTTTAACGACTACCTGCAAAAATCATTGCTCATTACAAAGCCGGAGGTATATCAGGAAATCCTTCTGGACCCTTCGAATGATGATTTTCACTATTTCAGGGGATCTAAATATGACTTTCAGCAGAAAGGAATTCTGGAAAGGTATAAAAGATATAACGGGCATGAAGGTAACTCGCCTACTTCAGAGATGTCAACTGAATCATATCCAACTACAGGATCAACATTACCCGACATGGAGGATATTAACCGTGATAATACCCTCAGCGAAACGGAGAGCTACTATCAGTATAAGGTAAATATCCGGCCGGGTGAGATAAAGGTTGGATCGAATTACATTGTGGATGAGATAGAATATGAAGCTACTCTGGCAAATGGAGTAAAGTCAAGGGTAAAATGGTACCAGTTTAAAATTCCGATTACAGAGTACCAGAGGGTTGTTGGGCCCATTAAAGACTTCAAGTCAATTCGTTTTATGAGAATGTTCCTTAAGAATTTTAATGAACCCGTGATAATGCGTTTTGCCAAGCTTGATCTTGTCAGGGCAGAGTGGAGAAAGTATAATATCTCTTTTATGGAGGGAGGGGAAAGAATTACAATTCCTGAAGCATCCGACGGCACCTTTGAGATAAGTTCAGTAAGCATAGAAGAGAATGCAGGTAAGGATCCTGTAAATTATGTACTGCCGCCCGGGTTTAACAGAATAGTTGATCCTCAGAATCCCCAGCTCAGGCAGCTGAATGAGCAGTCAATGGTACTGAGAGTTATGAATCTTGAGGATGGTGATGCGCGGGCTGCTTTCCGGAATGTCAATATAGATATCCGTCAGTACCGTCGTTTACGGATGGAGGTGCATGCTGAAGCCCTTATAGGTCAACCCCTTTATGATGACGAACTGACAGCATTTATCAGGATAGGTTCAGACTACAAGGCTAATTTCTATGAATACGAGATACCATTAAAACTTACTCCTCCCGGGGATTATGATAATAAGAGTGATGAGTCGAGAGCTTTGGTTTGGCCTGAAGAGAACAGCTTTAACATAGACCTGTCAGTTCTTCAGGAGGCCAAGAAAGAGCGCAACAGACAGATGCAGCTGCCGGGCTCATCATTAGGTGTGTCAGATGTCTTTGTTTATACGAATGGCGTTGCCAGAGTATCGGTATCGGGAAACCCTAATATGAGCAATGTCAGAGTAATTATGGTAGGGGTAAGAAATCCTATAAAAACAAGGGGTTCATCAGCTGATGACGGTAATCCTAAATCAGGTGAGGTCTGGGTAAATGAGTTACGCCTCAGCGATTTTATCGAAGACGGAGGATGGGCGGCCAATGCTCACCTGCAGGTGCGTCTTGCCGATCTTGGGACTGTGGATATGGTGGGGCAGGCAAGCACACCCGGTTGGGGAAGTATTGAGAAAAAAGTAAATGAAAGGAGCAAGGAAGAAGTTTTAAAATACGATCTCTCATCAAGTATTGAGCTGGGTAAATTCTTTCCGGAAGAGATGGGCGTGCGGTTCCCTGTTTACGTCGGTTATTCCGAGACACGTGTTAAACCCCAGTATAATCCCCTTGATCCCGACATACTTCTGAAAGATGCACTGAGGGAGGCCAAAAATGATGAAGTAAGAGACTCTATAAGAGCTATTTCTGAAGATTATGCGAGACGAAGGACTATTACAATAAGTAACGCGGGTATCACAAAACGCGGCGAGAAACCACATGCCTGGGATATAGCAAACCTGAGTGCCAACTATACTTTTAATGAGACTTATATAAGCAACACCAAGACTGAGATCGATCTTGAGAAAACCTACAGGGGAGGCTTAAATTATAATTATGAAGCACAACCTGCCAATGTATTGCCCTTTAAAAACGTGAAATTCCTTAATTCCCCTCTCTTCAGGGTTATTAAGGACTTTAACTTTTATGTCTTCCCTAAAAGCCTGTCATTCCGTACTGATCTGAGCCGCTATTATAATGAGGTGAAAACAAGGAATATAAATAATCCAAACCTCCGGATTACCCCTTCTTTCAGGAAGGATTTTGAATGGAACAGGCTTTTTGATATTAAGTATGACATAACCCGGCAATTGAAATTTGACTTCACATCAACAAATATAGCCAGGATTGATGAACCTTCCGGTGGTGTGGACAGGAGAAGATATCAGAGTGATTTTGATAACTGGCGCGATTCGGTAATGATTAATTTGAAAAATTTCGGGAGAACAACCACATATAACCATTACATAAACTTAACTTATAATATCCCGATAAACAAGCTTCCGTTATTGTCATGGATCAATGCCAATGCCCGTTATGGAGCAAATTATACATGGCTTGCAGGCTCTGTTTTCCCCGACAGCCTGGATATTAATCTGGGAAATATTATCAAGAACAATAATGACCTGACTTTTTCAGCAATGGCAAACCTTGCAACCCTGTACAGTAAATCGAAATTCCTGAAAAACATTGAAGCTAATACGCGTCCTGACGGCGGGCAGAGAATGAAAGCTGAGTCTAAAACAGTAACATTTACAAGAGAAAACATAAACTTCAGACAAAATATTGTAAGAGCCATTACTCACAATCTTAAAACCAGAGATGTGAAGATCAGGGTCATAAAGAAGGATGGAAGTGAGCTTGCCGGCAAGCTTGAAATTGTCAATGAGAATAGAATAACTTTCACAACCGGTGAGCAGGCTGATGGTACAAAGGTCATTATTGAAGGCAAAGTTCCTAAAAAACGGAACCCTCTGACTGTCACGGGTGAGTATATGGTAAGGGCGTTGCTGGGAGTCAGATCGGTGAACTTTACTTACACTTCTGCCCAGGGGCATTTTCTTCCCGGCTTTATGCCTGAAACACAATTCCTCGGGATGTCCAGGCTTAATGACTATCTGGCACCCGGCTGGCCATTTATTCTGGGATATGGTGGTAACAGTTTCTTCGATAAGGCTGCAACCAATGGATGGCTTAGTACCGATACTCTGCTTAATACGCCAGCATCCTACAATAATAAGATCGATTTATCGATCCGCAGTACTGTAGAGCCATTCCCCGGCCTCAGAATAGATGTTAACGCCGACAGAAGATACCTCGAAAACGTAAGTTCTTATTATATAGCTGATTATAATGGAAATTTTCCTGACAGCACGCGTAACAGGATTGTTACAGGGAACTTCTCGATTTCGATTATCTCATGGGGCACCGCCTTTGAAAAGATCTCCAAGGATAATGACTATGTTTCACCAACCTTTGAAGCTTTCAGGAGAAACGCCGTAATAATTTCGGAAAGAAGAGCGGCAGACCGACGGGAGATTGATCCCGGGTATGATCCCGATACCGATCCCGTAACCGGTGAATCAATTGAAGGACCCTTTAAAAGTGGTTACGGAAGCACTTCCCGGGAGGTTTTAATACCGGCATTTTTTGCCGCCTACACCAAATCAAATCCCAGGAATGTAGGGCTTTCGACATTTCCTTCAGTATTTAAAATGATGCCAAACTGGAGGCTTAACTTTGACGGATTATCAAAGTTTGAGTTTGTCCGAAAGGCATTCAGGTCGGTGAACATATCCCACCAGTACCGCAGCACTTACCAGATCGGATCATATACCACAAACCTGAATTATAAGACTGATAATAACGGGATCAACTATATCAGGGACCTTCAGAATAATTTTATCCAGCAGTATGAGATAAATGTCGTTACTATCAGTGAACAATTCAGCCCGCTCATTAATCTCGACCTTAACTGGAAAAGCAATCTGACAACAAGAATTGAGTGGAGGAAATCACGAACGGTTGCTCTTAACCTTACAAGCAACCAGATAGCTGACGCCCGCATTAATGAGCTTATATTTGGAGCCGGGTACAGATTTGATGATGTTCAGATCATCCTTAAAACAGGCGGAGGTCAGAGGGTCCTGAAAAGTGACCTTAATGTCAGGCTCGATCTTTCGATAAGAGACAACAAGACAATTGCACGAAAGCTGATAGAAAGCGTGAACCAGCCTGTGGTGGGACAAAAGATGTTCACAATTGGAGCTACTGCCGATTATGTTTTAAGCGACAGATTCAACCTTCAGATCTTTGCCGATCATACTATGAATAATCCATTTGTTGCCAATACTTTTCCTACTTCAAATACAAATTTTGGATTCAGCCTGAAGTTTACACTGGTGCAGTAGATAAAAAATTTTAACTATGATGAGAACACACAGGTTTTTCAAAATTTTCATGCTGATGGTAGCTATCAGCTATGTAGTCAAAGCTCAGAATATTGAGCGTATTGAACCCCCTTCATGGTTCACCGGAATGAAGGAGACGGCTCTGCAACTGATGGTCTATGGAAAGGAGATTGGCTCATTTGATGTGATTGCTGATGTAACATTGTAGAAAATATCAGCACCGCCAACATCACGTCCTGTGCGGGTGTTTGTGATAGCTGTATTCCTGAACACAAAAGCCAGTTTCAATATCTTCTCAGATAATGGTACTCCATAAAATTCACGGATTGACGGGGAGATACTCAGAGTATAAACATTGGCTGAGACTTTTGACAGTTTAGCTTTTGGAAGGAATGTACCCCACGGGGCGATAACATATTTCCAGTCAGACCCTCCGGTGCTTTTATCTGTTATGACCCCGGTGTGAGCATAGAGATCGTCGCCCGTATAATCTTTAAGACCCATGTCGCCCTTATCGGCATTGAAGGTTATCACAACAGCGTCAGAAGCTGTAGGAAAGACAGGATTTGTTGTTATTACCTGTGAGAGAAGCGACATGACACTACCCAGCAGAAGTAAAACAGTGAGGTGCAGTTTTAATTTCATCATTTCACATTAAGTCATTGTTACCCTACTTCTCTCAGTCTCTTAGTCACTCAGTCCCTCAGAATCTCAATATGGGAAAAGAAGCTGTCAGACTTCTTATCGATCGTCTTGAAAGGACCTATGATGCTCCGGCTCTGACAAAGGTAATTGAATTTTTTTTGCACCCTTCTTGGCTTTCGCGTAGCTTCAGCGAAGCAAAGTAGGGTAAGGGGCAAACGAAGAACCGGAGCGAAGCGGAGCTCGACGAAGTCAAAATCAATGAAATATTAATGATTTTGGATACTCGGAATAAACAAAAAAACCTATTTTTGAACGTCGAACATCTACTAAACTATAGTATTTATTAATCTATAACATAAAAGATATGAACGTTCCGGAAAATTTAATGTACACAAAAGAGCATGAGTGGCTTCGTGTTGAAGGCGATACAGGATATGTTGGAATAACCGATTTTGCCCAGGGCGAGTTAGGGGATATTGTATTCATTGAAATAGAGACTCTCGGTGAGGCACTGAAAAAAGAAGAGGTTTTTGGAACAATCGAAGCAGTAAAAACTGTTTCAGACATGTTTATGCCGGTGGGCGGTGAGATAATTGAAGTGAATCCTGCACTCGAAGAATCACCTGACCTGGTAAACAAAGATCCATATGGGAGAGGCTGGATGGTAAAAATCAGATTGAGCGATCCTTCTGAAGTTAACGGCCTGCTTTCTGCAGTAAAGTACAGGGAACTGCTATAGCGTCTTTTTTACCTCAACTTCCTGGTAACCTTCAATGATATCTCCGACTTTAATATCATTGAAGCTGGAGATGTTAAGCCCGCATTCATAACCTCCAACAACCTCTTTAACATCATCCTTAAAGCGTTTGAGGGAACCCAGTTCACCCGTATATATTACAATTCCGTCGCGTATTATACGAACTCTGGTATTCCTCGTGATCTTCCCCTCTTTTACATAACATCCGGCGACTGTCCCAACCTTTGTTACCTTGAATATCTCGCGGATTTCAAGAGTAGCAACAATCTCCTCCTTAAGTTCAGGGAGAAGCATCCCTTCCATAGCTGATCTGATCTCCTCGATCGCATTATAGATTATTGAATAGAGTCGGATATCAATCTCCTCTTTTTCGGCAAGCTTACGTGCGCTGAGGGAAGGACGCACCTGGAATCCCACAATAACGGCATTTGATGCTGCGGCAAGCAGTATATCCGATTCGGATATCTGTCCGACAGCCTTATGGATAATGTTAAGCTGTATCTGTGGTGTTGACAACTTGATTAGCGAATCGCTCAGTGCTTCCACCGATCCGTCAACATCACCTTTTACAATAATGTTAAGTTCCTGGAAGTTACCTATTGCAATTCTCCGTCCTATTTCATCAAGAGTAATATGTTTCTGGGTTCGAAGTCCCTGTTCCCTCTGAAGCTGGGCTCTTTTCGTTGCGATATCTTTTGCTTCGCGGTCGCTCTCCATTACATTGAATTTATCACCGGCCTGAGGGGCTCCGTTCAAGCCCAGTATAAGGGCAGGTGTAGCCGGACCAACCTCATCGACCTTATGGCCTCTTTCGTTGTACATAGCTTTAATATGCCCAAAACAGCTTCCTGCAAGCATGATATCTCCCACTCTCAGTGTTCCTGCTTTAACAAGTACGGTAGCTGTAAATCCCCTTCCCTTATCAAGCGATGATTCAATAACTGTTCCGAGGGAAGGTTTGTCAGGGTTTGCTTTAAGATCAAGCATTTCTGCTTCAAGCAGCACTTTGTCAAGAAGTACATCAATATTCAGTCCGCTCTTTGCAGAGATCTCCTGTGACTGGTATTTTCCTCCCCAGTCCTCAACAAGGTAGTTCATATTTGCAAGAGCCTCCTTTATCTTTTCAGGATTAGACGTCGGCTTATCAATTTTATTAATAGCGAATACAATAGGAACACCGGCAGCAGAGGCGTGATTGATAGCTTCGACTGTCTGCGGCATCACACCATCATCAGCGGCGACCACGATGATTGCAATATCGGTGATCTGAGCACCCCTGGCACGCATAGCCGTAAAGGCTTCATGACCGGGAGTATCGAGAAAAGTAATCTGCCGGCCGTCATCGAGGCTTACACCATAGGCTCCGATATGCTGTGTAATTCCACCGGCTTCGCCGGCAATAACATTAGTTCTGCGGATATAATCGAGCAATTTTGTTTTACCGTGATCGACATGACCCATTACTGTAACAATGGGTGGCCGTGGTTTCAGATCTTCATCCTCATCTTCCTCCTCTCTTACAGCTTCCTGTAATTCAGCACTGACAAACTCCACCTTATATCCGAATTCATCTGCAAGGAGCGCCATTGTTTCAGCATCAAGACGCTGGTTGATTGAGACAAACAATCCTAAATTCATACATGTCGAAATGATCTCAATTACAGGAGTGTTCATCATTGTCGCCAGCTCATTGACCGAAACAAACTCGGTGACCTTGAGGATATTCTTTGCCTTTTCAATCCTGTCATCTTCCTCGCGCTGTTTCAAGCTGATGGCTTCTCTTTTCTCACGGCGGTATCTGGAACCCTTTGATTTACCTTTAGTGGTAAGACGTGCCAGAGTCTCTTTGATCTGTTTCTGTACCTCTTCATCATCGACCTCAGCCCTTACAGGTCTTTTCTTTATTACCTTCTTGCCGGTTTTATCCTTTTTATCTGCAGGAACAGGCTTAACAATCGGGACCTGCTCTTTTTCCTTGGATATTCTCTTTCTTCTTTTTTTCCTCCTGAAATCCTGATCTCCGTTGATTTTAACAGGCTGATATGGTGTCACCTTCTTTTTCTCTTCTACGGGCAGATCAATTTTACCGACAACAGTCAGACCCGACAGTTTTGTTATCACTGGTTTGAAAAGCTCGACAATATCTTCCTCCTGCTCAAGAAGTATCTCATCATCAATTATTTCATCTATTGGCTGATCTGTGAGTTTTGATTCTGACACTAATTCTTCAATGAGTGTCTTTTTCTCTTCCGGTTCTTTACCCGGCTCTTTTGTCTCTTTTTCTTTCTGCTTGCCAGCCTCTTTGGGTTTCTCCTTATCCTCTTTTGTTATCGTTTCAAGATCGATCTTGCCAACAATATGCAGATCAATGCTTGTTTTTGTTTTTTTCTCTTCATCAGTTACTGCTTTTACTTCTTTTTCTGTTTCAGGGGCACTCTTTTTTGATTCAGTTTTTTCCTGAACTACAGGTTCCTTTGCAGGTTTCGGTTCCTGCACCTCTTTCGGAGGTTCCGGTTTCTCAGTTTTCGGTTTTAATGTTTTTTCAAGGTCTATTTTCCCAATAAGCTTAATATCTGGCTTTTTAATCTCGGTCTTAATATCAACGCTCTTCTTCGTGCCCGAAGTATCTTTTATGACAACCTCTTCTTCACTGTCAGAATCGTCAGATGTGCTCTTTTCTCCCATATCGTTAATCGAAACAGTCTCTTTTTTCCTATGGAGGTCTTTCAGGATAAGCTTTTCGGATTCTTTTTTCACGCTTATCTCGTTGCTATATTCTTTTACAAGTAAGAGATATGCTTCATGCGGTAGTTTAGTGTTCGGATTTGGGTCAAGATCAAAGCCTTTTTTGTGAAGGAATTCCACAATAGTGGATATTCCCACATTGAATTCGCGGGCTGCCTTACTTAATCTTGTTGCCTTTATATCATCTGTCATATATGTGCTTTGCCTTTCTTACAAGTTCATAAACTTAAGCCGGTTCATTTAATGGTTTCTACTCAAATTCAGCTCTAAGAATATTTACAACCTCCTTTACGGTCTCTTCTTCCAGGTCAGTTCTTTTAACCAGGTCGCTGATAGAGAGGTTCAGAACACTTCTTGCAGTATCACAACCTATTGCTTTGAGCTCATCAATTATCCATTCTTCAATTTCGTCGCTGAACTCCTCAAGATTGACATCCTCCTCGTCTTCCCCGCCCGGTTCTCTGTACACATCAATCTCATAACCGGTGAGCTGGCTCGCTAGCTTTATGTTCAGTCCTCCTTTTCCTATCGCGAGAGAAACCTCATTTGGCTTCAGATAGATCTCAGCTCTCTTTGTTTCCTCAATAAGTTTGATCGAGGTAATTTTGGCCGGACTAAGAGCTCTCTGAATGAAAAGCTGGTTATTTGAAGTATAGTTAATCACGTCGATGTTCTCGTTCCGGAGCTCTCTTACAATGCCGTGTATCCTCGAACCTTTCATCCCGACACATGCTCCGACAGGATCGATCCTTTCATCATAAGATTCAACAGCCACCTTTGCACGTTCGCCAGGAACCCTGACAATCTTTTTAATTGTAATAAGCCCGTCAAAAATCTCCGGTACTTCAAGTTCGAAAAGTCTTTCAAGGAATACAGGCGATGTGCGGCTGAGGATAATAAAAGGTGTGTTGTTCCTCATCTCCACCTTTATGACAACAGCTCTTATTGAATCGCCTTTACGGAAATGATCGGAAGATATCTGTTCGCTTTTTGGCAGAATAAGCTCGTTACCGTCATCATCAAGGATCAGTATCTCCCTTTTCCATACCTGATAGACCTCACCTGTGACAATCTCTCCGATCCTGTCTTTGTACTTGATATAGATATTGTTTTTTTCAAGGTCAAGAATACGTGCGGTAAGATTTTGTCTCAGAGATAATATTGCTCTTCTGCCAAAGTCAAGGAATTTTACTTCATCCGAAACTTCTTCTCCCGCCTCATAATCTTCGTCAATCTCCTTTGCCTTTGAAAGAGGTATCTGGGTATTCGGATCTGTCAGCTCGTCATCTTCAACAACCACTCTGTTTCGCCATATCTCAAAGTCACCTTTGTCGATATTGACAATGATATCAAAATTATCAGCTGATCCGTATTTCTTCGCAAGCATGCTTCTGAACACATCCTCAAGAACACTCATCATTGTAGGACGGTCAATATTCTTCAGCTCCTTAAATTCCGAAAAAGTATCAATCAAATTAACATTTTCCATCTGGTACAGACTTCTTTATATTTTTATATTGTTAGAATTACTTTTGTTGTTTTTATCTGTTCAAAATTGAAAGAGATATCTTTCAGTTCTTTTGATTTGCCTTTTGTTTTGACCACGGTCTCCAGTTCAAATCCACCTTCAGTAACATTTTTGAGTTTGCCGGTAAAGCTTGAACCCTCGTTATCTGTAACGATAACCTGTTTCCCCTCATTTTTATAATACTGCTCAACTACTCTGAAGGGCATGTCGAGTCCGGGAGATGATACCCGGAGTTCAAAATCTTCTATTTCACGGTCAAGGCCTTTTTCAATATGCCGGTGAAGAGCAACACACTCATCAATTGTTATTCCTTCATCAGTGTCGGCTAAAACCGTTATCCTGTTTGAACTGTCAACCCTGACTGCAACCAGAAAGATACCTGTTCCGCTGATGAACTCTTTTACCGATTCCTCTATTTTGGTCCTGTTGATCATTTTTTAAAACTAATAACAAAATAGGGGACTTTGGTCCCCTATGTCTCAATTACCCCTCAAATCGGTCACAAAGGTAAGAAATAGTTTGGAATTATCAAACTTTGAGGGGAATATAATTTCTCCCTCTCGGATTTTCCCCTTTGTGAGCCTTAGTGTTATCCTTTGTGCCCCTTTGTGGTTAAAGAATTGTTTATTTTTACCACAAAGTAACTCAAAGGTAATCACTAAGGAACGCAAAGGCTTTGAATAAGACATCACTGAAAAACGTGAAATCAGAAGATATATATAATAAGGAGGAACAGAAGCTTCTTTCAAATTGCACCCTGTGTCCGCGTGAGTGTAAGGTAAACAGGTTTGAAGGGGGAGGAGGTTATTGCGGGGCTGATGCAGGGATGAACATAGCCTCCATTTGTATCCACAGGGGAGAAGAGCCTCCAATCAGCGGAGTTTTCGGCATCTGCAACATATTCTTTTCAGGATGTAATATGAGATGCCAGTTCTGTCAGAATCATGAGATCAGCAGGATAGACCCGGGATACAGCGGATATAATCTAAGTCTTGATAATGCCATTGATCAGATCAGCAATATCCTCTCTGCAGGTATCCGGGCTGTCGGATTTGTTTCTCCCTCTCACGTTGTTCCGCAGGTAAAGGCAATAATCAGGGGACTTAATGATCGAGGACTGCAACCAATAACTGTTTATAATACAAATAGTTACGATAAACCTGTGACAATCACCAGCATGGCTGACCTGATTGATGTCTATCTTCCGGATTATAAATATGTTACGCCTGACACATCCGGCGATTTATCGGACGCTTCTGATTACCCTGAGGTTGCTTTCAGAGCAATTAAAGAAATGTATTTTCAGAAAGGATCAACGCTTATAATGGATAAAACAGGATCAGCAGAGAGGGGAATACTGTTGAGACACCTGGTGCTCCCCGTATATGTTGAGGAGAGCAGAAGGGTGCTCAGGAAGATTGCGGAAGAGCTTTCAACCGGAATAAATATTTCGCTAATGTCGCAATATCATCCCACTCCTTCGGTGCGCGATCATCCTGAGTTATCAAGATCATTATACAGGAAGGAGTATGAAACAGTAGTTAAAACTATGGAAGAGCTTGGTTTCAGAAACGGATGGGTTCAGGATATGGGTAGTTACCGGACATACAGGCCCGATTTCACGAAGCAGAATCCTTTTGTTTAACCCCCCAACCCCCCAAATGGGGGGCTAACGATCTGCACGACCGCACGACTATTATTACTACATAAACTTCTCCCTTTTCTGCAGGTTATAAAGTGACGCCAGCAGGCATAAGATCGTTCCGGTAATAAGAATTATCCGGTTCTTCAGTGTAATAATCGCCCAGGTGGTCTCATTCACATCATAAGGAGTAGTATAAGGATTCAGGAAAACATTCCACTGGCTTTTGCGGAGAGGATCCATAAGGATCATAAAAAAGAGGCCGAATATTATCATGACCACCGCCGTGCCGTTACCATTTCTTATCACCGTTGAAAGCATAAATGCCATCATACCAAGGAAAAGGACCGGGATCATGACTTGAGCGGTCACACCGACGAAACGGAATTTAACTATCAGGACAGAAGAGAGGAATGTAAAAACAAGCATTATGAGGAAGGCAATTACGAATATCAGGAGGATCCTCACCAGCCAGACCTTATAGCGGTAGTTGGGGATTCCGAACAGAATCTCAATTGTACGGGCATCCTGGTCGTTCTGTATGCCGAAAACTGAGGGATAGAACACCAGCAGGATTCCCGAAAAAATAAAAACGCCATACAGATCCTGCATTTTTGAAACATCATTTGAAAAAACATATATCACCGAAAGTCCGAGATAAAAGAGAACAGATCCCGCAAGGAACCAGATGAATTTATTTGCAAAGATGATCCTGAGGTTGTAGTTGATCATCCTGTATATGAGATCGAAAAAGTTATAAAAATCATTGTTTTTCATAGATTTTTTTATTATCTTGTATTATTAGAATCCTTATGATTTTTCCTTCTCAGAAGCCATAAATAAGCATCTTCCAGGTTAGGGCTTGCTTTAACTGCTCCTTCCCACGGAGCGCTTTCTGATATTACTCTTACCCTTATATTATCGCCATCCGACATGTGATGCACAACAAGATGGTTTTCAATGAAGGTCCCAAATTCTTTTGCCGGGATATTGAACTGCCAGACATGACCTTCCGCCTCTTTTGTCATATCCATTGGTGTTCCGAGATATCTCAGCATTCCTTTGTTAAGCACGGCTACCTGATTGCATGAACTGGATATATCTTCAATGATATGAGTAGAGAAGATAACTACTCTCTCGCGGCTCAGTTCAACCAGAAGGTTCCTGAACCTGATGCGCTCTCTGGGATCGAGGCCGGCAGTCGGTTCGTCAACCACAAGAATTCTTGGAAGGTGTAGCAGTATCAGTGCAATGCCCATTCGCTGTTTCATTCCTCCCGAGTAAGCTCCGATCTTTTCGTGCCGCCTATCCTCCATATGCACAGCCTTCAATACATAGGTAACCCGCTCCTCCCTGTTCGCAGGATCAATAATGTTCTTCAGCATCGCCTGGTAATGAAGATACTCATGTGCTGTCATGTTTTCATAACTGCCGAACTCCTGAGGCAGGTATCCGATAAGACCCTGCAGTTCTTCCCGTTTTTTCTGAGTATCAAGTCCGTTGATCCAGACTTTTCCGTAACTCTGCTCAAGGATGCCGCAGATAATCCTCATAAGAGTCGTTTTACCGGCACCGTTAGGGCCAAGTAAACCAAACATCCCGTTACCGATATTCAGAGTAACACAGCTGAGAGCCTTGAAAGGCTTTTTCTTCTTTCCGATCAGAGGGACCACCGATACTATTTTGTATATAGTCTTTCTGATTTCCCTGAAACGCCCTTCGAGACGGTAGATATCAATATTTTCGTTGTATAGCTTCTGTCCTGTTTTGTAGATGAAAAGTCCGGTGAACCATATAAAACCGAGTATAAGGACCACTGAAATGTTGTCCCATTTCAGCTGGAACCAGATAAGATTCAGAAGTGGAATGATCCAGAAAACCAGAGAATCAGCTACCGTGATGATCTTTTTCAGCACTCTTCTTTTACCATTGGAAGAGAAGCTTGTAAAAAGCTCCCTGAAAGAGTTCCATATACCTGAAAGAAAGAACCACGTGGCAATGCTGAAAACGAAAATCCAGAAACCATTGTCAAGGTAGAAATAGGTAAAATAGATTATGAAACCGAGCAAAGGAGCCTGCCATGCAATACGGCCCATATCGCCCCAGGAGGAAAAACGATGTTCAAGACCAAGCCGTTGCCTTATCCTGGCACCTGCTTTCCATTCCCTCACCCAGCGGTTATCCCTGTCATAGATCTTTACGAGACTTTGAATATAAATGTGTATTGGTTGGTCGGCTGAAATGACAGTCTCCCGTGCTTTCCTGAGGCTGTTCATGATAAACCATGAGGCTGAAGGGACAATTATCACTGCAAGTAAGGTAGTGATCATCTTCCATATGAATTTATCTATGTTACTGTAAATAAGGAATATCAGGAGAGCAAAAACCAACAACTGTATCACCTTGTTCTTCCAGTTAAGCGAATAAAACCATTCAAGCGAGTTTTCGAGGCCTGAATAGAATGTTGGTATAAAGATGAGGGTAAGAAGAGTGCTGAGGGCTAATCCTCCGATTACGGTTATTGCAAATGATGCTCCGATTGCCGAAACATATTCTGCCTGTCCCATTGCCAGGGGAATCATCGCAATTATAGTTGTTGCCGCAGTAATAAGTATTGGTCTGAGCCGTGCGACTCCGGCGGTCATAAGCGCTCTCGAACGACGGTTACCCCGTTTTCTGAGAATATTGGTATAGTCGATAAGAATGATGCCATTATTAACCACGATTCCAAGCAGGATCAGGAACCCTGTAAGTGTGTTTGCATTAAGCAGCGAGTTGCCTGTAAGGATCAGTGCAATAAGTGATCCCAGGGCTGCGAGCGGGATGCTGAACAACAGTACAAAGGGGATTGAAAGTGACTCAAATACAGCAGCAAGGATCATAAAAATAAGAATTACTGCTATACCTATCAGGTTATAGAATTCCTTCAGCTGGTTCTCCTCCTGAATTACTTCTACAGCAATTCCTGAAGGGATGTTCAAATCTGAGACTATCGATCCTATCTCCTGTCTCGCACCTTCCAGAAGGTCTTTTGAACTTCTTATTTCCTCAGTGAAGTTGTAGGTTACCGTGATCCTTTTTTCCTGGTTTTCCCTGTGTATGTTCCCCATTCCGTATGAGAAAATTATGTCGGCAAGCTCTTCCATCTCCATAATGGAACCACCTGCGCTTGTTACCTCAAGACGCTTCAGATCGTCAATTGTCTTGTCCGCATTCTCCTGTATTTTACCTGTTTCATCAGCATATTTCAGGATTATATCATAGTTTTCGGTTCCCTGTCTGAAGGTTGCTCCCGACGAATATTCCCTTCCGAATGTTGCAAGTGATGCTGAGAGATTATTAAGTGTGAAATTGTTTCTTCCGAGGTAGTCCATACCAAACAGGAGGTGAACCTCCGGTTTATTATCCTGAACGTTTACATTGGCACTGTTAATAGTTGAGAGATCTTCGATGTATGATTTAATATCGTCGGCGAGGTTTTTCATCTGCTCAAAATTCTGACCCTTGATAACCACACTTTCATTCTGTGATCCTATACCGAGCAGGTTCATAAAATCTGATCCCGGGTTATATGTTTCTCCGCCTCCGCCTCCGCCGGTAAAGCCACCGCTCGTTGACAGCTCATTCATGGTTATGTCGGCAGAAGAGATATTCTTTGTTTTTTCGGAAATGTCATTTTTGATCTCAGGAAGGCTCCTTTTACTTGTTTTATCCCATTCTTTTGAAAGATTGACAGTCACTGTTGCCCTCTCTTCCTCGATGCGGCTGATTACATCTTCTTTTTCTGTTATGGAAGAGAGCCTTGATTCTATTTCGGCCACTACGGCATCGGTTTTTTCAAGAGTTGACCCCCCCGGCATTGTTACCGAAAGTCTGAAAGTGGGGGTTTCAACTTCACTGGTTGAGCTTATGCTCAGGGTCAGGCTTATAAGAAGAGCTGCAAAGAAGACCACAAGAGTACCTATAATAGTTGCCGCGGGTTTTCTCATACTTGCCTTGAGCACAAGGTAATAAGATTGTATCAGCCTGTCATGTATTGAGAGCTTCTTGAATATCTCCGAGCTCCTGCCGCGTGAGCCTGAAAGAATAAAATGGGCCGACATGGGAATGAACAGCATTGCGACAGTAATTGAGACAAGCAGGGTGGAGATTATTGAAACGCCTATGTTCTTCCCTATTATTCTGATCATAAAGTTGGTCGAAAAGATGAAAGGGAGAAAAACAATGATTGTGGTAAGTGTGGCAGCAAAGATTGATCGTCTTACCTCTGTTGCCCCCTGCTTAACAGCATTTTCTGAACTGAGTCCCTGCCCGGCAAGCCGGTAAATATTTTCCAGCACCACCACCGAATTATCAACCAGCATTCCAATCGCAAGGGCCATACCTACAAGAGTCAGGCTGTTAATCGAGATATCAAAGGCATAAAAGAAGTTGAAAGCAGCATAGACTGAAACAGGGATTGATACTGCAATTATTGTAACAAGACGGATATTCCTCAGGAAGAACCAGAGTATCAGAACTGCAAGCAGAGCGCCTGTAATTGCCAGATTTATTATCTGGTTGATATTCTTTTCCATTATTTCGGCGCTGTTATTCTGCACAACTATCTCGACACCGGCCTGGGTGAATCTTTTATTAAGCTCATCTACCTGTTTAACTGCGATGTGCGATAGTTTGATCAGATTGGCCTGATTATTATTCACAAGGGTCATTGTAACAGCATCAAGTCCGTTCACACGGCTGTAGGAACTCTGTTCCTTGACACCAAAAAAGATCTCAGCGATATCCTTTAATAAAACGGGCCCTTCCCGTTTGACTATTATGCTTCCAATCTCCTTGACATTAGTATATTCGGATGACACATTTACGAAGAGCTCATCCTGACCCTCGATAACCTTCCCGACAAAAGTCCTGGCTTTTCCATTGTTATTAAGGAGATTTCGCACCTGTCCCATTGAGATACCATTAGCTTTGCAGGCTTTCTCATTAAGACGTACCTCGATTGAATTCTCCTGGCCACCGTAAACCTGGACGCCTGCAATGCCATCAATATTCTCAAGTTCCGGTTTGATCTCTCTGTCGGCAATATTTCTGATCCTGTCTATCCCTCCCTCACCTCTTACCTGAAGTTCCATGAACTGATTTGTCAACTGCTCCAGGTCAATCTTAATCACGTTAATAATAAATTCTTCAGGTATCGAATTCTTAATCATATTAATTCTCTCCTGCAGTTTGAGATTAGCATATTTAAGATCGGCGTTCTGGTTATAATAGATCATTATAGTGCCATACCTTGCATATATATTTGATTCTATTTTTTCAATGCCTTCAAGTGTACCTATAGCTCCCTCGATGGGTATAACAGCCTGGTTCTCAATATACGACGGATCCATTTCGAGGGGAGTCCCCACCTGTACTATCAGAGTAGGGAGCTGTGCATTGGGAAACAGTTCAACAGACAATTTCTTATACGACACATAGCCGAGCATTGTAAGCCCGAGGAAGAGCATACTTATCAGGATCCTTCTCTTTAAAATAAAGTCCATTGTTATCTTATAAGAAAATTTTTATAGCTGTTCAACTGCTGTTCTTTTTACTGTTATCATCTCACTCAGACTATCAAAGACCCAGTAAACACATGGGATCACAATCAATGTAAGCATGGTGGAGGAGACAAGCCCACCTATGACTGCCAGTGCCATGGGAGAACGTAATGAAGCGCTCTCACCAATTCCGATTGTCAGGGGAAGAAGGGCAAGTACTGTAGTCAGACTGGTCATGAATATTGGCCTTATTCTTTGGGTTCCTGCCAGAACAATAGCCTCCTTTTTCTTAATCCCTTCGGCCCGGAGCTGGTTTATTCTGTCAATTAATATGATAGCATTGTTTACCGCTATCCCTCCCAGCATGATTATACCTATGTAGGCCATCATGTTAAGTGTCTTGCCTAACAGAAAGAAGGTTAAGATAGTACCGACACCGGCCAGCGGTATTGTAAGCATTATTACAAATGGCTGTATGACAGATTCAAACTGAGCCGCCAGAACCATAAATACGAGAACAAGTGAAAGGATCAGAGCAAAAGAGAGATTCGACATCGACTCTTTACGTTTCATCTCTTCGCCTGTGAACTCAATCTTGTAATCCGTTGGCAGAGCTATTGCCTTCAGGGATGTATCAGCCTCTTTAATAACTTTGTCAAAAGCTCTTTTACTGCTGACCATGGCATACAGATAACAGGTCCGTGCCTGGTTTCTCCTTGTAATTTCTCTTGGACTTATGACAGTTTTTATATCAGCAAGTTCACTGAGAGGCACTTTAGCATTCCCCGCATTTATCATAAGGTCTTTTAACTGCAGCAGTGTAATATCTCCCAGTTTAATGGTAATATCCTTCATCTCTCCGTCTTTTTCGAAGCTCCCTGCCGAGGCGCCGGTCAGATAACTTCTTATCTGGTTTATTACATTATCGACGGTAACATTATAATAGCTTGTTTTGAACCTGTCGATTGCCAATTCAACCTCAGGGGTACCCTCGTCAAGGGATGTTGTGATATTATAGAGACTATTATTCTGCGAAAGAATGCTTTTTGATTCATTCAGGATTCTTTCCAACTGGTTGTAGTCCTCTCCGGAAATTTCAAGTGAAAAGGGCGATTCGGAAGTACCCAGTGATGACTGGAGTGCGGTCTCTTCTCTTGTAAAATTAACCTCAAGATCAGGGATGGTGTTAAGATAACTCTCAATAAGAGCTATTGCCTCTTCTGTCCTGCCTGCAAAATCTTCAGTCAGAACAACTTTTAGAGAAGCTGTATTTTCACCCTTTCCTGTTGCAGACTGACTTAAAGTGGATGTGTTATCTTCTCCCGACTGGGAATAGATCAATTCTATTTTCTCAGGAAGCAGGTTCCTTATAATACCTTCGGTTTTTTCAGCAGTACTGTAAGTACGTTCGAGACTGGTTCCTTCAGGCAACCTCAGTTCAACTGTAAATTCTGCTGATTCTGATTTTGGCATGAATTCACTTCCAAGTCTGGGAATAAGGAATCCTGTTAATGATAAAAGGATTATTGAAAGACCGATTACCAGAGATTTCCTTTCCAGGATTCTTTCAAGAAAACCTCTATACCATTTAAAGTGAACCGGAGCGGAGATTTTCCCCTGGACTTTCTTATCAGGGAATAGAGTAGATACAAGCATGGGGATCACAAGCATAGCTACAAGGAGTGATGAAAGAAGGGCGAATGCAACTGTCCAGGCCTGGTCTTTAAACATCTCTCCCGAAGCACCGTGCAGGTAAACAATAGGCAGGAAGACGACAATTGTAGTAACTGTTGAAGCGGTTATAGCGCCTCCTACCTGTCCGGTCCCTGTTACAACAGCATCTTTAAGTGACATTCCCTCTTCCCTGTTACGGAAGATGTTTTCAAGTACAACAATAGCATTATCGACAAGCATGCCTGCGCCCAGGGCCAGGCCTCCCAATGTCATTATGTTAAGAGTAAGATCATTAAAGTACATCAGGTTAAACGTCGCAATGATAGATACCGGGATTGCCACACTTATCACAAGTGTTGTACCTATCCTTCTCAGGAAAATGTAAATGACAAATACTGCAAGCAGAATACCGATGATCAGAGTGTTCTGGACCTCTGTTATGGCATTCTGAATATAGTTACCCTGATCCTGAACTTTTATGAATTCATAGCCCGGCAATGCTTTACCAAGCGCAGAAAAGGCTTTATCGAGGCTCTTAACTGCATCAACAGTATTGAATTTTGGTTCTTTATATATTGATAACCCGATGCATCGTTCCCCGTTTATAGTAACAATGTTTTCCGGGTCCTTATTTTCAAACCTGACGGTGGCAATATCCCTCAGGTAAACAGGCACTCCTGCAGATGATGATACTGCCGGGCCTTCACTATTCTGACTTACCGATGATGCGGCTGTTGATGAGGATTGTTTAAATCCTACAATAATGTTTTCAAGGTCTCCAATATCTTTAAGTACACTGACTCCTTTAATAACATACTTGAGTCCCATATCAACTATCGAACCACCGGAAACATTCCTGTTATAATTATTGATCTGCGCTGCTATAGCATCCGAAGTAAGGCCAAAAGACTCAAGGAGATATTTACTGGTTTCAATAACCACTTCGCTCTCTTCCTTCCCGGCAAGCCTGACATCGGCCACACCTTCAATCCTTACCAGTTCATTCCTTATATAGTTCTCAGCAACCTTCCGCAGTTCATCCATATTGCTGATGCGCTCATTTTTCAGGCCGACAATCATCACCGGTTCGGCATTAGGGTCATATTGTGAGATGGTAAAATCTTCAAGATCGGAGTTCTGGGCGAATGAGTTTAGCTCTTTCTGAAGGTCGAGAAAAGCCTCATCCATATCCTTATTCCAGTCATATTCCACAGTAATGGCCGCCGATCCTGCTTTTGAAACAGATGAGACCTGAATAACGTCACTTTGCCTCATGGCAAGTGACTCAATCTGGTCAACATAGTTCTTTTCGATCTCTTCGGGTGGTTTCTCTCCCGCTTTCAGCTCGATATAAATTTTCGGAGTATTCAGGTCAGGGAAAAGATCTGTTCCAAGCTTACCGAAAGAGATAAATCCCAGCAGAATTATACCCAGTATCAGCATCAGGACTGTAACCGGGTATCTTACAGCAAATCGGGCGATCCTGTTCATAATAGTTATTTAATGATTTTTACCTTCGACCGGTTACTGAGTGTCTCAAAACCGCTTGTTACGACTCTTTCGTTTTTTGTCAGACCTCTGGTAACTTCGACATCAGTAATGTTCTCAAGCCCGGTTTCGATGATTCTCTCCGCAGCTACACCGCGGTCGATAACG
Organism: Bacteroidales bacterium; assembly: GCA_035529055.1. GTDB lineage: Bacteria > Bacteroidota > Bacteroidia > Bacteroidales > VadinHA17 > LD21. The sequence goes on from DATKXL010000121.1 coordinate 32,670, forward strand.
AAAACTGTTCTACCCCTCTGGCGCGACAGGATAATACTTTTCGGGATCACAATGACGGAGTCTTTATGATTTGTTACAATATCAGCTTTAATGAACATGCCGGGCCGGAGCAGATATTCTGAATTGTCAATTGATACATTCCCCTTGAATGTCCTGGTATCAGGGTTGATCGCCGGTGATAACTGTGTAATTATTCCTGTTATGGTATCTCCGGGGATTGTATAATTTGTGAGCTTAACTATTTGCCCCGGTTTTAGTACAGAAATGTATTTTTCAGGCAACTGGACATCCATATACATTGTCTGGTAATCCATGATCTTAGCAATTGTTGAACCCGTTTCGACCTGGGTGCTCTGGGTATAATATTGCAGATCGACAATTACACCATCGATAGGTGCAACAATTTTTGTCTTGGCCAGCTGGAGTCTTGCATTTTCAACTGTTGTTTTGGCATTGGCATAATTAATACTTGCAGTCTTAAGATCCTTCAGTGTCACTCCTCCTTTTTCGTACAACGATTCCTGCTTTCTCAATTCACTTTCTGTAAGTTCTAAGTTCAATTCATTTGTTTCAAGCTTTACCGAATTAACATATTCCTGATCTTCAAGACGTGCAATCAGTTCTCCTGTCCTGATCCTGTCACCAAGCTGCCATAGTCTGACGGTTCTGGGATTTTTCTCAAGATAATAGGAAGCGGTTATTTTTGATTTAAGCTCAATTTCTCCCTTTGGGAAAGCGGTCCCCGTGGTGTTAACATATTCTTCTATTGACTTAAGCTTTAGTTCCTCAACTGAGACCGGTATTTCAATATCAGCGGTAAGATTCTGGTCTTTGTTCCTGCAACCGGTAATTGCCAGTATGGCTACAGCGGTTATTAAAAAGATCTTCTTCATTTTATGATTTATTATGATTCTTTATTTTCTAATTGCATTACCGGAGTTACCGGTTCTTTCTTCTCAAAGTCATACAGGGTCTGGATCTTAAGGTTTAGAAGCTCAAGCTTGTAGGAGATGAGAGAATTGGTATATGAGAGCTGTTTTTCGGAAAGCTGATTCTGATATATGTTGAGATCCATGCCTGTAAGATCTCCATTCCTGTACTTTTCGAGGTTGAGATCATAGGTCAGTTGTGCATTGGTTACCGACTGTTGAGCAATTACAATCTGGTTCTGCAGATTAAGAAGATTCCTGTAAACTTTTCTGATCCCCAGAATTATATTATCCTGTTCTTCCTCGAGTGTAATATTTGCTGTTTCGATTGAAGCCTCAGTGGCTTTTATCCTCGATTTTCTTTCACCCCAGTCCCACAGCGGTATAGTCAGTGATAAGGAGACACTTTCATTATCAGTAGGATTTGCATAGACATCACCAAACTTTTCATTATCGCCGAAAAGGCCAATTGAGAGGCCAAGGCTTCCTTTGAATTCATTCAGAGCTTTAGTCTGGATAAGGTCAAACTGGGATGTTTCAATGGAAATTGCTCTTTGCCGCAATTCCATACGGTTTGCCAGACCCTGGTCTATTGCAAATGAGATATCAACCTGGATGGTATCAACATTGATATTTGGCAATACCAGAAAATCATCGTATAGTCCCATACCAATCAAGAGCTTGAAGTCATCTTTGGCATTCTCAAGGGAGACCTGCCTATTTTCAAAATCCGATTTGGTTGTTGCAAGGTTAAGCTCGGCCTGGAACATCTCTTCACGTGCTGATATGCCTGCATCAACCTTATTCTTTGAAACCTCATAGCTCTTCTGCATATTCTGATAGGCCTGGTTGGCAATATTGAGACTTTGCTGCTGCTGATAAACGTAATAGAAAGCCTGAGTCACCTGTTTTTCGAGTGACAGGAGCTGAATTGCATAATTAAGCTGAGAATTTTCAAGTGCAAGCTGAAGCTCCTTAAGCTGAAGCTTTGTTCTGTTATAAGTGAAGAGAGGCTGATCAAGATTCAATGAAAGATTATTACTGAAACCTTTGGTAGTCTGATCAGTATATTCACTGTATGAATCTTTGTAGCCAAATCTGTTAATTAACGATAATCTTGCATCGGTAAGAACAATGGGCTGTGATATTGTGAATAACCCATAGCTCTCGGTGGTCTTTGTCGAGTTCCATTTTGAAATAAGATCGTTGAACGCCCTGTTTTGACTGTATCCAATGGGATTGACTGACAGTGAGAAGCTTGATTTTAAAGCTGCATTCTGGGCGTTAAGGTTCTCCTGGCTCCTTATCAGGTTCAATCTGGTCTTTTTCATGGTAGGGCTGTTGTTTTCAGCCACCATAAGAGCCTCCTCAAGTGTGAGTCCTTTCTGTGAAAAGGAACATAATGTATTTAAAATCAAAAAAATCCATACCATGATTTTATTTCGGATCTTCGTATTAAACAGCGTTTTCATTATAATAGTTCTTAGTTCTTAATTCGTTGTCAGTACCCATTTCACAGCATCGCCAAGCACAACCCTCCCTGTTGAAAGGTTGGTGAGTTCAACTTTTGCAGTGTCAGGAGAGAGGTAGTACCTGCCCAGGTTGTTCCAGCCGCTCTCTGCATTTTCATAATCGATTGCGATCTCATCCACACCTTCATCATGGTATATCCTGAAATGCATATCCTTGTAAGGAGAGTCACCCTGTGGTTCAGGCGGTGGGGGACCTCCGGAAGGCCCGGCGCCTCCCCTTCGGATCATCATTCTATCGCCTTCCTTGCCTATATATGTATAAATATCATAATATCCCGGTTTGTCAATAAGAGCAGACCATGTTATGGTCTTATCCCCGGTGCCGCCTCTGGTATAGACCGATGACCGGATATATTTCCCATAGTATGCAGAAAGGACAACCGGCTGCCAGTGCTCAGGAACATTCATCCTACGTATCTGTTCATATGTCTTTCCATTCCTGCTCTTTATTCCCAGGAGCCGCTTAAGCGGGCTGGATACATTTTGTCTGCTAGTCACAAATCCGGTATCTTCGTTATCAACAATAATTTCTGAAGGATCGGTAAAACGTGGCAGAGAAGCCAGTATCTCCTCATCTGAAAATTCTTTTGTCCGGTCTTTTGATTTTATAACTTCGTCAATTGGCAAATTGATCTCTCCCGGAATATTCCTGGCAAAGAGGGTGTTTATCTGCATTGCTCTTGGTTGTGCATCAAGAACAATCCCTATTCTCTTTGCTTCACCAGGTCCCAGGAACACTATTCTTGAGATATCTGAAGCTTCCATTCCTCGTCCCTGCATTGAAATTGAGAAACCACCTCCACCGCCGGGACCCACTTGAACCATGGTCATTTGTCCACCACGTCCTGGTCCGCCAGGTCCTCCCGGCCCGCCGGTACGAAATGAGACATTGAACAGTCCGGCAACAGGTTCAGGGTTGGATGCTGTAAAAGTCACCTGGTACCTTGATCTGTCACCGACAATTATTTCAGAAGCCTGAAGACCGGTAAAGAGAAAGCCGGGTTGCTCTTTCTCATTGAACCAGCTGTTAAGATAGGGGTAAAACTCAAATCCGAATCTCTCTTCAATATCAGAATTCATCTGAACGATATCAATGCTTTGAAATTTGTGATTATCAATATATTGAGAAAACCATTCCTTAAATTCCTCAATACCTGCCTTTGCCCTGAGAAGGTTAAAAAGATAATCCCCTTTTACTGTCAGAACTGTCCTGATAGTATCTCCTCCCGGATTTTCAGCCAGCAGTTCCCGGAAGCTCATTTCCTTAAGAACAAGGTTGGCCTTGTCATTGTCGGAAAGACCTCCGAACATTGCCATAAAGCCACCACCGCGCCCCGGTGCAGTTACTTTCTGAAGATGAGATTCGAAGATTGCATTTATTACAGGATATTCTGATGAGTAAAAGTTATTCTTAAAGAAGTAGAAACTTGGTCCAAGACGATACCTTGTCGGTTCATTATAAGCGACCCCGTTGACGAATCTGAAGTTTTCACCACTTATGAATGTATTTCTGATGAAAGTATTAAATAATCTTACCTGCAACTCTTTATCGGTAATAACCTGATTGTTTCGTGCCATTCTTTTCTTTTGCCGGGTGAACTGCTTGCCGAATCCGGCATTCTGAAGCGTTGACAGTTTTTCGGGAAGCAGGACCATTGAAGGCTGAAGCTCAGCCCTGGTCTGTGTACTCATTTTCGGGTAAGAATAGAACTGTACCGGTACTTCAAGGAGACTAAGAGTTTTAAATGGATATCTGGTCGAAAAATTAGTTTCCAGCTCTCTCATTATACCTGACACCAGCAAACCTAATGTATCTTTTAACTCTGAAAGATCCTTCTTATAATAATCATGACCAGGGAAAAAATAAATCAGATATTCTACTGAATCGACCTTAAGGCTGTCTTTAAGGTAATTGCCTATGGCAAGTGTAAGTCCTGTCAATGGAAACTCAGGTTTAAAAACATAGTCCCCGTTTTCCTTTTTCATTTTTCCCTGTGAAACTGCTGTCAGATTGTTATGTGTTTTGACACGAAGAGAATAGTTTGTAAAATCAATTTTAAGTCTTGCAGGATTAGTGGGATAATAGTTTAATCCTGAAACCGGGTACCAGTTGGCTTCAGGTGTCAGAAGGACATAATTGTTGGTAAGAAAGGCTTGCCGTTTATTCACATTCAACATATCAATCCTGTATGGATTTTCTTTTATGTTACCTGAATAATTAGGGTAGCAAAATGATTCATTGATTGATCCTGAGTAGGAGATCACTAAACTATCGGCCATACCCGGATCAAGGGATCTGCCCCGGTCAATTTCTATGATCTGATTTACCCTTTTGTATGGCAGATCTTTCCCTCCGGAAGTTATCTTCACCACATTAAGCGATGGATTAAGAGAAAAAAGATAAAGATCAAGTCCCTCTTTGTTGTCGTTGAATATCTTCAGGTCGGCTGATGCTTCAAATGATTCACCGTTATGAGTAAATTGAATTGAGGCATCTGTTGTCCGGGGAAAATTTCTGTTTTCAAACTGTCTGCTGGTCGCAATAACAAGTTCTTTATCTTTTTTCCCTTTACTGTAAACCGACCATGTATTAAATGCACAAACTGCTGAACCCGCCAGAGAGATGATCAGTAAGCTTATTGTGATACTTTTATGAATCCGCGACTGAGGTAACCGCTTGAAAAGCAATATCGTTATCATAACCAGAGCAAGCCCCAGAAGAAAGTAAAAGAGTCTCTGATTAATAATAAGACCCAGGTTATCAAAACCGACTATTTCTGATTTAAAAACAGGAAGTCCGAATGCCATATAATCAAAGATCGACCCGGCTCTGTAATATAACCAGAACATATTTAATGCAGCATAACCAAGAAGCAACATGAAGGTCAATGCCTGGTTTCTGATCAAAGACATCAGCATGAAAGCCAGTCCAAGACTGAAAACTATTGTTGGAACACATAAGATCAGAAGATAGTAAAGGTATGCCATAAGATCGACTGACATCCTCTTCGAGATTATATTCATAAGCAGGCCTATACATAGTATCAGTATATTAAGTCCGATAAAAAGCCGCAGGATCCCCAGTGTCTTGCCCAGGATATATTCAAAATTCGACATTGATCTTGTGTAAAGAACCTCGTTGGTATCAAGTTTCTTATCTCTCTTAAGAAAATCGGCAGCAAGGAAGATTACAATTATTGCCTGTCCGATATTAAGAAGGTAAAGATTAACCAGTGGGAGTGCTGAGGGTATGGCAATCATCTCCCACGATTCATCACCCACAGGTGAGAATAAACCGATATTCATAAAAGTGAATATTACGAGAGCACCGATTGAGAAAAGCTTGAAAAACCAGCTTCTTCTTAATGTTTTTGCCTCGTAATGTGCGACTGTACTTATGTTATGAAGAAATGCCATGGCACTCAATAATCAGTTAATCAATAATTTCGGTATGCAACTTATGTTCCATAAAATAGACATAAGCATGTTCTATATTAGGGGCGACACTTACTGAATTATATTCAGGAATGTCATCAGAAACAATCTGAACTTCCCATCCTGTTTCAACAGGAATTGTCGAGATAACATTATAACGTTCCTTAACCTTGTCGTATTCATAGGGTGTGAGGCTAAGCCTAAAGACATGACCTTCGGCATGTTTAACCAGTTTTTCAGGCGAACCAGAGAAAACCACTTCACCCCGGTTAAGGAGAGCCATCCCCTGGCAGGTCGATGAAATATCACCTACTATATGAGTAGAAAGGATTATGGTCACATCGTTCTGGCTCAGTTGTGAAAGGATGTTCCTGAATCTAATCCTTTCATCGGGATCGAGACCGGTTGTTGGTTCATCAACAACAATGATCCTGGGTTGACCGATGAGAGACTGTGCAATTCCGAGCCGCCGTTTCATCCCGCCCGACAGCTTGTTCGCCTGGCGGTCGCGTACTTCCAGAAGACCTGCCTGGTCAAGTAACCTGTCAACTTCTGTAAGCCTCTCTTTTTTGTTTTTCAACCCGGCAAGTGACCCCGAGTAGTCAAGAAATTCCCATGTCTTAAGGGATGTAAAAAACCTGAAATCCTGTGGAAGATATCCCAGCATGCTCCGCAATTTTTTCCTGTTTTTCTGAATATCCCTGCCGTCAACCAGCACCACACCGGAGGTGGGTTTCATCAATGTTACAATTATTCTCATCAGACTCGATTTTCCGGCACCGTTTGGACCTAAAAGCCCGAACATACCAGTTCCGAATTCAAGGTTTATATCTTTCAATGCATGATTGCCATTCGGATATATCATATTAAGTCCCTGAATTTCAATTTTCATATTGATGAGTATGTTTAGAGGCAAATATTGTGGATTAGACACTTTAAAGACGTCAGAAATTCCAAATGTGACAATAAAATTACATGTTTTATGACATATCGTTAGTAGTTTACTGAAATTAAGCCTTTGCGAGCCTTAGTGAATGACTTTGTGATACTCTTGTGGGTTAAAGTTCTACCACGAAGGGAATCTAAGTACTGCACAAAGTAACACAAAGTATCTTTTCAAATTTATTGTACGAGGTACAATTATTATTCTTACATAATTCCGCATAATATAAGTTCCTTATAGTTAATATTAAAAAGGAAACAAATTCCTATTTTTGTTTATTAAAATTCCCCAGGTGGTTTATAAGACCAATAAACGAAAAATAATTAACGACCCGGTTTACGGATTTATCAGCATCCCCGGAGATTTGGTTTTTGACCTTATAGAGCATCCATGGTTTCAGCGACTTCGCAACATCAAGCAGCTTGGTCTGACCAGTTTTGTATATCCCGGAGCCAATCACAGCAGGTTCCAGCACTGCCTTGGCGCCCTGCATCTCATGGATATGGCAGTCAGGACACTGAGAAGTAAAGGGGTTGAAATCTCTTCCATGGAAGAAGAGGCAACTTATATTGCCATTCTTCTTCATGATATCGGACACGGGCCATTTTCTCATGCTCTCGAAAACTCTCTGATCCAGGGGATCACTCATGAAGATCTCTCTTTGCTTCTGATGAGAATGTTGAATGAAACATTTAATAAACGGCTCGATCTTGCGATTGAAATATTTAAAGGCAGATATAACAGAAAATTTCTGCACGAGCTGGTCTCAGGTCAGATGGATATGGACAGACTGGATTACCTGAGGAGAGATTGTTTTTTTACCGGGGTTATTGAAGGATCGGTTGGATCTGAGAGATTGATCAGAATGTTAAATGTAGTGGATGACTCTCTTGCTATTGATGAAAAAGGGATCTATTCGCTTGAGAAATTTCTGATTGCACGCAGGCTAATGTACTGGCAGGTTTATATGCATAAAACAGTCCTTTCCTCAGAGAGTCTGCTCGTTAAATTACTTAAGCGGGCAAAAGAGCTTGCAGCTGAAGAGTATGATCTTTATGCCACCCCTGCTCTCCGGTTTTTTCTCTATAATAATTTCAGTCTTGACGACCTGAAAGGGAAAGGAGTTTTTTCTCCTCAACATATAGCAACCACATTTACCAGACTTGATGATACTGATATTCTTGTATCAGCAAAGTACTGGATTGACCACTCAGACAAGGTTCTTTCAGATTTATCGAGGAGGCTGCTACAGCGTGATCTTCTCGCAATTGAGCTCCAGAATGAGCCTTTCCCTGAAAATAAAATCGAAAAACTCAAAAGTCTGGCAGGAGATTTGATGCCAATCAGCTCTGAAATGGTAAACTATTTTGTCTTTACAGACACTATTCCTAATCTGACATACACACCTGATGCTCCGGAGGTTAGAATATTGCTCAAAAATGGTACAACATCTGATATTTCGTCTGTCTCAGAGATGTTTGACCACAGGAAACCGTCAGAAAGAAATACCAAATACTTCCTTTGTTATCCAAAGGAGTGCAGATAACACTTAAAAATATTTATCATGGAATTTACTGCAAAAACAATAGCCGGATTTCTTAAAGGTGAAATAGATGGAAATCCTGATGCTGTTGTAAATAGTGTGGCAAAGATTGAAGAGGGATATGAAGGAGCTCTCTCATTTCTTGCCAATCCGAAATATGAGCACTATTTGTACACCACCAGGTCAACGATAGTGCTTGTGAATAAGATTTTTATCCCATCCGCCAGGGTTGAGGCGACCCTGATAAGGGTTGAAAATGCATATGATGCTTTTACATCACTACTTAAGCTTATTGATCAGGCAAGGCCGAGAAAAAAGGGGATACACCCCACTGCTGTAATTGAAGCATCTGCATCCGTTGGTATGGATGTTTATGTCGGTCCATATGCATATATCGGGGAAAACTGCAAGCTGGGGGAGGGATGCTCGGTTTATCCTCATGTTTTTATCGGTGATAATACCTCTGTTGGAAGGAACTCAATATTAAACCCCGGTGTAAAAATCTATCACGATTGCATTATAGGTAATAACTGCGTTATTCATGCAGGCTCTGTAATCGGTTCTGACGGGTTTGGGTTTGCGCCTCAATCAGACAGTGAATTCATGAAGATCCCCCAGATAGGCAATGTTATAATTGAAGATAATGTTGAGATAGGAGCCAATGTGGCAATTGATCGTGCAACAATGGGTTCGACTGTTATACGAAAAGGAGTGAAATTAGATAACCTTATTCAGATCGGTCACAATGTTGAAGTTGGTGAAAATTCTGTGATGGCCGGACAGACGGGCATAGCGGGATCAACTAAAATCGGTAAAAATTGTATGTTTGCTGGTCAGGTTGGAATTGCAGGTCATCTGAGGATTGCTGACGGAACAAAAATCGGGGCTCAATCAGGTATTCCGGGGGATATTAAAAAAGAAAATTCGACAATTCTCGGCTATCCTGCTTTTGATCATAAGGATTTTCTAAGATCTTCAGTTATCTTCAGGAAATTGCCTGAGCTAAAAGCGAAAGTTGACGAATTGACAAAAGAGATTAATTTGATGAAAAAGAGGGAGAATGACCAGATTTAGGGATTAAAAACAGGGTGAATAAGCTGGTTAATAGATTATTTGTTGGATTGTTCAGTTTTTTTTAATTTTTTTGTACCCGAAAGCTGAAAAAAATTCTGGGACTCATGATTGAAAAGCAGAGAACTCTTGCAAACGAGATAAGCCTGACCGGTAAAGGATTGCATACGGGGATTAATGTGATGATTACTTTTAAGCCTGCACCGGCCGGCCATGGATATAAATTTTGCCGGACTGATCTGCCGGGGAGGCCTTTAATAGATGCTTTAACTGAAAATGTTACCGATACTTCAAGAGGAACAACTCTCACACAAAACGGCGCTTCAGTATCAACTATTGAGCATGCTATGGCAGCATTGCATGGCATGCGTGTTGACAATGCCCTGATTGAACTTAACGGATCGGAAGCTCCCATTATGGGAGGAGCTGCCTGGAAATTTACCGAGGCAATTAAAACAGCAGGTATTATTGAGCAGAAAGAGGACAGAAATTATTTTGTTGTTAAACAGAAAATAGTCTATTCTGATGAGGAGCACGGAGTTGATCTCATGGTTTATCCTGACGATCATCTCAGCATAAATGTACTCATCGATTATAATTCCAAAATCCTTGGTAATCAGTATGCCATTCTTGACTCTCTGGACGACTTTGAGAAGGAGATATCCAGAAGCCGCACTTTTGTCTTCTTTCATGAGCTGGAGCATCTTTATAATAAGGGACTTATCAGAGGAGGAGATATGGATAATGCTGTTGTGATCCTGGAAAAGGAAGTGGAACAGTCAGAGATTGACAGAATATCAAAACTCTTTAACCGGCCTGGAATAAACAAGCACACTGCAGGGATCCTTAATAACACTGAACTCAGGTACCCCAATGAACCGGCACGACATAAACTGCTGGATATAATGGGTGATCTGGCACTGGTTGGCCAGCCAATAAAAGGGAAAGTTGTTGCGACACGCCCGGGCCATTATGCAAATATCCGTCTTGCAAAACTAATCCGGCAGGAGATAAAAACGGCGCACTCGAAGAAGAACATACCTGTTTATGATCCTACCCAGCCGCCTGTCTTTACAATTGAGGATATCAAAAAGCGATTACCGCACCGTTATCCATTCCTTCTTGTTGACAAGATAATCTATCTTGACAAAACAATTGTTGTGGGAATAAAGAATGTCACATTTGATGAACCCTTTTTTCAGGGTCACTTCCCTGACGAACCTGTAATGCCGGGTGTTCTGCTTGTTGAGGCTCTTGCACAGGCAGGAGGATTGCTTATTCTGGGAAATGTTGATGAACCTCAAAAATATTCTTCATATTTTCTGAAAATAGACAAGCTGAAATTTAAACACAAGGTAATTCCGGGCGATACGATCATACTCAGGATGGAGCTTGTTGAGCCCATGAGAAGGGGAATTGTGACGATGTTCGGGCAGGCATTCGTTGGAGATCACATTGTTGTGGAAGGTGAAATGACTGCCCAGGTAATTAAAAATAAATAATTAACCTATGATTTCAAATTTAGCCTTTGTTCATCCCGATGCCAGGTTATCTGAGAATGTGACTGTTGAACCTTTTGCATATATAGCCGGGAATGTTATTATCGGAGAAGGCACATGGGTAGGGCCTAATGCTACAATTCTCGACGGCGCCAGGATAGGAAAGAATTGCAGGATTTTTCCCTCAGCTGTAGTTTCTGGCATTCCACAGGATCTTAAATTCAGAGGTGAGGACTCTACCGCTGAGTTAGGCGACAACATAACTGTTCGTGAGTGTGCCACAATAAACCGAGGTACCGCTGCTGTTGGAAAAACTGTTATAAGCAACAATTGTCTTATTATGGCATATTGCCATATAGGCCATGATTGTACAATCGGAAATAATTGTATTCTTGGAAACAATATTGGTCTCGCCGGGGAAGTTATAGTGGATGACTGGGCTGTTATCAGCGCAGGTTCGATGGTTCATCAGTTTACCAGGATTGGAGGGCATGTCATAATAGGAGGCGGATCAAAAGTTCGTTCTGATGTCCCTCCCTTTATTAAAGCCGACAGAGATCCCCTGTCATACATGGGTCTGAATACAATCGGCCTAACCAGGCGGGGATTTGAAAAGGAAAGAATAGATGAGATACACAATATTTACAGGGTTATTTACCAGAATGGAATGAATGTTTCGCAAGCCCTGGAATATGTGGAAGAACATTTTAGACCATCAGACGACAGAGACTATATCCTGAATTTTATCAGGAAATCAGAACGAGGGATAATAAGGGGTCCGAGATAATGGCAATTATAATTCCTCCGAAGATAAGCCAGATAAAGTTCCCCAGTATTTTCATTGAGATGTGTTGCTGATTTATTCGAGAATTACTGTTTTATCTTTAGGATACCTGACAGAATAGGTCAGAATAAGCTGCCTGGTCTCCTGTGATTTTATATCAAGATCCCATTTAATTTCTCCTGTCTGGGAATTATGTTTCCCACCCGATAATTCAACTGTTTCAACGTTTATCCCGCTGTTTGAGGAGAGAGGGATCTGATCTTTAACAGTGATCCTGACAGGATTGCTTTTATTATTTCTGACAGTTATAAGAAATGAGTATGTTTCTGTTTTGTTTGCTCCCAGCATTTTCCTGCTGGTAAAATCCTGCCTTTTCTCTCTTTTTACAAGAATGCTGTTATCGGTTCCCAGCGAAACAGTAAGAGTATCTGTTAATTGATTAACATTAAGATATGATTTTCCCACAAACGTATTTTCAAAATAAAGTGTAGCTTCACCGCTAATCAGACTCTGTTTTGCCCAGTCAGTAATATTCCCTGTAAGATAAGCCAAAGGTGAAAGCTTTGGCACGGTGAGGTATTTGTATTCTGCAGGAGTTGTTGTTCGCTGGATCTCAATAGTCTGCACTTTGCCATCTGACGGGATTATATAAGGTACAGCAATATCAAAAGTAATTGTCGTTTCACCGATCCTTTTTTCCACAACAACATAAGCAGCTTCAGCTTCTTCAACTTCCATTTTTTTATCCATTACTGCCATTTCCGCCTGCATTGGTGCTTCGCTTCGCTTTACACCCGAAGCTACTCCCCTTATCATTATGTTTGGAGGACTATAATAATCAATAAACCAGGGGTAAAGGACCGGAACATCGCCTGAAACCCAGGGCGTGGCATTGGAAAAACTTAATTTCACATCTTTCCATTCGACACCTGAATTTTGAAATACATTAGCTTTATAGAACAATGTCACTGGCTTGGTTATATCGTCAACCCGAATGTCATATGAGGGATACCATCCGGCATTTGACACCACATAACTAAAAGTAAATCTGCCTGAAACCGGTTTCTCAGAACTTACAGTGACCTCAATTTCACCTGATGGCAACTGAAGTCTTCCAATTTTGTCAGCGATCTGTTTCTGAAGAGCAGTTATCTGTTTCTCGTAATCCTTAATCAGCCTGTTTTTCTTCAGGATAGTTGTTGTAACCTGATCCATATTATTTGTGTACAGATCCATCACACTCTTTAGTTGTTCAATAGAAAATGTGGTTTCTTTTACAAGGATTGACCGGTTTGCAATAAGGAAAGCTTCCTTTTCCTTAAGTACGGATATAGCTGCCTTTTCATCTTCAACTTTCAACTGGAGGGCATCGATCTGGTTCCTTATACTTTTAACTTCCGGTGAATCTTCGAGATTCTGGAGATAGTTGTTCCTATGGTTGACAGAAAGTATAATAAGATTGCCGTACCCTTTTACCTGAATGCTCTGAGCATCAATATAAGGCGAGAGTCCGCCAAGCCTGAGAATAGTTTTTCCTGCAGGAACCTCCACTGTTGTCTCATGATTTAATTGTGCCCTGTCGGGATAAACGGTAACATGCTTTATTCCTGCTTTGATCTCTTTCTCAGTATCAGCTGAAGCGATCAGAGAGGTAGTCAGGAAAAATATTAAAGTAAAAAAAAGATTTTTCATG
>DATKXL010000122.1:0-21831 GCA_035529055.1 Bacteroidales bacterium
CAAATCAAGGGTTGCTGCTGTCACTCCAAGGTTTCCTGTACAACTTAATTGGACCATTTTGTTTTGATACCCGTCACCGATAATCAGATGCCTGTTCCCGGTATTCCCTCCATTATAATTAACCAGTAATGTGCTTGTAGCACCAGGGGCAGACTCATATTCAGTCCGTATCTCATTCTTTTCGATATGGCAATCCCCTTTATAAGTGGCAACAGATTCTTCAGCTGTGGTCACCAGAGCATCCCTGATCCCTATTGACCCGTCAACGTTGATATAAAAATTCTGAGCGTGAATGGACCCTTGAGAATGTATCGTTATCTCCCCTGCCCCTCCTGAGTATCCTGAGCTGACCTTCGATCCAGTGTAGATAGCATCACTGGCCAGCGTCCACCCCCCTATGGCTCCTGAGATAGCTGTTACCGCTCCGTTCTGATTTACCCTGAAGGGAGCTGTCGCCCTGTTGGCATAAGTATCACCTGCCCAGATCCTGATCTCGCTTCCTGCACTTCCGTATCCATTTATTCCGGCATTGGTCACAACCGTTCCGAGCTCAATCCTTCCAGAAGTGATGATCCCGCCGTCGATTATAGTCTGTGTCCGGTCCGCTGCTGATTCTGCTACGACATCTATTTCCTGGGCATATCCCCAAACGTTGGCACTCTCAATATGATCTGCGGTATCACTTACCAATGTTCCAATAACAACATCTGTGTCTGCGGGCGTAAATAAAATCCATGCAGTATTATCATCATAATACCACAAACCGTTTTCCTTTTTACAAAACGCACACTTGAAATCACCCTGGCCTGAAATAGCAAAAACTTCCGATCCGGTTCTGTAAACAATATACCCGGATCCTGTCATGTTTGTTGAAATAGTCCAGTTCTGACCTGCCTGGGTCCTGTCTATTGTTTTTTTCGTTGCACTGTAATAGAAAAATCCATCAATGTCCGCTGCTGCTCCGGTTGTGTCAAATCCATGAATTATAGCTTCTCCGGAATTCGGGGTCCCCCAGGGTCCATAATTGATCTTTATTCCAATTGTAGGCGAACTTTGTACATTTACTTCTGCTCCGGCCTCAATCCCTGTGAGTTTCGTTCCTTCCCCGGAATTGATGTCAGCAAGTTGGGCTGGTTTATCTCCAATATTAGTATATCCCCCTGTTCCGGGTATAAATGTCACCTTTCCGGCAATAACATTATTGTCAAGATCGAAATAATTTTGGCCATCTTCACTCTCGATCCTGCCTGTTGTTATGAATTTCCCATTGATCCGGGTGAAACCGTATGTGAGGGATATGATTCGTATTCCTGCTTCTTCATCTTCGGCATGCAATACTCCGACAAGGAAATAATAATATGTCGATCCGTCGTCAACTTTCCTCTGCGTGGAATCAAGCACAACCTGACCGTCTGTTGTGCTCCTGCTGCACCTGGCATAGATATAATAAACCGCTGTATATGTTAACGAACTGTAACTGTTACTTGTCAGGGTCCAGGTTTTAATTGTTTCTTCAATGGAAAAATGTATAAGAAATCCTGCGGATATTTCACATTTATTTGCGTCTCCTGTATAGTTTGGCTGAATAACAACATCCTTAAGGATAAACTGCTGTGATTTCATCCCTACAGCCAACATTCCCGTCTCAATGCTAAGTGGCCTGATATGATCCATATCGAAATAATCATCCGGATCGAATATGTGATTAAGAAGCTCCTGGGTTCCTTTCCATTTTCTTCGGGCCCCAAGGATATCGCCTACGTCTGACACCTTTATTTTTCTCTGCATCTCCACATCATCTGCATACAGCCTGCGTATTACCGAAGCCTCAAGGTGGTCCGTAAGCTCAAGGGAATACCTGTAGGAGTGAATAATATCCCTTCGCACCCGGGACATCTGCACAAGGCTGTCTATTCCAAGGTCTGTATCAAGCACCGTTATCTTATCCCCGGGAACAAGATCAAGGGAATTGTCCTCTGCAAATTTCTCATCCAACTCAAGCCTGTACGTTACCCGGGGAACACTGTTCTCACCTATGTAAGCTGTTGCTGCGGCCAGAAGGTCTGCTTCTGCTGTTGTAATATAGCTTTCAGGCATGGAAATATCCAGCAAAACGTAAGTGTCGCTGACTGCCGGTTTAAGCGAATCATTAGGTAATTCATACCCGTAAGCGTCGGTATTGGCAATGATCGTAAACTCTTTATCACCGTCATCGTAACTCTCTATCTCAAATTCCAGCCCTGCAAGGTTCCCTGTCTGGAAATGCACCTTTGCAGTAACCCCCGGGATCAGGTAGCTGTTAACATCAAAGTCTATCGCCGAATCCCTGAACACCAGCTTATCCGATCCGTCAACATAACTTATCGTACCGGTTCTTTTGGGATAAAATTCTTCGAAGATTTTCGTAGCCTCGATAAGCCCGTAAGTACTTACATTATTTTCAACGTAATTATCCCCGGGATAGTCGAACATAAGCCTTTTAGCATAACTGCGGTAATCAGAATCAAGGTTCCTGTCGCTTCCGAGGGCGTACAGCCTGGTAACGATATTCTTATTGCTTACAGTATCCCGGGTGAGTTCGTACAATCCTTTTCCTTTACCGTAGCTCACCGTAAGTCCCGTATCCGATCCAACTGAAGTGAGGTTTATTTCATTTCCGTCTATCTGGTATTGAAGTTCAAACTCCCGGGCAAGCATTTCAAGGACCTCCATGCAATTGTTTCCGGAAAAATTCATCAGCCTTGCATCTGTGGCATCTACGGTCCCTTTTGACCATCCGCCTATGGCCCTGTTCATGTTGGTAACGATCAGATCAATGAAATCTTCGGAGTCACCTATAAGATCAAACTCACTGTTTCCGCTGTCAAGCAGCTGTACCTTTGTAAGGTCGTACATAAAAGCATAGCACTGGCAGGTATACTGATACATATTTCCGGATACCTTCTTTATCTCCGGAAGCCTGTTAAAATAGTAATTCTTACCGAAAACGGTGACGTAATCCCTTATGGCTATGTCAACCACCTGGTCGCTGTTAAATTTAAGCGTACACAAATCATCGCCCATAAGTTTGCTGTCAACCTCGCTTCCATTTTCAAGGTTTACAACTGCATTTGGCACTCCGATCCGGTATATGGTAAGTTTCATTAGTTAATTGTCCAACTTTTACCTGTTAAACTTGTGTATGCTGCATCCGAGGTGCTGGTTCTTGGAGAGTTCCACGCAATATAATTAAGTTCTCCGTTCGACAAACCCATTTCATCAAGATCGATTATAATGTTATCAACCTCTTCGGATGAAAGACCCAGGTTTTGTATGTCAAGATCAAAACTCCCATTAGAGAACGCTGGAAGCTTTGTCTTTGTATAGTGATTAATCCCGCAATCATTCAGGTTTATGTCGGTTGCCGTTATCTTAAGATACCTGATAAACGAAAGATCCCCGTATATCGATGCTGAACTGCCTATTTTCAGCCCGGTCACAACCCCTGGGATACTTTTCAGAAAAGATAAATGCCCTGTGGCTGCACTGCCAAGCAAGTCAATATCATACAGTACCGGACAAAACCTGAAATCATTGATATTAACAGCAACAAAACTATTCTGGCACTTAAATTCCTTTAAGCTTTGCAGGTCGCCATACATTATTATCTTATATTCTCCGGTGTCATAATAATCATGGGTGTAAGCATTCAGAACGTCATCTCCTGTAACGTCGGTTTCCTGCCCGTCACCCCAGTCTATTGTAATTACATCTCCGGTGACTATTCTCATTGATATTGATACCTGGCTGAGTGAACTCTGGTCGGTTACAGCCTGAATATTGCCGGGATGCGGTTCACGGGCATACAATAAAAATCTTCCTGCTACTTTTTCCCCTCCATAGTGAGTGAGCCTGCTGAACACCACTTCCCTCATGTAATACACAAGATGGATCTTACCGTCCAATGGCAATTCAATCCTGCGAAGCCCCGGAGAGCAAAAGAAATTTCTGAATCCTTCGAGCTTGTCGAAAAATTCCTGTCTTGAATTACATACAATAAAGCAATTAAGCTTTATTTCCCTGGGTTCCAGGTATACGTCATCGAGAATAACATCCTCCCCGTGATCATCAGCCCAGTCATGCTGGTATACCTCTTTCCTTCCGGGGAAATCTATGTCTCCGCTGACTTTTTCGAGTCCTACACCGAATTCGGCAAGGGTATTTATATTATCAATTATCATCCTATAAGGGTATTATACGATTTTTCCATTTTCTGCATAGAGTCAGCTATGGCCCTTAAATACTGGTTATACTCAGTATTTCTCGATATTCTTTCAAGGTGCGAAAGGGACTCCTGGGCTATGTCAAGATGCTCGGCAACATTTATCCGAATGGC
This sequence comes from Bacteroidales bacterium, assembly GCA_035529055.1. Lineage (GTDB taxonomy): Bacteria > Bacteroidota > Bacteroidia > Bacteroidales > VadinHA17 > LD21. The sequence goes on from DATKXL010000122.1 coordinate 4,376, forward strand.
TCCAAGCTGTCCTGCCAAAACTCCTGCGGTATCTTCCGTTATCCCTTCGATTGCTCCCTGGATCCCTGTTTTTTCTTCCTCACCGGGGAAAATATCCCCTTCACCGATAATTGCAGACAATTGTGACCATGACTGTGATGCCTGTTCGAGAATCTTCATATATGAATCCCTTAGATCAGCAACCTCTTCGCCTGTAAGCACCATATCCGACTGTACAGCAGCTACAAACTGGTTATACCAATCCTGCAATCCTTTTTCATACAGGGATGTTTTCAGGGCATTTACAAGACTTTTTTTCATCATATCCTCAAAAGTCTCTGCAAATACTTCAGCAGCGTCAAGACCCTCTTCAAAACCATCAGCTATGCTACTGGCAATATTTTCTGTAGTAGTGCCAGTAAGGTATTGTTCATATTCATCCTGAATGTCTTTAATTGATTCCTCAGCTTCCCGTATACCGTCTACCAATGCCTGTACATATTTTAAAGAACTGCCAAATATTTCCGGTGTTTGTTCTAATACTCTTTCAAAATCCTCAATACCCCAAGTCGTTGCGCCAGTGTTATCTCTGAGACGGGTACTTCCTATATTAATCTGATGAAGCAAGGCAAGATTTATTTCTACCTGGCTATTAAGATTGTTCATGGCCTTTACGACCCCTTCGGTCCATTCGGTACCTCTAAGTTCATCGAGTAAATCAATTTGTCTTTGAAGGGCATTATTTGTGGCAGTAATAGAATTGGTAAGCCTCTGATAATAACTCTCAATATCTTTAGTTTCCCCTTTGAATAATTTTATGCCATTTGATATAATATTAATCACTGAAGCTATAATCTGCAATGGATTCTGGGTGGCTATTGCTGTAGCAAGATTTGCTGCTTCCATTGCTATATTTGCTGTAGTTGCAGCAGCTTCAGCAAGTTCTTCACTAAAGTTTCCGGCAAGATTTGCCATCGAACCCATAACATCGGCAAGATCACGCATGTCACCGCCAAATTTTTCAACATCTTTTGCTTCAACTATTTTCCCGAATACCAATAATAGTTTTTCTACGTTCTTTACGTCAATAATATCAGCAGGATCAATCTTTATATCAATAGCTTCATCAATCCATTTTTCAATTAAATTATCTATTTCTTTTTGAGATTCTTTAAGGCTTTCAATAATGTATTCTTGGACTTCATCGGTGATTTCTTTTTCCAATGCAATATATTCCAACAAAAGAATTCTTCTTGCATCTACATTATCTTTATATGCAATGAATTGATTTCTTAAATATTCTCTCCAGTTATTACCTTGTTGAAGTAAACTCTGATAGTGGAAATCAGCACTTTCCTGCATTCCTGCTTGGATAAGTTTTTCGTAATCCTCGTAACCTTTCCTGGCTTCGTCAAGTTCTTTTTTGAGATCATCCACAGGAATCTTAACAATGATATCTTCCGTTTTACTATCCTTCCTATCCTCGTCAAATCCATCCCATTCTCCCCTGAGATATTGCAGTGCTTTTGTTACAGAATCAATATTTTCCTGAACTACGGCCATTTCCTTCTGAAGTGTTTGTATCACTTCGCTCTCATTAATATATCCGGTTGCTGTCCTCCAACTGGGCGCCGGCCCTCTTTCTCCCACAACGCCAGTCATGTATTCAAGCTCTTTGGCAAGCTTTTCGTGCGTTCTCCGGTATTTTTCAAGTGAATTCACCGCATCTTCTATCGCCTCCCTGTTCAGCCATTTCAGGATTTGCTGTTGTCTTTCTATGAATTCTTCAGCCTTATCAGCTGAAATTTTAATGGCATTCCCATAATTATTGAACAAAGTGATGGCAGAAGGTATTGCTTCGGATATCTGACTGATAATAGTCTCCATTTCAGCCTGTTCAATATTTGATAGATCGGTTTTTTCTTCAAGTTCGCGATATCTGGTGATCAGGGGGGTTACCGTTTCATCTAAATATTCAACATTTCCAGCTGCATTTTTGAATTTTTGCTCTGAAGATTCCAGGGATTCATTAAGGTTTTTAACTACATCATTCAGCGTACTGATTCCTTTGGTTACCGTTGGCAGTAATTTATCTCCGAGACTTACCTTTAGGTTTTTTATGTTTTCTTCAAGGATCCGTTGCTGGTTAGCGGCACTCTCGCTGGTGCGGGCAAAGTCGCCAATAGCATTCTTGCTCTGCTCCATGATCAGGTCGAGCGTTGCCATAGCCTTAGCTTGCAATAGCGCCTGGCCGGTAAGGTTCTTCATGCCTTTTTCCAGTATCCTCTGCTCGACATCGGCATCAAGAACTTTTACCCCAAGCTCTATCAGGCTCTCCCTTTCTCCCAGAAGTGCTTTTGTGATGATCCTGCTGGCCCTGGCTGCACCTCCCTGAAGGTTGTTAAACGAAGCAAGGTCCGAAGCCAGTCGCTGCGTGGTATCAGAAAGACCCAGGGCCTCTTCCCTCATGAATCCGAATCCAGTCAACAGGTCGCCAGTGGTACTTAGCAATCTTTCAGCTTCCAGACTTGAATATCCAAAGGATTTTTGAAGAGCTTTTGATGTCTGTTCGGCTTTATCTTCTATACCCTGAAAGGTGACGTCGAATTTCGATCCTACCTCTTCGGCATCCGAGGCTATCTGGAACAGGCTTCTTCCAAGGTCAATAAGTTTTTTTACAATAATACTTCCGGCAACAACAGCAAAAGCTTTCTTCAATATCGAAGCCATCTTATTGCCTGACTGCCCTGCATCCTGCGTCAGCTTGTCTATCTCCCCGGAAGCTTCCTTGCGGTCCCTTTTGAGCTGTGAGTTATCTATTCCGGATTTGAAATACAGCCCCCGACCAAATACGTTTATAGCCATTATCTACCGAGTTTTGCGAGAATTTCTTCGTTCGTAGCCTCTTTGGGCTGCTCCTCTTTTTTCTTATACCTGGGTATCGAACTTGACAGCATAACGATATTTACCCATGATATATGCCAGAGCACCGTTTCGAGGTCGAAATGAAAATAATTTATTACGCCACCGATTGTTTGCCAGATGTTTCTTTCGCCAGGGCTATCATCTCCCTGGGTTTCGTTAGGCTCATCCCCTTCATAAGGATGATAGAACTCGTAAAATCCTTCGGGTTCATAAGATTCAACGTTACGGCGACCATCACTGCGAGCTCCTGGGCGGTAACATTTTTCTTTATAAACCGTTTCAATTTTTCATCCGGCTCCCTGTCACCTCCTTCTATAGCGTAACTTACAACCAGCACCACATCATCAAGGTGCTGTGCTATCTTTTCAAGCGTGACAGCTATTTCTCCTTTTTTAAGGTCATCCGGTGTAAGGGATATTCTGTTTACAATACGGCTGATCTTAGCCATTGTTCCAAGCACCGGAGGTTTTATGGTAAACCTGACCTTCTTTTTTCCTAACAGTTTTTCAACAATCGTTCTGTTTTCAAGTATAACCTCAACGGTTACCGGTTCTTCCAATAACGCCCCTATGGCATTATTTCGTAGGTTTACCTTTTCCGGTTCGCTGAGCTGCCTGTCCATGTAATGACTCTTTACAATCTTCGATTATTCCCTCCTTAGTTTTGGGCCTAAGAAGGTGAATGATTTCCCTTCCGTGCTGCTTAACGGATTTGAGCACAACTTTTTTGTCAATGACTTCAAATTGCACATCTATCTCATCGTAAACACCAGGGATACTGCTTTTACATTCATGCATAACAAAAGTATTAAAGTTTGCCCCTCCCGGTGTTATACCAGGATAAGGGCAAACCGTAGTTTCAAATGTCAACCCGCATTAAGCGGTATATGCTTCAGTACTCCAAAGCGTAGGACTGGGACCGTGATACCCGTTGGCACTTTCCTTCAGCCTTACCCCAACATCCCCGGCATCTATGGCACCGGTAATACCTGTCTGTGGGTTGGCCGTGCAAGCATCGTATGAAACACCAGCATCTATTGTATACTCATAATCGGTTGCCGTCGCATAGTTATCTATGGCGGTCCACCCAAAAGTATTAGTTTCATCGTCAACCACCGGAACAGTAGGTGAAAGGTAAGGATTGAAAATAATGTCAACCCAGTACGGGGGTAAATTATCACCGTTGGCATCCTGCGGAACAAGAGGCACGACGGTGAAATCTATCGACCCTGTATCCGTCTTAACCATCTGACCGGTAAGGGCTGCTGCCAGGTAAGCTTTCGCTATCCTGAAAACCATTACCTTATCGTCATTTCCGGGTCCGGTAACGATCCTTACTGCTTTTGTCCTGATTGTCGTAAGGATAGGCGCCTTCCACTGATCCTCACTGATCTTCGTACCCCCGAAGGCATACACCAGCATGTCAACAGTGAAATCCCGTGTGTTGAATTTAAAGGAAACATCTCTGCTCCCCGGAATGCTCATATACGGGAAGTCGCTTTCGACGATATAAAGATCCGTCTTTTCAGGTTCTCCTAACGACATTACTGCCTGGTCAGGAACCAGCTTTCCGGAAACCTTCTCCCATGTTGTAGGGAATGACCCGTCGCTTTGAACATCACCGAAATAAATTCTCTGAACGCTAATAAGCGTTGTGTCTGTTTTAGCCATTTTTTATGATTTAATATACGTTGTTCAAAACATTGCTTGATCCTCGTATGTTTAAAAAACTCCTTTTCTTCTCATCATGCAATAAACCTTGATTCAAAATATCGAGCGTAAAATGATACGATTCGTCAGGATTCCAGTTTTCAATAAGTCCTGCAACCAGATTTCCCAAAGCTTCCAGCCTTTCAATATCAGGTGTATTCGTCTCTTCAAGATCGGGAACATATACATTCACATTCCAGAAACATTCCTGCACTGCATCCCCTGAGATGGGCAAAGTAGTAATAATAATATTCTCCTTCGTCACATCTTCATCCAGGGGTGCCCTGTGCCTGTAAATTTTTCCCGTAATCTCTCCCGTGAGTGCCTCAACATTCAGCACCCTATACAACTTCTCTGTTATGGTAGTTGTAAGTCTCATGACAGCTCACTGATAATTTGCTGTAAAAGCTTCATTGCCTCCGATGCGGGACCTGTGATAACATCGTATCCCAACGATTCGACGTATCCTGCATAATCCATACCGGCATAACCGATAAGCACTATGCCTTGACCGTACATCTCTTCCGACAATAGTTCACCTGCAAGTTCTTTTCCTCTGCTGGCACCTTCGGCCTCGGGACCACTGGAATTTTCCGAATGAACCTTCCCGTCGACGGCCAGAATATAGCCTATCGAGCTTCTCAGGTTCCCGGTCCTGTCCGTATAGGTCCTCATGCTTCGTGCCCTGTTGACAAACTCCTCACCAACATACTGAAGGGTCTCTACCTCCATTACCTGAACATCGTCAAGGAACCCGTCAAAGACTCCCTCAACATCCTGCCTGGTATATAAAGGTCTTAAACCCATATCACTGCATGTTTTTGATATTTTCTCAACCTCAGAATAATGTACTCCTTGCCTTCAAACTCAAACCTTGCCGTATCAGGTATTGACTCGTCAAACAGTTCCATGAAAATCTTAAAACTCCAAATCACATCATCCTTTCCCGTGCTGATCCTGTACTGGTGACCATTTTCTTCTGCATAACATTCAATGGTCTTTTCTTCTGGCGTCCCTTCTGTAAAAGTGCCGCTCTCTCCCCAGGATCCCCCTGATTTCCATGTTATTTTCCCGGTATGCGGGTAACGCTTTACCATTTCGACGTTCCGTCAATCGTGGCTTTCTCGGAGTCAGTACCAAGCCTCGAGTATATCTCCTGTGCCTGGCTCCTCATGTATCCCCTGTCATACCTTATTGCGAGTCCCCCCTCCTGAATATCCGGCAAGCGTAAAAGTATTACCATCAGATCTGCTGAACACAAATCAATGGTATCCTTCACACTGTCATCGTAAACATCCGATGAAGCTACGTCCCGGTCAAGCAGAACCTTGGTATAGAGGTTGTCAGTGACTTCCCCTATACCGGGTAATACTGCTTGTAGTGCTTCAAGGTTTGTCATTCACACTTTATGCCCAGGAAGTATCTTCAACATACTGAAGGTAGCAATAATCAACATTATTCCAGCTCGGGAATGCGTTGATTTCTCCCTTCGTGTATTCAGCAACGGGGTCAACCGATGAATACTTGCTCACCAGTATATTCCCTTTTTTGGCCTGTACTACCTGCTTCGGGGGATTGGTTTCCTCCGCAATCGGGCCAGCCAAAGTCCTACCCAACTGTACTTGCGGTATGTAAGTAATGTAATTGTTCTTCCAGGGATTAGCATACGAAATCGTATGATCATCGTTTTCAATACCTACGCTCTGCTCGATAAGAACAATCTTAGGCAGCCCTTCGCTTACAAGGAACGCATTTGTCTGCTCAAGATTCGGGGCTTTGGTGAGCCCGGTCCTGGCTGTAAGGTAAAAAGATACTTCACCAAGAAATTCCGTCGAGACCTTCATTTTACTGAACGTCGCCCGGCGCATCAGTATGTACTGAAGCTTTACGCCAACGGCATCGGCAGCATCCACAACAGTTCTGATATCTGTAAGCGGTGTGCAGGTTGCCCCTGTGCTCCATGTTACTGCAACACCTGACTTATTGCCGGTTGGGACCTGGAAATCAATGTTATTCTCCGTTACAATACCATTATTGTTTGTCGGAGAAAGCGCAATTGATCCATAGCTCATGGCTGACAGTGCCAGCCATTCCAAACGGGCATTAACGGCGTTGACCACAAAATCCACATCATTGAACACAAGGTCCAACAGTGATTCCTGGTCTGCTCCTTCGGCTTGCGCCTTCAGGATATTGTAGGTATTCAGGTCAGTCTCAGTCATTTTCCGCTTTACACGGATAGGAGGAATTTCCCCCGACAGTTTCGAGATCACCCTCCTGGTTTTCAGAGGGGCTTCTGAGTCGTATGCTACGACATCAGCTGCTATCCTTGCACCTTCCTCACCGATCAGCGTCTCGTACGTAAGCAGCGGAGTCGATTTGATCGGGAAAAATGTGGGCCAGTAGAACGAATCGTAGATTGTCTCTTTCAAGTAGGCTTCAAGATTCTTCTTGTTAACCTCTTTCAGTAATGAATTTTCCATGATTTTCTATTTAAAAGGTTAACTGTTTAAGCCCAAACAATCCTGTCGGAGAGCTGGGTCTTGATAAGATCCGTAACTCCAAACGGAAGGATAGACTCATTCACTGTGCCTCTGTTGACAATGGATATGCCAGCATTAGGACTGTCACCGGAAACATCGGTTGTATTTTTCAATACTCCCGTTGCATCGTAGATAGGATCAAGCTGTGCGGGTTTTTCAACGCCTCCACCCATATAATCGCTTGCTACCGTAAGCACCCCACCAACTGCGGCTGCATCCCATGTACCTCCTGCAGCGCAGGTCCAGTCTGTGAATACATCCTCACCGTCGATTACCAGTGCCCTGATTGCGGCCTGAATCAATGCGGCGGTGTTTTTCCCTGGTGTGGTATTGGCAAGGCTTATGGTAAGAGTCCTGGTCGAAGCTGCAAACGTTACCGCAAGGGTATCGCCTCCGGCCTGTGCAATAACAATTTTTACACCGTTCTTCCCTCTGGGGTTGGAAACGGTGAGTGTGGCATCCACAATATCTTCGACCGTAGCCGTCGATGCTGTGGCTGCATTCGTGGTTTCCGCACTCCCTTGATAGAGTACGGTCCCGGCAGCTATGTTCTCAGCCGGATCCAGGGCTGCTGTAAGGACAATGGTATCGTATGCCGTCTCTGTGGTCGTAATCGACACAATCGCCGTGCTCACCTGGCCGTTGGTGATAAACTCTCCGGCCTTGAACTCATGTGCCTTTGTGACCCTGAGTGACGTACCACCTGCTGACAGCGTTGCCTGCACAATGGCTGTCTTGATCAGGTGATATAACCTTGCGGTCGATCCATCCTCCCCTACAATAGCTCCGGCTCCTATTTCGGTGGTCGCCGTTTTCAGGTCAGCCACCTTGAGGGTCCCTCCACCCGGAACATCCTCATGGATATTCTTAAAGACCGGGTTATATTGGGTCTCTTCGCTTTTGCTTATTTGTAGTGTCATTTTTTAAGTGTTAATTGTTTCTATTTCTTTACCAACTGCTGTCTCTAAACCCTTGGAGTCTTGTTTCTTACTTTTCCGTTGAGCAAATTCCTTAACGGCCTCCTCAGAAAAGTCTTTCTTCCCTCCGGGTTTTAAAAGTTCTTCGTCTTTAACGGCTTTATCAATTTTCGACTGTGCGAAGCCCGCAAAATCTTTCTTCACGTTCTCCACCTGGTCGGAAATGGAAACCTCTGATTCGAGGTCAATGTATTTTACATAATCCTCCGGCATCCCGGCTTCTTTAAGCAAACCTCTTGCCTGAGTAGTTTTGTCAGTTTTGGATTCCCGCTGTTCAAGTTTTTCAATCGTCTGGCTCATCTTCGTGATCTGACCGGCCATACTGATCATGGCCTTTTCAAGCGGTGTATCACCTTTCAAATCCGGTTCCTTTTTCTTTTTCGTATCGTCCTCATCGTCGTCATCATCTTTTTTGTCCGGATTTTTTTTCTTGTAGGTATCAATGGCCTGGGTAGCCCTGCGGTCACCCTCTTTTTGCAGTTCCGACTTGACAGCACTGTCGAGTCCGAATTCTGCCAGTTTCTTCGTAAAATCGGCTCCTGTAGCTTTGCCTAATTCATCGAGTTCTTTTTTCAAGTTTTCAACAGCCCCTTCAGCCTCTTCAGCCTTGGCAATATTGATCCTTTTCCAAAGTCCTTCAGAAAGCCCTGCTTTTTTGAGTGCTTCCTTGATTTCAGTTTCAAACATAGGTCATAATATTTAAGTTAAACATATAGAGCTACTTACTCTTTTTGGTTTTTTTACGACCCCGTTTCTTACTTCCGCATGGCATATCAATAAGATTTAATTATACCAAAGTACGAAAAAATTCAACACACAAAAATAAATTTTTCATCCTGCTTTTTGGTACGGAGTCTGTTTTTTATTAACAACACCTTTATCAAGTGGTAATTTCTTATACAATTCAACGTCACTGCGAGCCTGGCCTATCGAAGGTTTAAGGTTCATATCCTTATCGAAATTTTCCAGCCAGTAAGGTTTTGATTTCCTTCCCTGGATAACGCCTTTCATGGATTTCATGTACCTTTCAGCCTTTATAGGTATCTTCTTTACCAGCAGCCTTTCATCCATTTTTCCTGTCCTGAGATAATTCAGAAATTTTTCCTTTTTCATAAGTACCGAAGTCGTGTAACAAAGACAGTTTGAGCTCCAAACACATTTCCCATTATATCTGACATACAACGTATGATTCTTTTCAACACCAATATCATAAACCATCCCTTTATATGGAATCTCTTCCTTTTTGAATACCGTAGCTGTTTGACTAACGCATTCTCTTATAATCCATACGATATGGTTTATATTGTAAATACCGTTTCTGAATTTATGCGGACCCCTGTTGTCTTGTAAATTAAAAGAAGGCCGTTTGCCAATCTTCAATATAAGTTCACTGAGGTCGTCAGTAAGGCGTTTTGATGTTGTATAATAAGTCCTGTCCGGATTTTTACCAACAAATTCGTTTCCTCGATTTCCTATAAAAGATTTTGGTTCTCGTACCATACCGTCACACATAATAAATGCGTCCAGGAATGTCCTGATAGTCTCTTTACTTGATTCCTTTATTTCATCCGGAATATACCTTTCAGGAGATTTCCCGAACTGTTTCAAGTATAGGTAAAATGATTTATCAAAGAATTCAAACCCGATTTTTCTGGGATGCGCTTCAAATGGGAGCTGCTTAAAACATTCCATCATTTTCTCACGCTTATCATCATTGGTGCCTTTCTGCTGTGCTACATTAAAAGCAAATCTACGCTTAGAAACATTCCCATCAGAAAGGTAATACCCCATGAACTCTGCGAACAATTTTATCGGAATTGTGTAAAGCCCGATATTAATAATTTGTGTTTCTGATCCGGTCCAATTGCATGACCTATAAAGCCCTCCTTTACGATGATCATAATTCTCTGCCGTCTTATTATCCATGATATGACCGTCAACCTTATTCAGGTAAACCATCCTATGATCAGGTGTTACCTGAAGGTCCAGTGAGCGATTGTGGAAACGTATCAAATTACCATTATAACGATATTCTACCTTTGATTTTGCTGTTGAAATTTCCAGTTTCTTCGTTTCAGGATTCAGCGTCCATATATCATCACCTATTTCTACATCCCTGAAATCCTTCCATCCATCTGCCGTAAAAACCTCAGTCCCTTCTTTGTAGCAATGCGGATGCCACCCTACAAACCTGAATCCTACGGGGTAGGTACCCTTGTTATAATCACAAATATCCTCTACATTATGCCTTCCGCTAAGATTCACCTTAACACCCATAACAAATGGAAGCTGCTGGCGTCTCAAATGGTCACTCGACCGGTAAGCGATATTCATTTCCGTAGCCGTAAGCCTCAAAGCGTTTTTATATGAACTCCTGTACACCCCGGGGCCGGGTTTGTATGCTTTGGCCGGCTTGCTCAGGACAAGTTTTCCGTCTTTTTTCACCCTTCTGTATAACCGATCAGGTTCTTTAAGAATACCCCGGACATCCCTGCTGATCTCTGCTGCAGGCTTTCCTGTGGCTATTCCTTGGGAAATATGGAATTTTAACTGTGATTTAGTCTCTTGTGTGAGGTTCCAGACTCTATCTGATAGGTTGAATTGGTTGCTGTCGGTTCGTCGTATAAAAGCGTTTAAAGCGTCTGTATTGCTCTTCATATACCGTGAAAGGATCTCTTCATCAATATACGTTGATCCAAGATATTTCCTTACCAGCTCATCGTTTTTCCGGCTTGCCAGTATCCAGGCTGTCATGGAAGCTTTCTGTATCTGAGACCTCAAACCGAATGACATCCTTCCCAGTATTTCGTCAATCCTTCCTTCGAGATTTTTATTCTTCGACCAGGTGAATTGTGCCGGGTTCTTAAAACTGTGCTTCTTAACCTCATTGGCTATCTTGCCGTAATTACTGTTAAGGATGGACTTCACCTTAGCAAGCTCTGCCAGGATTTTTTTTATAAGTTCGTCGTTATACTCCTTTTCGCTCATGACATTTTTCTTAGGAATTCAGCAAAAAACCATTGTTGATAATATGCATACAGTTCGTCGGTTTTTCCGGAATGTTTAAAGTTCTTTCTGGATAGCAGAAGAAAAACAATATGCTCTACTTCGTGAATCAATACTGAAAAATCAGCTTTATAATCAATAATCATAGCCAACATATTGATTCCTTCCTCATCTTCGATATCAATACACAGGCCATCTGTTAGTCTTTCTGGTAAAATTTCTTTTATCAATTCCTCACTCGCCCCATGTCTTTCCAATTGAAACCTGACAAATCTATTTATATCGTCAACTACCGCTATATTGATAACATCCCTGAATGGAACAGCAATAATCTCTTCCATCCTCTCTTTTCCTTTAACCTTTATGAAATCACTGATCTTCATTCCTGCATCCCTGGCTCTCCGAATGTTTGTGATCCTATTTCAAGCTGGCTCCGCTCATCATCTGAGGCCATTTTCTTCAGTTCATCCTTGGCATCGGTAATCAGTGGATTAAGACTTACGGCAGTGTCCCTGCTCATGATCCTTTCATTTCCTGTAGCGGAAACAAGCATATCTACAATTTCCTGAACATTTTCGGGCAGTGGGTTCTGGAATTCAAATCCGAACTTGAGGTTTTTCAGCTGGTCTGCCATACTGATATTTACTATTTTGGCAATCATCTGTTTCAGGATATTCATCCTTCGGGTAAAATTCTCAGAAAATACCTCTTCATGGTTTTTGGCCTTCAGTATAGCATCCAGAAACATAAACTTCATGGCTATTCCTGAAAGCGCCTGAGATCCCTTGACATTATCGAAACTCAAATCAGGGGTGCTGCTGAGTGAATAAATAATATTCCTAAGTTCCTTGAGCTCCAGTTCTACAGCCGTAGGCATGTGCTCCCAGGTTAAATATTGAATATCCCCGTATGAATATTTACCGTCAATATTCTGGCCTTTAAGCGTAAATACCTTGCCTATCTCTCCTTTTTCTGGAGCATCCACAAGCTCCCCCATAACCTTTATTGCCGGGGATCCAAAATAATCGTTAGTATCAATAAACTTGCTTAGCCTCATCTCAAACTGGTCTATCTGGCTTTGGACGTCTCCCCATTCGGTTGCTTCCTGCTGGTAATAAATAACAGGGATCTTACCAAGTATAATGGTATTTTTCTTTTCCTCATTCTCAGGATCTTCGGGATCAGGGATTTCCACTCCATTGACAAAATCTTTCCTTTCATACCCTCCGGAGATCCGGTGAAAGCGTATCATCCTGTCTGCCATATATACGTCAATGTATTGCTGTGTTTTACCCTTTTCATCCTCAACATCATACTTCCTGGTAAAAGAATCCATATCACCGTACTCGTCGAAGTGAGGGAAAATTTCATCCCCGTTATCCTTGCATAGCAGATAAACTTTTATTTCAATCTCTCCGTCAAGGTTTTTCTTCAGGTAAAACAGCTCTGCGACATGCGTTTCAATAAATAGCCTTCGGCATAGTTCCCTGTTATGACTGTGGAGCTTCATTCTATCCCAGTGCCTTACTATCTCTCCGAAGGCTTTGTCGGTGGCGTTTTTGTCCTCACTGATATTTGTGATAATAATAGGTTCTCCAAACAAAAAAGACAAAGCGGTATTGGTGATTTTCTTCTGTAACTTTATCACCTGCTTGGCTGTAATTACCGTCTTTTGTTTGGCGCCTGTACCTACCGTCTTATTCGGGCGGTTAAGAATATCATGAGTACCGTCGTACTGCTTGATATTGGTTTCAATGGTATCCGATCCCTTGCCTTCAGGGGCTTTTGTGAGCAGACCGACAATCTTACTCGAATTATCGGTTTCTAAAATCTGTTTTATGTTCATGGCTATAAAATTAAAAAAATCCGTACTCTTCTTTAGTTGCAGGGGCCTCTTTCCCTTCATCGACTATAAACCTTTCAGGGAAAAATGTCAGTGACAGTGCATCGCTCTTATCCGGGGATCTCCCTATTTTTTCTTTTATGTCGGCTTTTGGTTCAATAATTATTGCCCCTGTACTGTGAGTTTTCCACTTCGTGACTGTCAATTCTTCGGTAAGTTCATCGTCAGGGGGCAGTATCATATTAAAATCATTCGAGGGATCCAGGGCGTCCCTTATGGCCCAGTACAAATATGCTCTCATGTTGTAAAATTTCCTTTCACCGGTTATGTCCGTGAGCCCTCCGGCTCCGTATGAAGCCTTGGCACTTATGGCCCTGAATACTCCCTGCTCCCTGAGCCTGCTGTACGTTCCGGCACCTTCGCCTATGGTATCTATAAAAGCATACCCCTGTTTTTCAATCTTATTTTTGATCTTACCGGCAGTCTCCATGTGAACGGTATCCTTTCTGGATGAATCAACCTGTATTTTTTCAACAAACCGTCCCCACCGGTGAACATATACCGTATTGTCCGTTCCCATACCTGCAATGTCGGCACCAAGCCGGAATTCTGCCTGGGCAATCAAATTAAATTTATCCTGCTGGCTGAGATCGACATACCTTTGGTTTGCAGCCTCAATCCATGACAGCGGGACAAGGGTATCCTCATCTTCCGTTGGGAATTCCCCGAGCACCTTAATACGAAAAAGGTTTCCGGGTCGGTAGTATTTACCTTCCCATTCAAAATCAAGGTCCTCCATAGAATCCTTGTCTATCGGAGTTACCCATCCTGGTTTTTTTACTTTTTCGTCTATCCATTGCCAGTCAACCTGACCTGGTATAATTATTTTCCGTGCTTTGACATTCGGGGAATTCAAACAGTTAAGCCTGAATTTTCTATATAGCGGTGACCTGGTGCTGCGGTAAGCTTCTCCTTGCAGCCTGTTGGGGTTAAAAACAATCATCAGCCGGGAATTGCCCTGTAATATACCCTCTACGGCATTAAAGGTAATATCATCAATCCCTGAAGCTTCGGTTACTACAACCATAATATTCGGTGAGTGAAATCCTGACCAGCTTTCCATAGCTTTATCCCCGGCCTTGAATCCTAAAAGATAATGAGTCGTATCTTCAAAAACTATACTGTCTACCAGGGGCCTTCCTCCAAGTGGCATAACAGACTGGGCCCGTTTGTAGAGACTCAGGATCTCAGCAAGCATTATCGAGATAACCTGCCTGCCTGTCGGTGCCGTATTGATCACCTTACTTGGGTAATTGAGTATCAGAAAACACAAACTTGCTACTGCCGCCACAAAATCTTTTCCTCTGGCATTTCCGCTCCTCACACTTACCCGCCGTTCAGTCTGTACCGCTCGCAAAATTTCTTTTTGTTCCGGGTCAAGATCGACTTTAAGCACGTCTCTTGCAAACCTGTTCCAATCATTCTGCCACACGGGGATCAGGACCTCTTTTATATCCCTCTCCAATTGTGTGAACATTTTAATTTACGAACAAATCAAATATACGTACTATTTTGACACAAAAAAACCCCTGCTATTAACAGGGGCTGTGAAGTTACCGTCGAATATAGCAATTCTATATAGTCACTGGCTTCAAATCATCAAGTGAATAAAATTCCCATTTGTCAAGTTCATCGAATTTTATAAACCATTCTTTCCCATCAGCATACATGACCTTTACAACCGGCATCCGGAGACTTCCTTTTATCACAATTCCTATTACTTCAGCAATCTGGCCATGCCGGAAATCCCCTCTGCTGGAACATACTGCATAAGCTTTTCTTTCCATTATTCCGATTTATCAGTGGTCTCTTCCTTGGATTCATCCGGCTTACCTTCCGCTTCCTCCTTTGCAATCCTTACCAGCTCACTTATTGTTTTAATATCACCGGAATGTTTGATTTCGAGTTTCTGCCTCCAAATCTCAGGCATCCTGTTGTAAAGCCACATTTCAATAGATCGCTGGTTGGGCTGGACATGCTTGGTGGTCGACTTTATTTCCTTGATTTTTGCATTTCCTTCATCATCAACAGACATAACCGTAGTCTTTTCCTCAACCTCATATCCACGTACTTTTTTAAGCAGGATATTCTCTACTTCAATGTTCACCGGCTTTTTCCCGCGTTTGATTGCCTCTGAAAACTCTGGGTATTCGTTCTTATATTTATAAAATGATGCTGGGCTAATCCCAAGACTCTCAGCTATTTGCTCATCGTTTAATCCCCTCCTGGCATAATGTTCCCCTAAACTCGGGAATGTCTCAGGATCATATTCAGTCGGCCTTCCTCCTGGCATTTAACTTTCCTCCTCTTTTTTTTGTTTTTCCCCTTCTTATTTAAACCATTAAATCTTAAATTTTGTTAATTGTGGCAACCCGTATTTTACTCTCTGCTTCTCTTTTCTCCAAGTTTCTTTGAGTGACCTGGATGCCTTTCCCCTGTTCCTGTTTCTTATTAAATTCTCTCGCCTGGTTATCATCCTTAAATTTGAAATATCTATATTGGAAGTATTGCCATCTTTGAAGATTATTATATTTCCATTTGGAATTTCCCCGTTATGCTGTTCCCAAATATATCTGTGCAGTAATTTCCATCTATTATGTTCTACAATTTTTATCTCAAAATATTGTGGATTTTTATGCTTATAAGAATTTCTGATAGATCCTACTGGCCTGTGATTTTTTGGTGTGTGTCCTTTAATAAATTGTCCTGAATTTGGATAATCATGTGACTTGCCTTTGTTAAATGGTATATGCCCTTTTTCAAATCTGCAGGCATCCATAAGTTCATGTGATTTTTTTAAGTCATATTTCCTTTTTAAACTCAGTATATTCGATTCAGAAACATTAAACATCCTTGCAAGCTGCCAGTTGAAATAATCAGGATAGAGCTTTATAATTTCCTGAATCTCATTTTTCGATAAGCGATTTCTCTCCCCGTTCTTTTTGAAAACTCCCTTATTGTTTTCGCTTATTTTTAAAAACTGCAGTTCCCCATTTATTACCTGATATTTTTCAATCATTCCGCCTTCCCCGCATTAAAACATTCTCATCTGGCTATCCGCTAACTTTTTTCTGGAAGCTTTGGGCTCGAATTCCTTTATCCTGAGTTCAGGAAAATGTTTGTTTAACCACTGGCTGACCAAATGCCTGTGACAGAATTTCCCAGGCCCTTCATAACATAAAAGAACAATATCCCTTCCTTCGGCCATTGACATTAAATCTTCCCTGACACTTACCGGATTGAGTGACCTGAGGATAGTATGAAATTTCCTTATATAATCGTCCTCACCCATTTTCAGCATATCACCTGTCGGGGCAAGCCTTTTGTATGCCTTCCCATTGTAATAAGGTGGATTATAGCGAGCAATGCTTATTGGTATTTTCCCTTCGCCGGTAATCTTTTTCAACTGTCCGAAATATCCTGTAAAGATCATATTGTAAGTTAGTGAATATCTGACTATTAACAAAGATTTTTAACATTTAATATCACGAAAAAGCTTCGTATTTGGCCTGCAGCTTGGTGAAGGTTTCAAACTGCGTAGGGGTCCAAATGACAGCTCCTTTCTTCTCCTCCATCTCCTTTTTCATAGACATATATAAGCTGAATTCCTTCTGGAAGGGCTTTATTACCTGAACCCTGATAGGTGGCTGTGTCTGGCCCGATATAATGCCAACATAAACCCTTCTGGTCCTTTTGATCGTTTCCATCTCTTCATCCGTGAGCTCCCAGCAGGATATACACTGAACGCCATCACGGAAAACGGGTAAAGGAAGTACCGATTTCTCATGACCTTTTGGCGGGCCAAGAACACCGGTACTTTCTAAAAAATTTATTGGCTTCATTTTTTCTTTGGCGCCGTTTTGGGTTTGCTCTGCGCTTGACCTGTGGGTTTTTTGGGGGTAGTATTTTCAGAATCTTTACTGTCATCACTTATCCATCCCTTTTCGCCTTCAAGGATCAGCTGACCGGTCTTTTCGTCAACCTGGATATCATCCTCTTCAGAAAAAACCCTGACAGTAGTTCCTGCATCTGTGGGCCTTCTGAGCTTGACGGCATTTTCCCCGACGGTGACACCGGAGATTTCAATCTTCTTAGCACCGCTAACGGCATAAGCAACGTTTTTTTCAATAAATAGTTTTGCTTTCATAACTTAAGTTTTATGTTCAATGATCAATCGTATGTTAATTTCAGTAACATTCTTAGGAATGGGAATATCAATTGTTTTTACCAGTTCGGGTGAAATATCAGGCTTTTTTATCGGTTCCTTTTTTTGAATCTCAGTACTTTCTGCCCGGTTTTTCTTAATGTAAGCATAAATGCTTTCTCCGCTGTTAATTACTTTCTGCATCTTTTCGAGCACTCCGGGGCCGAGCCTCCCCGTTTCAGAATTCAGATATGACATATAACAATAATG
>DATKXL010000123.1:0-13031 GCA_035529055.1 Bacteroidales bacterium
ATAAAGATTTCATCATATAAGTAAAGTGTCCAGACCAATCCCGGATTAATTATCCCATTTTCGAATTGTTAAAATTAGAACTCTGTTTCTATAAGACAACCGGTAATCCCTTTTTAGTCCATTCTTCCTGAATTAAATAATTAAATCCGGGATCCGTCTGGATTCTTTACTTATATGAGGAAATCTATATTTTTTCTGATGTTGCTTGTTTTTTTAGTTCAACTTGCTTATGCACAGGGGGATGCTGTTATTTCAGGACGTGTTTTTGATGCGACTAACCATGAGCCGCTTGCTTTTGCAACCGTGACTCTTAATCAGAGTGCTGATGCAAAACTGTTATCAGGGACAATTACTAATGAGGAGGGAAGGTTTACGATCATCGGGATCCCGCAAGGTGATTATTTCATTAATTGCTCGTTTGTTGGTTACGGATCCAGGAAAATACCGGTAATGATAGGCAGGTTAAACAAGGCATTCGATGTCGGAAGGATTGAACTGGAACCGGAAGCCGCTTCTTTAGGAGAGGTAGTGATCCAGGGAAATAAGAACCTGGTTTCAACTGCACTGGATAAAAAAAGTTTTGATATTGCCGGTAATATATCCCAATCGGGTGGGTCGGTACTTGACGTGATGAGGAATCTTCCCGGTGTTACTATTGATCAGGAAGGCAAGTTGGAACTGCGTGGTAGTGATAAGGTTACAGTACTTATTGACGGGAAACAGTCAAGTCTTACCGGGTATGGTAATCAGAAAGGACTCTCAAATATTCCTGCATCTGATATCGACAGAATAGAGATCATTAATAATCCTTCGGCCAAATACGATGCTGCAGGAATGGCAGGGATCATTAATATTATCTACAGGAAGGAAACTGAGTCGGGATTAAACGGAGATGTCAGTTTTACATTTGGAATCGGAGAATTAAACCGGCGGAAGAGCGACCTGCCTACAAATCTGGGGAGCTATGCTTTCAATCCCAAGTATATCCCGGGTCTTAACCTGAATTACAGGACAGGAAAACTTAACCTCTTTTTTCAATCGGAAATTCTTCATCAGAAAAGACTTCCGAATAATGAATTTACAACCAGAAGCTACAATAACGGTGACATAACAATATCGCAGGTACCTGAAAACAGAACCCAGACACAGTATATTCTTAAAGGAGGAGCTGACCTGCATCTGGATGAAAATAATACACTTACCTTTTCAGCCATTTATGATTATGAAAGTCATCACGATACAGCACAAGTACCATATATAAAAATGCCTTCAGGGGACAGGTACAGATACTGGACCTGGCTGGAATATGAAATTACCGGTTTTATGAACTATTCCCTGGCTTATAAGCACAAATTTGCGGAAGCCGGTCATGAATTGAATGCAAATATTCAGTACACAAAAGGATGGGAGGATGAAGCTTACCATTTGAATGATAGTTCAAATATCAGGATATCTGATGATTACACACATATACTTGCCATCGAGCACACTACTTTTTTAACAATTGACTATATAAAACCCTTAAAAAGCGGCAGACTGGAAGCCGGAATGAAATTACAGGCCAGAAGAATTCCTGTTACCTATACCGTTGAAAACGGGATAAACACTATCATTTATCCCGATCTTGGCGACTGGTCCGATTGGGGAGAAGATATTCTTGCAGGTTATCTGAACTGGGTTTATGAAGGCAGACTGTTTGATATAGAGGGCGGCCTCAGGGGAGAGCAGACAAATGTATTTTATGATTTGGATCCGGAAAATGGTTATTATGACACTAATGATTCCTATGGTTATTTCAACCTCTATCCTAATGTAAGGTTATCCTTTAAGATAAATCAGAATAACAGCATATCAGTTTATTATAACAAGAGAGTTGACAGACCGGGAGAACCTGAATTAAGAGTATTTCCGAAATATGACGATCCTGAATTGCTGAAAGTCGGAAATCCTTATCTCAGACCCCAGTTTACAAACACATTCGAACTCGCATATAAACACAGGTGGACCGATGGCTCATTATCACTCGCGGGTTATTACCGGGAAATCAAAGATCCTTTTACCAGAATCTATAGCATTGATACTACCAATACCACTTACGATATAGTAAACAAAATTTACCAGAATGTGGGAAGCGCTGCAAATACCGGACTGGAGTTTATTATAAATCAGGATATTACAGAATTCTGGAAATTGACCGGCAGCATAAACTGGTATAAAAACAGCATCAATACTTATGAAGGGAAATTACTATTTCCGTATGAAAGGAAATTCAGGATTGAAAAAAACACTGATTATTCTGCTGACATCAAACTGAATAACCAATTCACATTACCTCATGATTTCCAGATCCAGATGACAGCCCTCTATTATACTCCCAAGAATATACCTCAGGGCAGACAGATGGCCCGATCTTCGATAGATTTCGGGGTAAAAAAGACAATCATCAATGGTAAAGGTGAAATTACATTTTCATTCAGTGACATCTTCAATGATTTTGGAATTAAGCAGGAAATAGAAGGAGAGGGATTTACGGCAACTTATGAAAATTTTTATGAGACTCAGATAATCAATCTCGGATTTAAATACAAGTTTTAGATGATTTTAGCATGGCAATCAATCTCTTTTATCAACATTTTTCTTAAAATGTAATTGCCAATTAATCAGGAAAATATTTTGACTCTTAATTTATTGTCACATTCAGCGGGTGAAAAATCTGGTTGATTGTTGAAAAATTGACCGGTCAGGGCTGAAGTAATTAACTATATTTGCGCAAAAATTCTGTAAAATGACGGTTGTCGGATATTCGGAAGAACACATTAAGACCCTGGAGTGGCGCGAGCATATCAGGCTGAGGCCGGGTATGTACATTGGAAAGCTGGGTGACGGTTCATCGCAGGATGATGGTATTTATGTGTTGCTCAAAGAGGTGATGGATAATGCTGTTGATGAATACATGATGGGTTTCGGGAAGAAAATTGATGTCTCGATCATCGGCAAAGAGGTAAGGGTTCGTGACTATGGCCGTGGTGTTCCTCTGGGAAAAGTGACCGAAGCCGTCTCAAGAATGAACACAGGGGCAAAATATGACTCAAAGGCTTTCAAGAAATCCGTGGGACTGAACGGTGTGGGTGTCAAAGCAGTAAATGCTCTCTCGGGCAGATTCATAATAAGATCATTTCGTGACGGACAGTCTAAGGTCAGTGAATTTGAGCACGGAGTTACAGTTAAGGATTATCCGATCAGGGCTACCGGGGAAGAGAATGGAGTTGAGGTGATATTCCAGCCCGACGAAGATATGTTCGGCAACTATTTTTACATATCAGAATACGTGGATTCCATGCTGAAAAATTACGTATTTCTGAATTCCGGACTGGTAATTAACTTCAACGGAAACAAATTCTTTTCAAAAAACGGACTGGTTGATCTGCTGAACGAGAACATGAGCAAGGAGGGACTTTACCCCATAGTTCATCTTAAAGGAGAAGATATTGAAGTTGCATTTACTCATGGTCTTCAGTATGGGGAAGATTATTACAGTTTCGTGAACGGTCAGAACACGACTCAGGGAGGAACACATCTGCTGGTTTTCAGGGAGGCTATTGTAAAGACCATTCGTGATTTTTATAAAAAAGATTATGACCCTTCCGATATAAAGTCATCAATAATTGCAGCTGTCAATATAAAGGTTGAAGAACCGATATTTGAATCACAGACAAAAACTAAACTCGGATCGAAGGACATGAGTCCTAACGGACCTTCAGTCAGGAATTTTATAAGTGAATTCATTAAGAAGCAGCTTGATGATTATCTTCATAAAAATTCTGAGACATCAAGGATTCTGCTGAAAAAGATTCAGGATTCAGAGAAAGAGAGAAAAGCTATCTCCTCAATCCAGAAGATGGCACGGGAGCGGGCAAAAAAGGTTAGTCTGCACAATAAAAAGCTGAGAGATTGCAGGACACATTATAATACAAATGACTCAAACAAACTCGATTCTACAATATTTATTACAGAGGGCGATTCAGCAAGCGGTTCCATCACCAAATCGAGGGATGTGGAAACGCAGGCTGTGTTCAGTCTGAGGGGCAAACCTCTGAACTCGTTTGGTCTTACGAAAAAGATTGTTTATGAGAACGAAGAGTTTAACC
The DNA here is from genome assembly GCA_035529055.1 of Bacteroidales bacterium. Taxonomy (GTDB): domain Bacteria; phylum Bacteroidota; class Bacteroidia; order Bacteroidales; family VadinHA17; genus LD21. Next base: position 4,149 of record DATKXL010000123.1, read on the forward strand.
TGCTTCAGGCTGCCCTGAATATTGAAGATGGCATTGAAAACCTGAGATACAATAATGTTGTAGTAGCAACCGATGCGGATGTTGACGGTATGCACATCAGATTGCTTCTTCTTACTTTTTTCCTTCAGTTCTTTCCTGACCTTGTAAGAAAAGGGCATGTTTATATTCTTCAGACTCCTCTTTTCAGGGTCAGGAACAAAAAGGAGACAAGATATTGTTATACACCTGAAGAGAAAGCCAGAGCAGTTTCAGCCCTTGGACCAAATCCGGAGATAACGAGATTTAAAGGCTTAGGGGAGATTTCTCCTGATGAGTTCAGGCATTTTATAGGTAAGGATATGCGCCTTGAGCCGGTCAGGATGAAGAAGAATGATGCAGTAAATGGATACCTTGAGTTCTATATGGGAAAGAATACTCCTGACAGGCAGGATTTTATTATTGATAATCTGAGAATAGAAGAAGATCTGGTCGAAGAGGAGAGGGTAAAATAAAAAAGTTTTTGCCGGATCAGGCGAGTTATTATATGGAAGAACAGGAACTTGAGATTGACAAACCTTCGGATAATGAGGAACTGCAACAGGGACCTGCAGCTCTTCATTCAGTAACCGCTTTATCCGGTATGTACCAGGACTGGTTCCTGGATTACGCGTCGTATGTCATTCTTGAACGTGCTGTACCTCACCTTAACGACGGCCTGAAACCTGTTCAGCGGCGAATACTCCATTCCATGAAGAGGATGGATGACGGCCGTTATAACAAGGTGGCAAATATCATTGGTCATACCATGCAGTTTCACCCTCATGGCGATGCTTCAATCGGTGATGCACTGGTACAGCTTGGACAGAAAGATCTTTTAATTGATACGCAGGGTAACTGGGGCAATATTTTAACCGGTGACGGGGCTGCCGCCGCAAGGTATATTGAAGCACGCCTCTCAAAATTTGCTCTTGAGGTTGTCTTTAATCCCAAGACTACAGAATGGAAACTTTCCTATGACGGACGTAACAAGGAGCCTGTTACTCTTCCTGTGAAGTTCCCTTTGTTGCTCGCCATGGGTGTCGAAGGTATTGCTGTCGGACTTGCTTCAAAAATACTCCCCCATAATTTTAATGAGATCATTGATGCTTCCATAAATTGTCTTCAGGGAAAGGAATTTATCCTTTATCCCGATTTCCCGACAGGGGGACTGATAGATGTTTCAAAATATAATGACGGACAAAGAGGAGGCGTTGTAAAAGTAAGGGCTAAAATAGAAAAAGTTGACAAAAAAGCGCTTATTATCACCGAGATACCTTTCGGAAAGACAACAACAACCCTTATTGATTCGATAATTAAAGCGAATGAAAAGGGGAAGATCAAAATAAGGAAAATTGATGATAACACTTCAGCAAATGTTGAGATTGTTATTCACCTTGTGCCCGGTGTTTCACCCGATAAAACCATTGATGCCCTATATGCCCTGACTGATTGCGAGTACTCAATATCTCCTAATACCTGTGTCATAACAGACAATAAGCCCTCATTCATGGGAGTAAGCGAAATGTTGCGGCATTCCGTTAATAATACCGTCCATCTGCTTAAGACAGAACTTGAAATCCGAAGAAGCGAACTTCAGGAAGAGTGGCATATGTCATCTCTTGAAAAGATATTTATCGAAGAGAGGATCTATCGTGATATCGAGGAATGCGAAACATGGGAGGCTGTTATCAAAGCTATTGATGAGGGGCTTAAGCCTTTCAGAAAGAGGCTTTTAAGAGAAGTTACCAGGGAGGATATTGTCCAACTGACGGAAATCAGGATCAAGAGGATCTCAAAATATGATTCGAATAAGGCCGATGAACATATCAAAGGTATTGAAGTTGAACTGGAAGAGGTAAAGAATCATCTGGGCAACATAATTCCATATTCAATAAATTATTTCAGGCAGATTAAGAAAAAATATGGAAAAGGGAGGGAAAGAAAAACCGAGATAAGGAGTTTTGACACTATTCTTGCTACTAAAGTGGTGGCAAACAATGCAAAACTCTATATAAATTTTAAGGAGGGATTTATAGGAACAAGTCTTAGAAAAGATGATTTTGTTTGCGACTGTTCCGACATTGACGATATAATTGTCATTAGAAAAGATGGAGGTTATCTGATAACTAAAGTGGCCGAAAAGGTTTTTGTAGGGAATGATATTCTATACGCGCAGGTCTTCCTGAAAAATGACGAACGGACAATTTACAACATTGTATATCAGGATGGTAAAGATGGTCCGCTGCTTGCAAAGAGATGTGCAATAACTGGCCTCACCCGCGATAAAGAGTATAATATGACAAGGGGCACCCCCGGTTCGAAAATAATATATTTCAGCGCTAATCCTAATGGCGAGGCTGAGGTAATAAAAGTTCACCATAAGCCCAAAGCAAGATTGAAGAAGCTTGTTTTTGAATTTGATTTCGGGAGCCTGAATATAAAAGGAAAATCCTCAATGGGTAATATCCTCACCAAAAATGCAGTTCACAAGGTAAGCCTGAAAGAAAAGGGTTTATCTACGCTGGGAGGCAGAAAGATCTGGTTCGATGATGCTGTTTTCAGGCTCAATGTTGATGGCAGAGGAATTTTCCTTGGGGAATTCAGTGCTGACGATAAAATCCTGGTGATCACAAAAAACGGCTTATTCAGAGTTGCAGGTTTTGATTTATCGAGCCATTTTGAAGATAACATTCTGATTATAGAGAAATTCCGTCCCGGAACGGTTTACTCGACTGTTTACTGGGATGCAGAACAGAAATTTTATTATGTTAAACGATTCACAATCGAAGAGTCGGAAAAACCGCAATGTTTCATCAATGAGCATCCCGAATCGAAGCTTATTAGTATAACGGAAGTTGAATATCCGCGTTTTGAGATTCACTTCGGAGGCAAACATAAAGACCGCGAGAACGAAATAATTGTGGTATCCGAATTCATTGGAGTTAAGAGTTATAAGGCTAAAGGTAAGAGACTGACAAGCTTCGTGGTGGACAATATACAGGAAATAGAACCGGTCGTAAAAAAGGAGACAGTGGTTAATAAAATATCAGAAGAGGATAATGAAGTACCTAAACATCCGGGCAGTCACTCAGATCCTGCTCAGATGAAGCTGGAATTATAATGACAGCACTCTGCAAAATATATATTATCGGTTTTATGGGGAGCGGAAAATCAACTGCAGGGAGAAAACTGGCTTCAGATCTTGAATGGTCATTCATCGATCTGGACAGAAAAATAGAAGAATATACTGTAATGAAAATCCCTGAAATTTTTTCAGTCCACGGTGAAGAATATTTCCGCGAAGTTGAGGCCAGGGTTCTGAAAAATCTTGAACCTGAAACAAATACAGTCGTATCAACAGGCGGGGGAACTCCCTGTTTCGGCGATAATATGAGCCATATGCTCAGGACAGGTCTGACCATATATCTGAAAATGACACCAGAACAGCTAAAGAACCGACTCTCCCGTTCGTCAGCTGAAAGACCGTTACTTAAGAATATCAGTAATGATAAATTGCAGGATTATATTGAAGAAAAACTTGCAGAACGTGAACATTGGTATAACCGGGCGGAGATTATTATTGATGGTTTATACGGTGACAGCACATTTTTACTCAGCGTAGTTAAGAAATCAATATTGCACTGATTATTGATTTTATTTTCTTAATTTTAGGATGTTTATTTAATAGTGCCAGGTTTATGAAAAACAGGCTGATTACACCCCCCGCGGAACAATCAATTGCATTAAATAAATCATTCGATTTAAGTACTCTGAAGAGAAAATTTGCAGCTAAAGTATTATTCAGATCCTGCTATTATGATCTGATAACGGGCAAATTATCAGTTCTGGATAATGTTCCAGGCAGATGGCTGGCGGAACAGATAGTTGAATATGCCCGTGTTAACCACGATATTAACCTGATCCCTGCCCTGAAAAAAATAGCTGCTGATCCAAAGTATGACGAAAGCATCCGGCAGAGGTCATCAGAAGTAACTGAAATAATTGAAGATCAGTATCATGCCGGCAAAACAACTGACAATCATTCAGGAATAAAGAGTGAAGAGGAAAAGGTTATTAATGCCAGAATATTATTTTCAGGTGAACGATATCCTCAAACCAGTGAAGTATTGAGACTTCTGAGGGACAAGTCTCCTGAACTCAAAAGGCTGGCTCTTTACCTGATAAATAAATTCAGAATGAGCGACCTGTTACTTGAGGTTTGCGAATGTCTTAATATTCAGGGATTAGAGGGGGATGCCTTTTTTGTTCTTCAGAGTTTTGGAAGCGAAGCGGGAAATGAACTCCGGCGGTTTTATCTTGCTTCATCAGGTAATATTAACACCAGCAGAACTATTCTGAGAATTTTAGGAAAAACCTGTACTAAAGAAAATTCGGAATTTCTTTTCTCAAGGATATGGTCAAATTCACGAAAAATAAAAGAGACTGCCCTTGGCTTTCTTGTGGATTGTAACTTTAAAGCACCAGATAATGAGAGTGACAGACTTAAGAAGCTTATTTATGATACCTTCGGATTACTGACCTGGATCATATCTGCAAAAATGTGTCTGGATAAGAATATTGACACTCTTCTTTTCAGGGAGATGGATAATGAATTTATCCGATGGAAAGCATTTATTTTCAATCTTCTGTATATAATGCCGGAATCTCAAACTCCTGCCAGATCTGCTAATGAGGGGGGAAGAAAAGAGGACGATAATAGTGGAATTATCAGGAAAATGGTTGAGATCGTTTTCTTTGACTCTCAGAAACCGAAATTTGATATGCTGAATGATTTCGGATCAGATAAGAAAATCCTGACAAGGCTTAACAGATATTTCCCTGTTGAAATACCAAAATATAAAGAGCTTTTAGAGGATCTGATAAACCGTGATTATAACCTTATTAATATCTGGACTAAAGTTTGTACTCTCAGGAATCTTGCGGAAATCGATGATGAAGATCTTGCCGAATCGGTTGTTGCTCTGCTTTTCAGTCCCGAAGAAATACTTCAGGAAGAGGCTGCGCGGCTGATTGCACGATCAGGGAAGGAATTATATAAGTTAGCCTCTGAAAGAATTCCTGAACAGACAAGACAACGACTTGATAAAATTATCAGCGGTGAAGCAGGTGAAGATGAATTATTAATTGAGAAAGTCAGATTCCTGAAGTCATGTTTTTCTGAAATTCAGGAAGAGGATCTGCTTTGCCTTGCAGTTAAACTGTTATTTATCGCGAATGTAAAAGATGAGATTGCCTCATTGCAGGGAGGGAATATTCTATGGCTGATGTCAGAAGAAAATCCAATTCCGATGGTTTATGTTGTCCATGAAGGGACTGACCTGACGATTAAAGGATTCAATCTGAAGACTCACGGTACCTTCGCATATATCATTTCATTCAGTGCAATTGAAGAATTCCATTTTCAGTATCCTGAAAGATCTTATGAGATATTTAAATATATAGATAATAATGAAGAATAATCCTTAATTATTTATGGCTTCTTTAAATAAACCAATTGAAAAAATTAATCCTTTCCCGGGATTACGGCCATTTACACCTGATGAGAGTGATTTGTTCTTCGGTCGTGAACGGGAAAGTGAAGAGATTCTTGAGAAGCTTATAAATAACAGATTTATCGCAGTTATCGGAGCTTCTGGAAGTGGTAAATCTTCGCTGATCCATTGCGGACTTATGCCAAAGGTGAGGAAGTTGGCCACCAGGGGCGCCGCAGCCTGGAAAATCATTTCATTCAGACCGGGGATTGATCCGTTTGAAAACCTTGCTGATGAGTTAGTTGAGAAAATTCTCCTCCCGGAAAAGAAAAAAGCGGAAAAAGACACAATTTTGTCTTTGCTTAAAGAAAATCCCGATGGAATAGCTGAACTGTTTAAAGCATTTTCCATTAAGACCAGTGAAAAGCTTCTGATATTTGTTGACCAGTTTGAGGAGCTTTTCAGATATGGTTCCGAAGCGACACCTGATCGGGGTACATCCGGATTTGTTAATCTTCTTATTAACACTTTAACACGCGATAACAGGAATATATTCATCGTTGTTGCGATGCGGTCTGATCTTATTGCAGAATGTGCACATTATAAAGGATTTACACAGCTCATTAATAGTAGTAACTTTCTGGTTCCACGGATGAGTGCGGAAAACTATCGGGAAGTGATTGAGGGCCCTGTGGAGTATGCCGGAGCAAAAATTGATCCCGGACTTGTTAATACCATCCTTGAGGATATCAGCGATCAGGCTGATCAGCTTCCTGTGCTTCAGCATGCTCTTATGAGGACATGGACGCTTTGGCAGGAGCTTGACGAGCCATCAAGACCAATAAATCATACTGATTATTCTTCAATCGGGACTATGACCGAAGCTATGTCCCGTCATGCCAATGAAGTCTATGAGCAGTTGAGCCCCGAAGGGGAAGAGATCTGTGTAAAACTGTTCAAAACAATAACGGGAAAAAGTTCCGATAACAGGGGAATTCGCCGTCCTGCAACAATTCTGACTATAAGGTCAGCGATTCATTGTACGAAGGAAGAACTGACCGGAGTAATAGATAAATTCAGGGATCCTTCCGTATCATTTATTACACCCCGTAATACTATCCCGCTTAATGATGACTCCGTGATTGACCTGTCGCATGAAAGCCTTATCCATTTATGGGATCGTCTTAAGGGTTGGGTCGATGAAGAGGCCGCTGCTGTTCAGATGTACATACGTCTTTCCGAAGCATCGGCAATGTACCAGCAGGGGAAAGCACCCCTTTTAAAGCAACCCGACCTGCAACTGGCGCTAAACTGGCGGGAGCAACAAAAACCGACTCTCTCCTGGGCACAAAGGTATAATCCGGCTTTTGAAAGAGCAATGGTTTACCTCAGGAGCAGTGAAAAGGAGTTTCTGGAGGCTGAGGAGAGGAAGGCAAGATTGCATAAATTAAGATTGAGAAGAACCAGGATATTGACTTCTGTTCTTGGCGGGGTAGCATTGCTGACTGCCTTGTTTATGATATTTGCCATTGCCGGGAAATTTGCTTCAGACAGTCGCAGAAAAGAGGCAGAGCGGCAAAAGGCGGAAGCATCAGCGGAGAAACTTGTGGCCGAGGAATACGCTGCACATGTTTTAAAAAGATCCGTTGAAGCTGATGCGATCTTAGATATGACAGCTGCCAGAGAGATGGAAGCCAGACGTCTGCTGGAAGACTCCGAGAATCAAAGATACCAGGCTGAGAAAGAGGCCGCCGAGGCAAGGCAGATCCGCAATGTCACAATGAAGCAATTCGATTCAGTCTTACAGGCAAGGATAAGTTCGGATATGGACCTGAAAGTAGCTCTTGAACAAAAGAATGAAACTCATCGACAGAGGATGATCTCAGTGGCAAAATCAATGTCGCTCCGGTCGTTGCAGATGCAGGGACAAAAGGATCTGCAAACTCTTCTTTCCTATCAGGCGTATCTCTTTAATCAGAAAAACAGAGGATTGAAAAATGATCCTGATATTTATCACGGACTTTATAATGTTGCCAGGATATATGGTAACACTAATTATAAGAGCTTTAAAGGTCACGATAGTGAAATAAAGAAAATTGCATTTGTTCCCGGGAAGAGAGAATTCTTCACCTCAGGTTCCGATGGCAAGGTTTTCAAATGGAATCTCGACAGTAAAGAACAAAGCCTGCAGGTTGTATATTCAGGTTCAGAGATCATCGACGTTATGGCTGTCAGTCCTGACGCAAGCTGGCTGGCTTTAGGAGGGCAGAATGCAGGGATAAGGATGGTGCCGGTCAAAGGAAATGAAACAGGATATGAACTTAAGGGTCATACCGGCAGCATAAAATCTCTTGTCTTCTCATACGATGGCGATTACCTCTATTCTGCAGCTCTTGATGGCAAGGTGCTTAAATGGGATCTTTCGGTAAGAACTTCAAAAGACATCTCAACCGACATGATGCAGATCACATCAATTGATCTCTCTTCGAACGGCAAATATCTCGCAGGTGTCAGCAATGAGGGCAGAGCCATGGTCTGGAATCCCGAAGAATCCGCTGACAGATTCAGGATTGAATCAGCCGGCCGGATAATAAAAACCTTAAAATTCAAACCAGATGACGATCTGCTTGCAGTAGGATACACTGACGGGAATGTTGAACTCTGGGATATTGCCGGTAAAAAAAGGATTTCAGAAATCAGGGCTCATGCCGCGGAGGTCAACGATATACGCTTCAACACCAGGCTGCTGCAAATGGCAACTACGGGCAATGACGGGACTCTCAAGCTATGGGACACTCAGGATCTGACAAATCTTCCGATAAGCTTTAATGATAATCAGGGTCTGGTTATAACAATGGAATTCAGTCCCGATGGGCAGATGATTATTTCCGGGACCAGTGAGGGTCCGGATAATCTTATTGGTCGTCCTACCTATGCTGATCTGCTTGCAGGTGAGGTATGCGGTTTTGTAACAAGGAACTTCACGAATGAGGAGTGGCTGTCCTATGTGGGTAGAGATATCGAGTACGAAAAGACCTGTGCTGATCTCGATCGTATTATCAGGATAAGGGAAATTAGGTAGGCCTAAAGACTGGAGGGAATCCCGCTTTCCGGGCGTCATAGGAATCTTCGAAAGTTATAGATACCCCTCTCCTGCTGCGCAGGATCTCCCCCAGGGGGGAGAAAAGACAATAAACATTTTACAGACTTTAAATATGAATTCCAAAAAAACACTTCTGATGATCCTCGATGGTTGGGGAATAGGCGACGGTTCTGTTGCTGATGTTATTAGCAGGGTACCGACCCCCAATCTGACCTATTATAAAAACAAATATCCCAATTCATGCCTTCATGCATCCGGTGAAGATGTCGG